>JANOGO010000062.1:0-17038 GCA_031406045.1 Pseudomonadota bacterium
TGAGGGTGATGACGCCGATGGCGCCTTGTTTGGTGTATTGAGTTAGAGCCATATTTTTCTTTCAAAAATTTACGGAAGCTCTGACATAGGTCCGATTTCGTCATGATACCGCGTTACTCACAAAAAATATCTCCTCACATATGGTGCATATGCTGCGTCGATATTTTCTGTTCGCGCCTTGTCTCATTTAGAACTCGAACTTATTCAGAGCGACCCTAGCAGGATGACCGAATTGCGGATTTGTTTAATCGGCTTGATTATTCTCTCTGGCGCCGCCGCCGCGCAAGATGTACTTTCGATTTATAACTGGGGCAATTACATCGGCCCGACCGCAATCGAACGCTTCGAAAAAAAATGTAACTGCAAGATTAAATACAAAACCTTCGGCGACAACGATGAACTCCTCGCTCGGCTCGAAGGCGGTGCGAAAGGTTATGACATCTTGGTGCCCACCGGCAACGCGGTGGAGACCTTGATCAAAAAAAGCGCGCTGAAGCCGATCGATAAAACACTGTTACCCAATGTCGCCAATATCAAAGCAGAATTCCTCAACATGGCGTTCGATAAGGGCAACATTTATTCCGTGCCCTATGGCTACACGCTAACGGTGATGGGGTATCAACGAGAAAAGTTGACGGAACTCGGCATCCCAACCGATACCTTGGCGGCGATTTTCGATCTGCGTTACCTGGCAAAAATTCGTGGGAGGGTGACGGTTCTCGATTCGCCGAATGAGTTATTCGCAGCGGCGCTCAAATACAAAGGTTATTCGGTAAACGATACCAATGCGCAACATTGGGAGGAAGCAAAGCAAGTGATCCTGGCGGCGAAACCTTTCTGGCAAGCGTTCAATAACACCACTTATGGGCAAGCTTTGGTGACCGGCAATATTTGGCTGGCGCTGGGTTACAACAATGATTTTTTTCAAGCGGCACAGCGCGCGAAAAGCGAAAAACGCAAATGGACTATCGCTTACACGGTACCGAAACAGGGCGCGGTGTTTGCGCTCGATAGCATGGTGATTCACCAAGATTCGCCGCGACCCGATCTCGCGCATCAGTTCATGAACTTCATGATGGACGGCGAAAACGCCGCCGAACTTTCCAACACGACCGGTTCGGCCTCGCCGAACGCGGCGGCGACGAAATTCTTGCATCCCGTACTGGCAAACAACAAATGGATTTTCCCAGATCGGGCAACGGCGCAAAAACTGGAAATGCTGAAGGATTTGACGCTTGAGCAGCGCCGCGTGCGCGGCCGCTTGTGGGCCGACATCAAGATGAAAAGGGGAAATTAGTTTGGCGGAAGAATTCAGTTTCGATGGCGCGGCGGCACGGCGCGTCGAACAGGTTTACTTAATGCCGGATATCATCGAGCAACGTCGCGCCACGCGCGCGCTGCTGGCGTTGCAGCCCGGCGAGGCCGTGCTTGACGTCGGCTGCGGCCCCGGTTTTTTGTTGGCGGAAATGGCCGGAGAAGTCGGCGTTACCGGTCGCTTGAGCGGCGTCGACATCAGTGCCGATATGCTTGTGTTGGCGCGAAATCGCTGCGGCGAAATCGCGACGATCGAACTCAACGAAGCGAACGCGCTCAGTCTGCCGTTCACCGATGAATCGTTCAACGTCGTCGAGTCGACGCAGGTGTACGAATACGTCGCCGACATCGCGGCCGCATTGCGCGAAGCCGCGCGGGTGTTGCGGCCCGGCGGGCGGTTGTTGATCGTCGCGACCGATTGGGAATCGTCGGTCTGGAATCATGCTGACGAAGCGCGCATGGCGCAAGTGCTCGAGGCGTGGCGCGAACATGGCGCCGATTCGCGCTTACCACGCACCCTGCCGAAACGCCTGCGCGAAGCGGGCTTCAAATTGGATCGCGTCGCGGTCATTCCGATCATCAATATCGAGTATGATCCAAACACTTATAGCCACAGCATGATCGCGCTAATGGCGAAATTCGGTGCCGGCCGGCAAGGCTTGACCAAGCAAACGCTGCAACAATGGGCGGACGATCTCAAAGCGCATGGCGAGCGCGGTGAATATTTTTTCAGCGTGAATCGCTACGCGTTTATCGCGCACAAATAGTCGTGCCGGAGCACCCGTCGATGTCGTTCGCCGCCATGATATGCTTCGAGAGCCTCATGGATATTGGGTCTTCAGGCAGGTAAAATTAATCTTCATATTGAGGGTCGGACATGATTTACGCGTTGGGTGATCTCAAGCCGGAATTTCAAGGACATTATTTCGCCGCCGAAAGCGCCAGCGTGATCGGTCATTGCATCATCGGCAACAATGTCAGCATCTGGTTCGGCGCGGTGTTGCGCGGCGATAACGATCGCATCAGCGTCGGCGATGATTGCAGCATTCAAGATAATTGCGTGGTGCATGCCGACCCCGGTTTTCCGGTCACGATTGGTCGCGGCGTCACCGTTGGCCACATGGCGATGGTGCACGGCTGCACCATCGGCGACGGCACACTCGTCGGCATCAAGAGCGTGATTCTGAATGGCGCGGTGATCGGCAAAGACTGTTTGATCGGCGCAAACGCACTGATCGCCGAAGGAAAAGTCATTCCCGATCGCTCGTTGGTGCTAGGCTCGCCGGGCAAGATTGTGCGGCAACTGACCGACGACGACATTGCGCGCATCCAAGACGGCGCGCACCATTACGTAGAAAAAATCTCACGCTACCGCGAACAGCTCAAAGCGATTTGAAGCAAACCGAAAACGTGCTGCGGGACAACGATGAGCGCTCGTCGCGGATCATCGGTTACCTTGTTATTTTTTTTGTCGCGCTAATCGCCTACGTCAGCCTCTCGCCATTCAAAGGCTGGCAAATTCCCGCCGCGGGCACCTGGGCTTTTCTCACCAGCGGCTGGCCGCGTTATTTCACGCGCTTCGATCTAGCCATTAATTTTCTCGCCTACCTACCGTTCGGCTTGCTGCTTTACGCTTACCAGGCGCCGCGCACAACGCGAACGCGCGCCTTGGTTATCAGCATCGTCGCCGGCATCCTGTTGAGCCTGACCATGGAAGTTGCTCAGGGCTATTTGCGCGATCGCATTTCATCCAACCTTGATTTTTTTTGCAATAGTCTCGGCTGTATCGCCGGCGCATTGTTATCCGCCTGGCTCGGTCGCCACACCAACGTGCAAACGCTGCTGCGCGCATGGCGCCAGGAGCTATTCTTGCCCGGCGGCATCATTGATATTGGCCTCGTGCTGTTGTGCGTGTGGTTAATCTCGCAGCTTAATCCGTCGATCCCGATCTTCGGCGCCGGCGTCGTCAGCGAGGCGTTGCCCGGCTATGACGAGGGCTACACGTACCAAGCACCACCGGATGCGCCATTCGCGCTCGGCACCGCGTTAAATTTTTGCGGCCTCGGGCTCCTTGTCACCACGCTGATGCGAGTGCGCAGCCACGCACTGGTAGTCGTTCAAGTGTTAACGGGCCTGGCGTTCTGTTTCAAACTCATCGCCGCCTATGCCTTAATGCGGCCGGAAGTCGCGGCGCAATGGCATAGCAACGAAACACTGACCGGATTAGCCATCGGCTTTGTCGCACTGCTGCCGCTTTCATTTCTAAGGCTAAACCAGCGGATCTATCTCGCTGCGGTTCTAATCCTTGCCGGTGGCATGTTATCGAAAATGGCCGGGAACTATTCACCGCTGTCCGACGTGGTGCGCTTGTTCGATTGGCCATATGGTCAGTTGCTGCAATTCACCGGACTCACGCTTTATCTGAATGAAATTTGGCCGATCATCGCGTTAGTATTCTTGTTTTGGTATTGGATGCGCCAACAGGTCATCGATTTCACTAGGTTATAATTTCTCTCCTTCTCATTTCGCCATTTTCTAATGTCCGGTTACTACCAACACCACGTTTTTTTCTGCTGCAATCAACGCGCCAATGGCGAAGCTTGCTGCAACGATCACGGCTCAAGCGAGATGCGCGATTATGCGAAAGGCCGAGTGAAAGCGCTGAAACTTTCCGGTCAGGGACAAGTGCGCGTCAATCAAGCGGGCTGTTTGGATCGCTGCGCCGAAGGCCCGGTGATGGTGATTTACCCGGAAGAAACGTGGTACACCTACGCCGATAAAAAAGACGTCGATGAAATCATCGATGAGCATTTGCTGAAGGGCCGCATGGTCGAGCGATTGAAAATTTAGTGCTCAATTTCGATAAACGCGAATCGATTTTACTCGATGGCCCAGTGGGAAAACTGGAGGTTGTCATCAATCGGCCGGACAGTACCCCGCGCGGCATCGCGCTGATCGCCCACCCGCATCCGCTCTACGGTGGCACGCTGGATAACAAAGTCGCGCAGACTTTGGCTAGTACGTTTTCGGAACTGGATTGCATCGCGCTGCGCATGAATTTTCGCGGTGTCGGCGCCAGCGAAGGTAAGCATGACGAAGGACGCGGCGAGACTGATGACTTCCTGTTTTTGGCGGATTACGCCAAACACGAATTCGGTGAATTGCCGATTTTTCTTGCGGGATTTTCCTTCGGTGGATTTGTGCAAACCAAAGTCGCAACCCAACTCGCGATCCGGCAAATGGTGCTGATTGCGCCAGCCGCCGGGCGCTTCGACGTCGCCGAAGTCAAACCCGATACGCTGGTTATCCACGGCGAACTCGATGACACAGTCCCGCTCAAAGCCATCTTGGATTGGGCGCGTCCGCAGAATCTTCCCATCGTCGTTATCCCCGGCGCCGATCATTTTTTCCATAAACGTTTGCATCTGATCAAACAACTCGTTGTTCAAGCATGCCGGTTTTAGCGGTCGAGAATCTGCGCAAAAGCTATGACGATCGCGAAGTCGTCGCGGGAGTCAGCTTTGAATTAAAACGCGGCGAATGCTTTGGCCTGCTCGGGCCGAACGGCGCAGGTAAAACCACGACGCTGCGCTTATGCTTAGGTTTAACCGATCCCGATTCGGGAACGATCACCTTAGTCGATTCGCCGGTGCCGCAGGCCGCGCGCGAAGCGCGTCGCCGCGTCGGCGTCGTGCCGCAATTGGACAACCTCGATCCCGATTTCACCGTTGCGGAGAATTTATTGGTCTACGGCCGTTACTTCGGCATGTCCGATCGCGAAACCCGCAGCCGCATTCCAGACCTGCTCGAATTCGCCGGACTTTCGCAGCGCGGCGACAGCAAAATCAACACACTCTCCGGCGGCATGAAGCGGCGCTTGACACTGGTGCGCGCGCTGATCAACGACCCCGATCTGATCGTGATGGACGAGCCAACTACGGGCCTGGATCCGCAAGCGCGACATTTGATTTGGGATCGCTTGAAGCGCTTACTCGCACAGGGGAAAACTATTTTCCTGACAACGCATTTTATGGATGAGGCCGAGCGCTTATGCGATCGGCTGATCATCATGGATCACGGCAAAGTCGTTACGCAAGGCGCACCACGCAAGCTCGTCGCGCAACATATCGAGCCGCAAGTCGTCGAAGTTTATGGTGACGGGCTGAATGATTGGCTCGAGCAATTCGCCAAGTCCCGCGCAAAACGCGTCGAGATCGCCGGCGAGACAGCTTTTTGTTATGGCGAAAGTTTAGAACCGTTGCTCGAAAATTTGCAGCCTCAAACCGCGTTGCGTTATCTGCATCGCCCGGCAAATTTGGAGGACGTATTTTTGAAACTAACCGGCCGGGAGCTACGCGATTGATCGCTGCAAAACATCTGCGCTTACCCGATATCAGCTCGCGTTTCTTCGCAGTGTGGCGGCGAAATTTTTTGGTGTGGCGCAAGCTCGCGATTCCATCCATGCTCGGCAATCTCGCCGATCCGATGCTCTATATGCTGGGTCTAGGCTTTGGTCTGGGCACATTATTGCCGCAGGTAGGCGGCATGAACTACATGATTTTTCTCGCCGGCGGCACGGTGTGTTACAGCACCATGAACAGCGCGACGTTCGAGGCGCTGTACTCGGCGTTCTCGCGCATGCACGCGCAAAAAACTTGGGACGCAATTCTCAACACGCCGCAAAATCTCGATGATATTGTTATGGGCGAAGTGTTATGGGCGGCAAGCAAAAGTTTGCTTTCCGGCACGGCGATCTTGGTGGTTATTTGGGTTCTGGGCCTGTCGAAATCGCCGCTTACGCTGTTCATCGTCCCGATCGCACTACTGATCGGCCTGTGTTTCGCCAGCATGGGCATGATGATCACCGCGCTCGCGCCGAACTATGATTTCTTCATGTACTATTTTTCACTGTGGATCACGCCGATGACCTTGCTCTGCGGCGTGTTTTATCCCGTCTCGCAGCTACCCCATGGTCTGCAAATGCTGGCGCAAATTCTGCCGCTCACGCACGCGATCGATTTAGTGCGGCCACTGCTCGGCAACCAAATTCCAACAAACGCGCTCGGCCACATCGCCGTGCTACTCATATATGGAATCGTGTCGTACTATTTGGCGTTGGTACTTATGCGACGACGTTTATCAAAATAAACAAAACCATGCTCTGGATTAAAGCCCTACACATCAGTTTCATGGTCACCTGGTTCGGCGGATTATTTTATCTGCCGCGCCTATTCGTCTATCACGCTATGTCGAGCGACGCGATAAGCATAGAGCGTTTCAAAATAATGGAGCGCAAACTCTACTTCGGCATCATGACGCCCGGCGCGGTGCTCACCATCGTCTTCGGCCTGTGGCTCTGGCTCGGCTACGGCATCAGCGGCGGTTGGATGCACGCGAAGCTTTTTCTCGTGTTGATCCTCGTGATCTATCACGTCTATTGCGGCAAACTGCTGAACGATTTTAAGTACGACCGCAATCGATTCGGTCACGTTTTCTATCGCTGGTTCAACGAATTTCCGGTGTTGATTTTGTTTGCGGTAATCATCTTGGTGGTCGTGAAACCGTTTTAGGTAGTGCCCTGAGAGCCGCATGGATATTGGCTCGCGGGGCATGCATTGCCAGGAGGCAAGCTGGGTGCGGCTCGTTGCATGAGGTATATTCATTCTAAATCGCCTCTCAAATTGTCGTTCCCGCGAAGGCGGGAATCCATACCGCGTTAACAAATTCCATCGCCAAATGGATTCCCGCCTTCGCGGGAATGACAACAGTGATGCAGGGTGCATTTATGCACCATCGAAATCGAACGGTGCATGAATGCCCCCTACATTTCGTGCTCGTGCTAAATTACGTCGCAACTCAAGCGATATAAAAACCCATGGCAACTTCAACACTAAAACCCACACAAGAACGCGGCAAACTGCGCATCGGCGATCATTGGAACGCGATCACCATCATCGCGCTGTCGCAAAACAATCCGCTTAAAGCCATCGCGGAAATGGTCGAGAACGCCATCGACGCAAAGGCAAGCACGATCAGCATCACGCGCGGCCGAGAGAACAACAATCATTTTCTCGCGATTAAAGATGACGGCCAAGGCGTGCCGCGCGACGAGGCCGGCAAGCCGGATTTTCGTTACGTCGCGACGCATATCGGCGATTCCATCAAGCGCCGCTTGAAAGCCGATGGCGCGAAAGGCTTGCAGGGTGAATTCGGCATCGGACTGTTAAGTTTCTGGACCGTCGGCGAGCAGTTGACGATGACTTCGACCGGCGTGGATCAGCGCGCGTATCAGATGATTATGCGCAAGGGCGATCCGAGTTATGTGGTCACGCCGAAGCGTGCGTTGTTTAGCGAAGGCGGAACCGAGGTCAAAATCGCGCCGCTGCTCGAGGGCATACGCGCTTTGTCCGGCGAAAAAATTCAATGGTACCTCGCCGCGGAATTGCGCGACCGCATTCGCCAATCGGGCGTCAAAATCAGCGTCATCGACAAGCTCGCGCGCAAACAATACGCCGTCGAGCCGCGGCAATTCGAAGGCTTGCTCCTGCACCAATTGCCGGCCTTGCGAACGGAGCGCGGCGACGCTTATGCCGAGTTGTATCTTTGCGAGCCGTCGGAGGTCAACCAAGTGGCGTTGTTTCGCCACGGCACGCGCGTGCTCGAAGATCTGGCGTTGGTCGACGATTTCGCGCATCCGCCTTGGAGCTTGCATTACCTGCAGGGGCTCATCGATGTGCCGTTCGTCAATCTCACGCCCGGCACGCGCACCGGGCTCATACACGATGGCGCTTACGCAGCATTGCTCGAAGGCATCAAGCCGCTGGAACAAAAACTCATCGACATCATCGAGCAACAGCGCCGCGCCGAAGACGAAAAAGCCAGCCGCGAATTGCTGCGCACGATTCAACGCGCGTTTCGCGAAGCGATCATGACCTTGCCGATCGAGGAATACGATTGGTTCGATATTCAATCGCGTTCGTTGCGGCCGACGCCGGGAAACGCCGGCGACAAGTCGCCCAACGAAACTGACGACGCCGACGGCACGCTCGCAGGTGTCGTCGAGCCGGAACCGAAAGAAGAAAAGCAACGGCAGTTTTTCGAGTTTGCCGGGCCATTATTCAGCGTCGCTGTTTCGCCGGCGTCGAGCGTAACCCGCGTCGGCGAGAGCCGAAAATTTCAAGCGTTGCCGCGTGACCGCTCGCGGCGAAGAGTCGAACACGATCTCGAATTTCATTGGCAAATCGTGGAAGGCGGCGGAACATTGGATGGCGCGCGCAGCCAGGTCGCAAGCTATGTCGCGCCGGAGGAACCCGGCCTGACGCGTCTAAATGTGACGGTGCGCCAACGCGACATCGAATGCCAAGCGGAGGCACTGATCACCGTCACCCACGAGTTATTGTCGCAAATCGGCGCGGCCAATATTCCGTCGCAAGGATTACCGGGCTACACCTTCGAACGCGCCGCCGGTGAATCGTGGCGCTCGCGCTTCGACATCGCGCGCAACGTCATCGTCATCAACAACGGTCATCGCGATTTCGTATTTTCGTCCCGCACAAAAATGTTGAAGCTGCGCTATTTGATTCGGCTTTACGCGAAAGAATTGGTGTTGCGTAATTTCGTCGGATTGCCCGCCGATCAATTACTGGAGCGTATGGTCGAGTTGTCACTACGAACAGAAGAACATTTATAGGCATTGGCCTGAGAGCCGCAAGAATAGTGGCTCGCACGGCATGCCATGCCACGAACCAAGCAGAATGCGGATAGCGGCAATGCCAGAATAAAATGTAGGTTGGGTTGAGGAACCTAGCCCAACGATTCTCTTGAGGCAGCGATGTTGGGGTTCGTACCTCACCCGCAACCTACGCGTTTATTGAATCCAATTCGGGCCGCGGCGTAAACGAATCGGCCCGCCTTCGAGCGCGTTTGGAGCTAACTCGTCGTCGCCGCGCGTGATGCGCAGCACGCCGCGCTGTGCGAGCGCCGCAGCGACATCGCGTACGCTTGGCATCAGCGCGCGCCAATCGCCGCGGCCGGACGCAATCGTGCGCGCAGCGTCGGACGGGCAAATCGAGGCCTCGGGGCGGCGCGCGCGCAGCAGGGAAACGATGGCGTCCTCAATGAGTTGCTGTTCTGTAAATTGATTGGATATTTCATTCAATTTTTTGTGCCCTGATTTTCCATCCACGGCTTGGCGAAGCGGATGAAGATGCCGTGCTCCGGCAGGTAAACGGCGCGCACCATTTGCTGCACCGCCTTCGCGGTAATGACAATGGTAGGGTGGGCAAACGATCTTATTGTTTGCCCACGCGGTCAGTCATCCGCCGCTGCAACGCGGGCACAAACGACGTGCCCACCCTACATTAGCCCACCTTCGCCACTACCCGCTCCACGCCTAACTTCTGGGCATACCTATCTTCCATCTCGCGGCGGAATTGGATCGCAGCCATGGCGCCGTCGAAAGCCACGTCAGTCCACGTGACTGGCGCACCTATCGCCACGGCCCGCACCAGCTTTAGATGATGGGCCAGGCCGATCGGCAAGCCGCCTAGGCGCAGCGAATCCGCCGCGGGCATTAACTTGCCCCAGACCGTGAAGCCGCCTTCGCCGTCCAACATTTCGCCGGGCTTCAACTCGCGCTTGGCGGTGGCAACCACATCGCCGATGAAGTCTTGCGCTTGGCCGGTGGGTTCTTTGCGGATCGCGGCGTGGGCGACGCTTAAGCCCAACTCCAAACCGATCAAATGAAACGGTTTGTACATCGAGGAATATTCGCCGGAATCGTCGGTTATCAGGCCATATTCCTTGAAACAGCGACGCACGTAGTCGCTGCCGGCTGAGAACGTAACATAAACGCCCCAGCGCAGATCGCGTTCGACTTTTGTGTTATCGCGATTCATGCTGGAAATAACTTCGACTTGGCCGGCGTGATGCAATTGCCCGCCGGCCGAATGCGGTTTCAAAATGTGTGCTAACTCGTCGACGCTGCAAGCCGGGAATTTCAGACCATCCGGCGCGGGCGTTAAGCCGGTGGCATTGGCGACGGCCGCCATTTCGATGCCGGATTTCGTGCCGTCCAAAAACGAATTGAACATCTGCGCGTTCATGCCGCCTTTCGCAGCTTCTTCGGCGGACAGGCCGTAGTGTTGCCACACGGTATCGGGCGTCGAGGCGTGGTAGCCGGGCAAATATTTCGTGCCCTTGCCGGCGGCGACGACGTCGAATCCCGCGCCGCGCGCCCATTCCACTTGCTCGCAAATCAGCGCCGGTTGGTCGCCGTAGGCCAGGGAATAAACAATGCCTGCGGAACGGGCTTTTTCCGCCAGCAGCGGGCCGGCGAGGGCGTCCGCTTCAACATTCACCATCACCATATGCTTGCCGTGTTTGCAGCATTGCAACACGTGATGAATACCCAGCGCGGGATTGCCGGTGGCGTCGATGACGACTTCGATTTCGTCGGCGGCGATCAGGGCGTCGGCGGAATCGAGCAGGTAAGTCGTGCCTTTGGACTTGGCTTCGGCCATGGATTTCGCCGTCAAGCGATCTTCATTCCAGCCGGTGTTGAGCAGCGCCGCTTTGGCGCGGGCGGGCGACAGGTCGGCGACGGCGATCAAGTGGATGCCGACAGTGCGCCGCGCCTGGGAAAGATACATGGAGCCGAATTTGCCGGCGCCAATCAATCCAACACGGATGGGGTTGCCCGCTGCGGCGCGGGCTTCGAGGGAGCGGAGTAGATACATGGGGTTTCCTTGATTAACCGGAACAAAATTATAATACGTCGCCGGATCGGTCGAGGATTTGTCCACGTGTAAAACATCAATAATGGCCTACCTGTAGGCCCAGTATCCATGCGGCTTCGCGGGCGTGCATCATGGATCGCCAATATCGATAAGCCTCGTGGCTCGATCATTTTTGTTAATTCAAACCAGCCCAGCCGGAATATCGCAATTTCCCTCGAAATACCCCTAGCGCAGCCCTTACAAAAGTGGTAATTTCTGGTTATGCGGTTTTGGTAAGGCATGGCGCCCGCTGAAACAGCTATAACAAGTACGACTGGAGGAATGTCAAATGGTTGGGTTAAAGGCGAATGTTCTGCGAAGAGCTTCGGTTTCGTTCTCAATCCGTCCCACCGAACTAACCAACGATCGTTGCGACCGGCGGCGGGCGTTTCTCTTTGAATCGCAGCAAAACAATTTTTCCGTTGAAGTATTACAGATAGAAGTCTAGCAGCGAGTCGGCGCGCGTTTCGGCTTCGCCGAGTCGCGTTTCATCAATACGTTTGGAGGGGTTTTTCATGGCAACATCGATAAACGTCAACGGTAAGGCTCAGCAGGTCGACGTACCTGCCGAGATGCCGTTGTTGTGGTTGCTCCGGGATACGATGGGTATGACCGGAACGAAATTTGGTTGTGGCGTTGGCTTGTGTGGTTCATGCACCGTACACGTCGACGGCAAAGCGGCGAAAGCCTGCGTCGTCACTGTCGGTGAAGTGGCCGGCAAGAAAGTGACGACTATCGAAGGCTTGTCCGCCGATGGTTCTCACCCGGTGCAAAAAGCCTGGAGCGCACATAACGTGCCCCAGTGCGGTTACTGCCAAGCCGGGCAAATCATGGCCGGCGCGGCGCTCATCGCGGAAAACAAAGATCCGACCGATGCGCAAATCCTGGAAGCAATGTCGGGCAACATCTGCCGTTGCGGTTGCTATCAACGTATTTTTGCGGCCGTGAAGTCCGCTGCAAAGGGGGCGTAAGATGAAAGCCGATAAATTTACCCAGCACACAATCCTTGAGAACGTCAGCCGTCGCGACGTTTTGAAAGGCGTTGTCACTACCGGCGGTTTTGTACTCGCCGCGCAATTCGTTCCCGCTATCGCCAATGCTGCGGATCCCAACAAGTATGAGACCGGCGCCGGCGGTATGCCGGGCGGCGCGGTGTGGGATCCCAATGTGTACGTGTCGATTGCGAAAGACGGCACGGTCACCATCGTGTCGCACCGTTCGGAAATGGGCACGGGTTCGCGCACCAGCTTGCCAATGGTCGTTGCCGACGAAATGGAAGCCGATTGGTCGAAAGTCAAGATTGTGCAAGCGCCCGGCGATGAGCCAAAGTACGGCAATCAAGACACTGACGGTTTGCGCAGCATGCGTCACTTTATTCAACCGATGCGCGCCTGCGGCGCCGCAACGCGCTTGATGCTCGAGCGCGCTGCCGCGCAGAAGTGGAATTGCTCCGATGTCGACGTTCGCGCCGAGATGCATAAAGTCGTGCACATCCCTTCGGGCAAAACGATTGGCTACGGCGAATTGGCTGAAGTCGCTGCCGGCATGAAAGTGCCGCGCGCCAACGACATTACGCTGAAATCGCCGGACAAATTCCGCTACATCGGCAAGGGCAATGTCCAGATCTATGACATGAAGGACATCATCACCGGCAATGCGATCTACGGCCAGGACGTTAAAGTCCCCGGCATGAAGTTCGCGGTGGTTGCCCGTCCGCCGGTTGTGGGTGGCGAAGTAGTTTCGTTCGATGAGGCCGCTGCAATGAAAGTGCCGGGCGTCATCAAAATCGTCAAGATTCCCGCAACCAAAGCCCCGGCCAAGTTCGGCCCGTTGGGCGGCGTCGCGGTGATCGCGGAAAACACCTGGTCTGCGATGCAAGCCCGCAGCAAATTGAACGTGAAGTGGAACGATGGCCCTAACGCGACCTACGATTCCGACGCGTTCAAAAAGCAATTGCAAGCAACAGCGCGTCAGCCTGGCAAGGTCGAGCGCAACGAAGGCGACTTCGATGCAGCGATCAAGACAGCGGCAAAAGTGATCGAGCGTGAATATTATGTTCCACACTCCTCGCACGCGACGATGGAACCGCCCGCAGCTACTGCCGTTGTTAAAGATGGCAAAGCTGAAGTATGGGCATGCGTGCAAAGCCCCGGCGGTACGCGTGGCGATGTGGCCAACACCTTAGGCATCGATCAGAAAAATGTAACGGTTAACGTTACGTTGCTCGGCGGTGGCTTCGGTCGTAAGTCAAAATGCGACTTCGTACTGGAAGCGGCGATTCTGTCCAAAGCAATGGGCGGCACGCCGGTTAAAGTGGTGTGGACTCGCGAAGACGACATCCAGCATGCCTTCTACCATTCCGTGTCGTACCAGCATGTCACCGCCGGTTTGGACAAGAATGGCAAGGTCATCGCCTGGCGTCAACGCAGTGTCTCGCCGTCGTTGATGTCCAACTTCATGCCCGATCCAAAACGCGAAAGCGCGCTGGAACTGGGCCTTGGCTTGATCGATACGCCGTTCAATGTGCCGAACCTGCGCCTGGAAACCGGCGAAGCGGTGTCCCATACGCGTATCGGTTGGTTCCGTTCGGTGAACAATATTCCGCACGCATTTGCCATGCAGTCCATGGTTGCGGAACTGGCCGCCGAGCAGGGCAAGGACCAGAAAGACTTTTTGTTGGAAATGATCGGCCCGGCGCGTATCGTTGATCCGCGTAAGACCGTCACCAGCGAGTTGTGGAACTACGGCGATCCGTTTGATACTTATCCGATCGACACCGGCCGTATGCGCAAAGTCGTGCAAATGGCGGCGGAAAAAGCCGGTTGGGGGCGCAAGCTGGCCAAGGGCAGCGGTTTGGGTATCGCGGTTCAACGTAGCTTCCTGAGCTATGTGGCAACGGTGGTTGAAGTAGCGGTGGACGACAAGGGCAACGTCAGCGTGCCGCGCGTCGACACCGTAGTCGACTGCGGTTTCCACGTCAACCCGGAACGTATCGCGTCGCAAATGGAAGGCGCGGCGGTAATGGGTCTTTCCATCGCTAAACTCACGCAAATCACCTTCAAGAACGGTCGCGTGCAGCAAAGCAACTTCAACGATTACCAAGTACTGCGTATCGGCGAAGGCGCAATGGATGTTCGTACCCATATCGTTCCCCACGGCCTCGATGTGCCGTCGAGCGGCGTGGGCGAGCCCGGCGTACCGCCGTTCGCACCGGCGTTTACCAATGCTATTTTCCAGGCAACCGGTAAGCGTATCCGTGATCTTCCGCTCGGCAACCAGTTGAGCGTGTAGTAATAGAAATCTCTCCGGGGCGATCCCTCGGGGAAACAATACTCCGTAACGGAGTTATTCAGCGCCCACTCGAATTCGAGTGGGCGTTTTTCTTTCCGGCGTGGCCGATGGTAGATTTAATACGTAACTTGCGTATATACGTAGTTTACGTACAATGTAATCGTGAAGGCCACCTTCGTAGAACTGCCCGCGTTTGAAAGGCATCGCGCCGATTATCTTGATGATGATGCGTTCCTTGCGCTGCAGAATCTCCTGATGAAGAACCCCACGGCAGGGGATCTCATTCCAGATTCTGGCGGTCTGCGCAAACTTCGAGTTGGCGATGCGCGTCGCGGGAAGGGCAAACGTGGTGGATTGCGCGTAATTTACTACTGGTGGGATTCAAGCCTCCAGTTCTGGTTATTTACGTTATATGACAAGGACGAAATGAGTGATCTAACGCCCCAACGGCGCAAAGCGCTGAGGGCGATGATCAAAGTGGAAGTAGAAGCAAGGAGAAAGACATGAAAGCAAAAGTCACTGCTAAACCGACCAACAAACGCGACCTATTTACTGAGCTGGGTGAAGGTATTGCTGCCCTGGCTGACGCTCGGGAGGGCAAGCGAACCCTGCGCACCCATGCCGTAGAGTACAAGCCTGCACCGAAGGTCACGCCCAAGCAATTAATTCGTGTGCGTGAACAGCTTAATCTATCGCGCGCGCTATTTGCCGCGTATTTACGTACCAATGTTCGGACGTTGGAAAATTGGGAGCAAGGCCGTGCCAAGCCCAATGCGCAAGCAGCACTACTGATTAATCTGGTCAAGATATATCCTGACACAGTTCAACGCCTTGCCGCTATTTAGCTACTTTCCATGAACCGGGTTCAAGATCCGTGCGCAGTGTCGACCGAAACAGGCAGCTTTCCATGAGCCCGAACTTAACGGTGGGGTGGATCAAGCGTGGCATGAATACAATTGCTGCCACCAGCAGCGGATCCACCGTGGCGAACCGCGTTCGCCGGTTTCTTTTTTCTGCTGTGGTGGATCCGCTGCGCTTGATCCACCCACCTCTCGGATTTGTCATTGCGAGGAGCGCTCTTTGCGACGAAGCCATCTCGAATTTTTTGGCGTAGAAAACGCGATTGCTTCGTCACTTAAGCTTTCAACAAACTGGGTTCAAGGTCCGTGCGCAGTGTCGGAGAAACAAGGGGCTTTCCTTGAACCCCATCGAAATTGTCGTTTTAAAATGTCATCCTGAACCCTTCGCTGCACTCGAGGGCAAAGTCCGTGAAGGATCTGCTTTTACCGCCGTAACAGCAGATCCTTCGCGTTGCTCAGGATGACACGTTGGTGCGGTCACAAGAGTTTTCGCGGTTCATGGTCCGGGAGCAGTATCGGTAGCGCCGACACAGACAGTTCGTAAGGACGTTCTTGAATGAGCAATATTGCGAACCCAAACTTCTCATCCGAGCCGGTGCTGCCAGGTACTCAGGGGCAACACTTCCTCCCAAGACGTAAAGTGTGTGAATGCTGTGAGTCGTCGATACAGGCGCGACCGATGGCCTCTATCCCGCCGATGTCACGGTATTCGACGTCAATAGCGCAGGCACCGGCGTCACCGGTGGCAAGCAGTTCGCTGACTTCGCGCCGGGCTTCACCGATGGCGTGCGCTGCGAAACCGACGGCAACGTTTGGTGTGGTTGCGGCTGGGGCAGATTTTGGACACCAACGGTGTGCGCGTTCATGCGCCCGATGGAACATTATTGGCCTTCCTGCACACACCAGAAGTCATTGCCAATCTGGTTTTTGGCGGTACGAAACGCAATCGATTGTTCATGACCGGCAGCAAGTCGATCTACGCGATTTATGTCAATGCCGTAGGCGCCGCGCTTTCGTAAGCAAGGTAACCTAGACTAAGCCCGCAGGCCGAAAGGTTGGCGGGCTTTTTATTTTGCGTCGGCGCGTTCCGGTCGTCTGGATAAACTATTCCGGCAACATCGTTAAAAATTGGCGTGCGCGTAGACACCATATTTTATTCGTTTCGCCGTTGACCGGTTAGGAACGACCCACAGTTGAACTTGGGTTCGACGGTATCGACGCCGCAAAGCGGACCGCCCACGCGGCGACATTCTCACTTTCTGCTTGGGATAACCGGCAAACTGTTGCAGTTCGCACTTGAGCCGACAACGGCGCTGAAAAACCTTCGCTTCGTCGGCCTGCTATATACTCTTCGTACTGCGCGTTCGGATCGGCGGCAATGGCGAGGGACCCTCGCTTAATGCCGAAGTCACTGCAGGTGGCGTGCCAGCGAGTAGCTTGATCAGCGTTGCCCAAAATGGTTTAATGCGCGCGAAGCGGTTGTTGGAATGCCACCGAACTAGGGGTCGCCTTGTTGATTTTCTTCGTGCTTCCTTGCTAGACGGTCAAGTCGCTGCAACATTGCTCCAAAATTAGAGGGAGGGTTAGCTGAGATGTATAGAAGAATCATTGCCAATCTCGGAGTCGGGATCGCTGCCAGTCTGAGCAGTCCGGCGGGTGCGGTCAACGATGCCGTATTCGTACCGAGTTTGGGGCAGGAAGAGCATTGCCTCGCCTTGTTCGGGCAGACCAATAGCCAAGCATACGTACGGGTCCCGGGAAAGTTTTGTTATCAGGATGGCAATCAACGCGAACTCG
>JANOGO010000179.1:0-9921 GCA_031406045.1 Pseudomonadota bacterium
AATCAAAAAATCGTTTCGCAAAATGGCGATGAAGTTTCATCCCGATCGCAATCCTGATAATCCCAAGGCGGAGGAACATTTTAAGGAGGCGAAGGAGGCCTACGAAGTATTGACTGATGCCAGCAAGCGCCAGGCCTACGATCAATACGGCCACGCTGGCGTCGATCCGAGTCAAGGCATGGCGGGTGGTCCGGGCATGGGCGGATTCGGCGATGCGTTCAGCGATATCTTCGGCGAAATTTTCGGTGGCGGACGCGGCGGTGGACGGCAAGGCGTGTATCGCGGCGCCGATTTGCGCTACAACTTGGAAATCGGTTTAGAAGAAGCGGCACGCGGCACCGATACGAAAATTCGCATTCCGACCATGGAAGAGTGCGCTACCTGTAACGGCAGCGGCGCGAAGCCCGGCACACAACCGCAGACTTGCACAACCTGTAACGGCCGCGGCGAAGTGCGCATGCAGCAAGGATTTTTCTCGCTACAGCAAACCTGCCCGCGCTGCCACGGCAGCGGCAAAATGGTTGCGACGCCTTGCGGCACGTGCCAAGGCGCCGGCCGCGTCAAACAACAGAAAACTTTATCGGTCAAAATTCCCGCCGGCGTCGACGAAGGCGATCGGATTCGCCTTTCAGGCGAGGGCGAACACGGCGTCAGCGGCGGGCCTTCGGGCGATTTATATGTGGTGATTCACATCAAACCGCATCAAGTATTCACGCGCGAACACAGCGATTTGCATTGCGAAATGCCGGTGAGCTTCACCACGGCGGCGCTCGGTGGCGAGATCGAAATTCCGACGCTTGATGGTCATGCGAAAATCAAAGTTCCTTCCGAAACACAGAGCGGCCAAGTTTTTCGACTGCGCGGTAAAGGTATTAAAGGCTTGCGCAGCACCAGTCACGGCGATTTGATGTGCCATGTCGTCGTTGAAACGCCGGTGCGCCTAACGGATCGGCAAAAGGAATTGCTGCGCGAGCTCGATCAGATCAATGCACAAGACTCGCGGCACAATCCGCGCGCGAAATCTTGGATGGATAAAGTACGCGAGTTTTTTGCCGAATAATTGCGCGCGTCGTTACTTGGCGACAGCTTAAACGTCGCGTAACGCCCCATTTGATCTAAGCTCGGTGGGCTTGCGAGAACGCTCAATTAGCTATAGAAATTCCTGGCTACCATCGTTTAAACCTTGGCAAACTCAATACTAGACGCACCCAATCTCATCGTCTATTTTCTGCACAACCACCGCAATGTCGCAAGCTGACGACGGAATCGACACGTAATCCTCGTTTTCAGCGGCGTTCACCCCTCGCCTGCCGACTTAATCGCCTGATAAACCGAATAAATTTTTTGGGTGGCACGAGCTTTGCATAAGTCGTAGAAAAGCCCACATCAGCCTCCTACACTGCGAGCGGATTGGACTGCATAACAAGCGCCGAGAATCTAATGCCGCGCGTTGTTCTTTTGGCGAGTTTTTTACTTGCCGCGACCTTTGGGAGAGATGTATGCGTTGTAGTCGAAGTATTTTTTTTATTATTGCGATTGCGTTAATCGCTTCTTTAAATCCGTCGGCGTTCGCACAAACCGCTCCCGCCATCGTCATCAAGCACCACCAAAGAATTCCCGATTTAACGTTCGATGCGCCCAACAGCGCGCGCGCACCGGCGCCGAATGCGCCGCAACAAATGCAACAGCTTTCGATTACCGCCTTCGGCAAAACCTTTCTGCTTGAGCTAGAAGAAAATGGCCAGTTGATCGCCAATTTGCCGACAGCGCAACAGCAACGGCTGGCACAAAAAATGAAATTGTTTCGCGGACAGTTGACCGGCGTAAAAAACTCGTGGGTACGCCTAACTCGAAACGGGTCGCGTCTGTCCGGAATGATTTGGGATGGCAGCGAAATGTTCGTGATCGACCAATCCGATGAAATGGCGAAATCGTTGACCGCGCCCGAAGCGGGCTCGTATCCACTGATGTATCGCCTCAGCGATGTCACCTGGGCGAACGCGCAGTGCGCGCTCGACCCGACTGCCAAGCCGATGAACGACTATCGCGCGTTAGTGCAAGAACTCAACGCCCTCGCGCAGGCGTTACCCGCGACTGCACGCGAATTGCCGGTTGCGATCGTCGCGGATTCGCAGTTCGTTCAAAGCAATAGCTTGGATCCGGAAGCGGCAGTGGTCGCGCGTATGAACGTGGTCGATGGCATTTATTCGGAGCAGGTCAGCGTGCATTTGCGTATCGCGCAACTTCGATCGTTACAATCCAACGGCACGTTGACCGCAACCAATCCCGGTAGCTTACTGGATCAGTTCAGCGCTTACGCGAGCGCGCCGGGTTTTACTAATCCGGGCCTTGCGCATTTATTCACCGGCAAAAATCTCGACGGCAACGTGATCGGCATCGCCTACCTTGGCTCTTTGTGCAGCCCGCGCTTCGGCACGGGTCTAAGCCAAACCACCGGCACGGGCACGGCCGGCGCGCTGATCGTCGCGCACGAATTGGGCCATAACTTCGGTGCGCCGCACGACGCGCAGTCGGGATCGTCGTGCGCCGGCGCTGGGAGCGGCTTCATCATGAATCCTTCCGCGAATGGCAGCCGAACTTTTTCTGCGTGCAGCGTGCAACAAATGCAACCGGAAATCGCCGGCGCAGCGTGCATCACGCCCGTGGCCGTTGCAAGCGCCGATCTGCGCCCCGCGTTGCCGGTCAATCCGATCAACGCGCCGATCAACACCAATTTTACCTATCGCGTTGAAGTGCGTAATGGCGGCGCGATCGCCGCGACTGCGTCGACAGTGACGATTGCAATTCCGAACGGCCTGCAATTGCAAAGTGCCGGCGTCACGCAGGGTACCTGTAGTAGCGCCGCAACCCAAGTGAGCTGTAGTATCGGCAACATCGCAGCCGCTGCAACACAGACCGCCACGCTGACTTTACGCAGCGCGAGCACGGGCTCGTTCACCAGCAATATCAGCGTCGCCGCAACCAACGACAGCAACCCCGGCAATAACGCGGCGCAAGCGGTCATCAACCTTGGCGGAACCACCGGTAGCGCAACGATATTCCAAGCGCATTTCGATACCGGCAGTGATGGTTTCACTTATGTCGATAACGCATTTCGTAGCGCCCAGCAAGCGGCCTATGCATCCGGCTCGCGCTTGGCGACCGGCGGCTTCAGCGGCGGCGGCTTAAACGTCGTACTCGGCGCCATCGATAACAACGACATTCTCAATATGTCCAGCGCATGGCGGCGCACTTTTACGCTAAGCGCGCAACGGCACGCGCGGGTATCGCTGCGCTTTAAGCTGACCCAATCGCCACACTACGAAACCGATGAGTTGAGCCAAGTGCTACTTGCGATCGATGGGCGCTTAGTGAGTTATGTGGCTGGGCGGGATTATTTGATACAGATCGCCGGCAACGGCGCCGGTGGCAGCGCCATCTCCACCGGGTGGCGGCAAGTTACCGTTGATCTCGGTGTTCTAGCCGCTGGTAGCCATACTCTTGCGATCGGCGGATTCAACAATAAGAAGACCGATAGCGACGAGCGCACCGACGTTTATATCGACGATGTTTCTTTGATCGCACGTTAACAACAGCAGCGTCCGGCGAGCATCCGCCCGGCTAACCGAATAATTGTTCTGTCGGGTACCTGCCGGAGAACCAATACCAGAGCGAGTCCCCAGCCTGCCCTCCAGCGCGAGTGCGAGTCGCGCCTCCCATCGTTTTAAACTTCCTCATCCCTGATCGCATTTTCCGAGAATCCCAATTAGGCGAAACGGGCTCGGGTTTGGTAAAATTTCGATTTACGAAATATCAAACATGTCCGAGACTACTATGCTCCCACGCCGTCGATTTATTGCCAACGTTGCCGCGTTGGCCGTTTCAACCGCTGCGCTAACCGCCTGCGCGGATGAGAAACCCGCAAGCACCGCCTCTTCCACTTCCTGTAACTCAACGAAAGAAAAATTTCCCATGGTTAAATTACATACCAATCACGGCGCCATCTCGCTGGAACTCGATGAAGCCAAAGCGCCGCTGACCGTCGCTAATTTTTTGAGCTACGTCGACAGCGGCCATTACAGCAACACGTTGTTCCACCGCGTCATCGACGGCTTCATGATCCAGGGCGGTGGTATGGAGCCGGGCATGAAGGAAAAAAATACCAACACGCCGGTGAAGAACGAAGCGAGCAATGGGCTGACCAACGATCTATACACCGTCGCGATGGCGCGTACTTCCGACCCCCACAGCGCGTCGAGCCAGTTTTTTATTAACGTCGGCAAAAACGACTTCCTGAATTTCTCCGGCGAAACCGTGCGCGGCTGGGGTTATTGTGTATTCGGTAAAGTAATCGACGGCAAAGACGTCGTCGACAAGATTAAAGGCCTCAAAACCGGCAACAAAGGCGGTCACCAAGATGTGCCGCTTGAAGACGTCATTATCGAACGCGTGGAGCGTTGCTAAATACTGCCAACATTCACTTTTGTCATTCCCGCGAAAGCGGGAATCCATGTTGACTTTGCACGGGCCAAATGGATTCCCGCTTTCGCGGGAATGACAACTTGGTAGTTGTGAAACTGGCGTTAAGTTGACGGCGCCGGAAGCAAATCATTCGACTTCCCCGAAAAATAATAAGCAATCATTCCCAGCCACTCGTGTAACCCCTCATTGATCTGCATAAACGCGACCGCGAGATTCAATTGCGGCTGCCAGCCGCCATTCGGCACAACGGTGTGATCCGCCGGAATCGGCACGACGTTCCAATCTAGTTTCCGAAATACGCCCATCGCGCGCGGAATCGTGCGCGCATTGGTAATCATCAACCAAGTTTGATTTTTTTGCGGTTGAACCAAGCGCTGCGAAAACAGCCCATTTTCATATGTGTTGCGAGATTTATTTTCATACTGAACGCGGGAATCATCGAGCCCTTGCTGCTTAAAAAATAAGCGCACGGTATTTTCCTCGCTTAAATCTTGGCGAAGCATATCGCCCGAGCCGCCGCTGAATACCAGCTTCGCTTGCGGGTAACGCCGCGCCAGCGCGAGGAACGTCGTCAATGTTTCAGCCGATGCATTGAGTTCAGGTTCTTTCCAATAATCGGTTAGGCTTGGACGCTGCGCGCCGCCGAGTAACACAATGCCATCGACTTTTTGCGGCATCGGATTGGGCGCTGAGAAACGCGTTTCCAATGGTATCAGCAGCCATTTGTCGATCGGCAACAGAATCGGCGCGACTAAACCAAGCATCGCCAAGACGCGCATCCAGCGTGCCGTTTCGGCCATGCCACGCCACGAGGCAAGCGCAGAGCCGATCAGCAGCAAGGCGATTAAATTGAGCGGTTGAATTAGAAACCACAGGACTTTCGACAACTCAAAAAACATAGTTGGGCGACCGCGAAAACGCTACACTTATTGAGACCTTCAATCTAACATACCGACCGTGAAAACTACGTTATTCATCTCCGATCTGCATTTGTGCGCGAGCCGCCCGCGCATCAATGATTTGTTTTTCAATTTTCTGGCGACCACAGCTCGCGAGGCCGATGCGCTTTACATACTTGGCGATTTTTTCGAGTATTGGGCGGGTGACGATGATATCGACGACTCGTTTAACCGCTCGATCGTTGATGCCGTTGCGGCACTTGTATCGTCCGGCGTGAAGGTTTTGATAATGCACGGCAATCGCGATTTTTTGATCGGGGAAAAATTTTGTGCTGCAAGCGGCACTTCGCTGTTACGCGATCCGAGCCCGATCGATCTAAACGGATCGCGCACGCTACTCATGCACGGCGACACGCTGTGCACCGACGATGTCGAATATCAAAATTTTCGCAAACAAGTACGCGACCCACTTTGGCAGCAGCAATTTTTGTCGCAGCCGCTGGCGCGACGCAAAGCCATCATCGAAGATTTGCGCCGTCGCAGCGAAAGTGAAAAGCAAACGAAATCCGCGGAGATTATGGATGTCACGCCGACGAGCGTCGATGCGGTGTTAAGGGAACACGGTTACCCGCGCTTGATTCATGGCCAC
The DNA here is from genome assembly GCA_031406045.1 of Pseudomonadota bacterium. GTDB lineage: Bacteria > Pseudomonadota > Gammaproteobacteria > Burkholderiales > JALYOK01 > JALYOK01. The sequence goes on from JANOGO010000179.1 coordinate 6,031, forward strand.
ACTCACCGGCCGGCATTGCATCATCATTTAGTCGATGGCAAAAATTGCGAGCGTTGGGTGTTAACCGATTGGTATCAAGCCGGTGGATATTTGCGGTGTGATGAAAGCGGACTGACGGCCGTTCAAGTCCCTTAACTGACCATCAGTAACAGCAACTTTACCTTTTGTCATTCCCGCGAACGCGGGAATCCATTTGGCCTTTCAAAGTCAACATGGATTCCCGCTTTCGCGGGAATGACACGAAGGAATAAATAGCGCGACGCGCAATGACTCGCGCGGAACTAACATCTACTTCACACCATTCCTAGCAAACCATTCCAACATTTTTTTCCACCCATCTTCCGCCGCTTCTTTGCGATAACTCTGGCGATAGTCGGCATTGAACCCATGGGGCGCTTCAGGATAAACAACAATTTCCGATTTACTCTGCGCGCTTTTCATATCATTCTGCATATCCTCAACATCGGAAACCGGAATGCCTTGATCTTTACCGCCGTACAAGCCCAACACCGGCGCTTTCAATTCTTTCACCAAGTCGATCGGATGTTTCGGTTGATTCACACCGGCGACACCTTGCAATCGGCCATACCACGCGACGCCGGCTTTCACGTCGGGATTGTGCGCGGCGTAAAGCCAGGTGATGCGGCCACCATAGCAAAATCCCGTGACTGCGACGCGCTTGATATCACCCTTGTTTGCTTGCGCCCATGCGATGGTTGAATCCAAATCCTTCATCACTTGTGCGTCGGGCACTTTGGCGACGACCTTTTCCAAAATCTCGTTGATGTCTTTCATTTTGCTAACGTCGCCCTGGCGAAAATAGAGTTCCGGTGCGACGGCGAGATAGCCGCGTTTGGCTAGGCGGCGACAGATATCTTTAATATGTTCGTGCACGCCGAAAATTTCTTGTACAACGAGTACCACCGGGAAATTTTCCCCGGATGCAGGTCGCGCGAAATAGCCGGGAATGGTGTCGTAGCCGCCGCCGATGGTCGCTTCGCCGGTAGTTAGTCCTTCGCTGTCGGTCGTGATCGTCGCGGCGGAGACCGGCTGCACCGCGAGCGCGAAGCCGCTTGATAAAGCCGTGACGACGAATTCGCGGCGCGTGACTTGCGGTTTGGGATTGAGGCTATTGAGTTCGGATTGCATATCGTGCTCCTCGTTTGGCGTGTGCCTTATTTTACTCGGTGCGATGGGTTTTTGATGGCATGCCGGAGAGGCAATATTGGTGCGGGGTTTCGGGCATGCCTTGCCACGACGTAGTATCCGTGCGGTTGCTGGCAACATTACTCTATCAAACTTCCAACTACATTTTTTATTGTCATTCCCGCGAAGGCGGGAATCCAGCGTCTTTCGTTACGACACTGGGTCCCCGCCTTCGCGGGTACGACGAGTTAAAAGTGTTAGTAGGCGCTGCTTGTGTTGGTATGCCAAATGGATTCCCGCCTTCGCGGGAATGACAAAAATTATTGCTTCTGGAAAATTCGTCAGCCCAACCCACGCGCCAAATCCGCCTTAATATCTTCGATATTCTCCAACCCAACCGCGACGCGCAACAAGCTTTCGCCGATGCCGGCGCTCGCGCGCGCTTCGGCGGAAATCCGTCCGTGAGTGGTGCTGGCGGGATGGGTAATCGTCGATTTTGTATCGCCCAAATTTGCCGTGATCGACAGTAGTTTTGTACTGTCGATAATGTTCCAAGCTCGCTCGCGATCGCCTTTTACATCGAAGGAAACGACCGCGCCGCTTTTCGATTGCTGCCGTTTCGCCAATTCAAACTGCGGATGATCGGCGAGGCCGGGATAGTAAACGCGCTCGATGCTCGGATGTTTTGCGAGCCAGTTCGCCAACTCAGCAGCGGCGTTACATTGCGCGTCCATACGAATTTTCAGCGTCTCCAAACCTTTCAAACAAATCCAGGCATTGAATGGGCTGATCGACGGGCCCGCGGTGCGCAAGAACGGCAGAATGCTCTCGGTCATCATCTCTTGCCGACCCAGCACGGCGCCACCAAGGACTCGGCCTTGGCCGTCTAGATACTTCGTCGCGGAATGAATGACGACATCAGCGCCGAGCTCGATGGGGCGCTGCAAAATTGGTGTGCAAAAACAATTGTCGACCGCCAGAAAAATATTATTGGCTTTGGCGATTTGCGCGAGCCCCGCGAGATCGGCAATTTCTGTCAGCGGATTGGATGGCGTCTCGACAAAAAACAATTTTGTATTCGGCTTGATCGCCGCGCGCCACGCGCTTAAATCCGTCTGCGACACATAAGTGGTTTCCAGTCCCCACTTGCCCAGCACGTTATTAAAAAGTTGCACGGTCGCGCCGAACACGCTGCGCGACGAAACGATATGATCGCCCGCCTTCAACAAGCCCATCACACACGACAGAATCGCGGCCATGCCGGACGCGGTCGCAAGACACGCCTCGGCGCCTTCCAGCGCGGCAAGCCGCGTTTGAAACGCGGTGACGGTAGGGTTGGTAAAGCGCGCATAAACATTGCCCGGCTCGGCGTTGGAAAACCGCGCCGCCGCTTGCGCCGCGTTATCAAAGACAAAACTTGACGTGAGGTACAGCGCTTCGCTGTGCTCATTAAACTGGCTGCGCTCGATTCCGGCGCGCACCGCCAGTGTATCGGCGTGAAATTCTTGACTCATTGACGGAACTCCTGCCACCCAAAAAACAAAAACCCGATCTGCTGAAGCGGATCGGGTTTACCGTTCGCTTTAGCAGAATTTTTAACGCGCCCGCAAGCTGACTCTCAAATCGGCGCTGTATCAGAAGTGTCGCGCAGCCGGGCATTCGTGTCAATCGAAATTTGCCGCGCTACAATGCTGCTGGATCATAGTCGCAAGACTTTGTTAAACTTGCGGTATTGAAAGGTTTAGATTATTGTATACAGAATTCATTATGCTTAATTCGGTCACTTTTCGCCTATGACGTTGACCCGCATTACCCTTGAGCCGGATTTAGTCGAGCGCGTGTATGACGCGTTGCTGCATTCGATTACCGAGGGCACGCTCGTACCGGGCACCCGGCTCGCCCAGGAAGACCTCGCCGAACAATTGAATGTCTCGCGCCAGCCGGTGTTGCAAGCACTGCGGTTACTGAAGAAAGACGGCTTCGTGGTCGATGCCGGTAAGCGCGGCGTGATGGTGACGCCGATTGACGCAAGCGGTATCGCCCAAGTTTATCAATTGCGCAGCGCGCTGGACGCACTGGCGGCGCGGCTGGCGGCCGAGCGCAAAGCGAACATCGACCATAGTCTAATCGAACGCGGGCGCAAAGCCGCGCGCGGGCGCAGCATTGCGGCGCTGGTGGAAACGGACATCGCGTTTCACAATGCGATTTACGAAGCAAGCGGTAACACGCTGATTGCCGAGTCGGCGAATCGCCACTGGGCGCATATCCGGCGCGCGATGATTAGCGTATTGTTTACGGCCGGTGTGCGCGAATCCGTTTGGGACGAACACGCCGCCATTCTCGACGCGATCAGCGCGGGCGATGGCGCGACGGCCGAACGCCTAACGCGCGAGCACGGCGAAACTGCCGCACACGCGGTAACCAATAGGATTCTCGCGCAACCCGCCGTGGGCTGATGCGCGGATTTAAATTAGGAGACTCACCATGCAACTCACCCAAGCCCAAATAGAGCAATTCGATCGCGACGGTTATCTGTTCTTCCCGAATCATTTTTCGGCGGAAGAAACAAAAAAATTGATCGACGCGGTGCCGCACTTGTATTCGCAGCAGCGCCCGGAAAACGTACGCGAAAAAGGCACGGATGCGGTTCGCACTAACTTTGCGGCTCACTTGTATAGCGAACCTTACGCGCGCCTCGCGCGCCATCCGCGCATGGTAAAGCCGGTTGAGCAAATGTTCGGCGAA
>JANOGO010000184.1:0-12020 GCA_031406045.1 Pseudomonadota bacterium
GCCAACTTTCGACGGCCTCGTTGCCTTCGTCGGTCAGCGTGACCGTCCGCTGCTTTTCGTCGAGTTCGTAATGCTCGGCCTTCAGCTCCGGCATGAACGCGTCGATCACCTTGTAAAGGTTCGAGTGATCTTCCGTAGGCCCGGAGATGATCAGCGGCGTGCGCGCCTCGTCGATCAAAATCGAATCGACCTCGTCGACGATGGCGAAATTCTGCCCGCGCATCACCCGCTCCGGCGGCTGCTGCACCATGTTGTCACGCAGATAATCGAAACCGAATTCGTTGTTCGTGCCGTAAGTAATATCGGCCAAAAACGCCGCCTGCTTTTCGTCGTGCGGCATCTGCGACAAATTGCAGCCCACCGTCAAACCCAGAAATTTATAAACGCGCCCCATCCATTCCGCGTCGCGGCTGGCGAGATAATCGTTCACCGTCACCACGTGCACGCCGTTGCCGGTCAACGCGTTTAGGTAGGCCGGCAGCGTCGCCATCAGCGTTTTGCCTTCGCCGGTACGCATCTCCGCAATCTTGCCCTGATGCAAAACCATGCCGCCGATCAACTGCGCATCGAAGTGGCGCATACCGAGCACGCGCTGCGCGGCTTCGCGAACAACAGCAAACGCTTCCGGCAGAATTTCGTCCAGCGCCGTGCCGTTTTTCACGCGCTCTTTGAATTGTTCGGTCTTTGCTTTCAACTCATCGTCGGAAAGTTTTTTAATATCGGCTTCGAGACTATTGATGAGAAGAACCGACTTGCGGAATTGCTTCAACAGCCGTTCATTGCGGCTGCCAAAAATTTTCTTGAGCAGATTTGCGATCATAAATGGGTGGCGCGCGAGGGCGATGTAGGGTTAGCCCCTAACATGGCGCCAAATCGGCAAAATAAAAGGGTTTAAGGATACCATAGCCGCACCACCTGCGCACTTGGGCCGAGTTTGCCGTCCCAAAGACGACAAGACAAACGGTTGCATCAGGAGTTATAGTTAAGTTACTATGAGTTAGTAATTTTCAATAACTTAACATAACCTCGTTATAAATCCATGGACGCCCGCACCAATCCTTACGCGCCAGGCGCTGGCACAATTCCACCGGAATTGGCCGGCCGCGACGAAATTATCGAAAAAGCGGCGATCGCTCTCGACCGCTTTCGTAGCGGGTTGTCCGCGCGAAGCTTGCTATTCGTCGGTCTGCGCGGTGTTGGAAAAACCGTCTTGCTAACCCGAATTTCTCAGCAAACCGAGGCGAGAGGCTTTGTCGTTGTTCAGCTTGAAGCACCGGAAAAACGCTCTCTCCCGGCGCTGCTCATCCCACCGATGCGAACCGCTTTGCTCAAGTTAGATCGAATCGCTTCGGCGGGAAATTTAGCGAAGAAAGCGCTCAAGGTATTGGGCGGTTTCGTCGGCGCGATGAAAATCAAATATGAAGATATCGAATTCGGCGTCGATTTAGGAACCGATCCGGGTACTGCCGATTCCGGCGATTTGGAGCACGACTTGATCGATCTGCTTCTGGAAGTCGGCCGCGCGGCCAAGGAAAAACACACTGCCGTAGTCTTATTTATCGACGAACTGCAGTACGTTAAAGAAGACGAATTTGCGTCCCTCATCACAGCGCTGCATCGCTGTGCGCAAAATCAATTGCCCATCGCGCTGATGGGTGCCGGTTTGCCGCAACTCGTCGGCCGCGCCGGGCGCGCCAAGTCTTATGCCGAACGCCTATTCGAGTATCCCGAGATTGGCCCGCTAACGGATTCCGCGGCCAGAAAAGCGCTGGTTGCGCCGGCGGAAAAATTGGGTGTGGACTATGAAGATGGTGCGCTCGCGGAAATATTACGGCAAACCCAAGCGTATCCGTACTTCTTACAGGAATGGGGCAAACATAGCTGGCATTGTGCGCAAGCTTCGCCCATCTCCCGCGACGATGCAGTGTCGGCGACCGATCTCGCCATATCGGAACTCGACGCGAGTTTTTTTCGGGTCCGTTTCGATCGCTTAACGCCAGCGGAGAAACGTTATCTCCGAGCGATGGCTGAATTGGGCCCAGGCCCACATCGATCCGGCGACATCGCTCGACTGTTAGAAAGGGAGGTACAAGCCGTGGCACCCACACGCGCGACGCTCATCAGCAAGGGGATGATTTATAGTTTGTCGCATGGAGATAACAGTTTCACCGTGCCGCTTTTCGATGGGTATCTGAAGCGCGTGATGCCCGATTGGGCGAAGTGACATCAATCATTGGCACCGCGCACTGAATAGTGCCCATCACGCACATCGCGAATGCTACGGTATCAGCAGCACCGCGCCGGCGGTCTTGCGCGCTTCCATATCGGCATGGGCGTTCGCGGCATCGTCGAACGCGTATTCGTGAAAGTCCCCCGGGGTAATCACACGATCGACGAGCGCGGAAAACAACGCCTGCGCCATCGGCTCACGATCATCACCCGTGAAGTAATGAAACACATTGGCACGCGACACGCTGTTCGATTTCTCGAATAACGTCGAGATGTGGAACGGTTCGATGGGGCCGGACGATTGCCCGAAGTTGGCCAGATGACCGCGCATCGCCAACGATTTTAACGATCCGGCGAAGGTGTCCTTGCCGACGGAATCGTAGACCACATCCACGCCGCGGCCGTTGGTGATGTCGCGCACTTTGTCGACAAAGTTTTCCGTGCGGTAACGAATCGTATGCGCGCAGCCGTTCGCGCGAGCGAGCGCAGCTTTTTCTTCGCTTCCCACCGTGCCGATTACCGTTGCTCCGAGGTGACGCGCCCATTGCGCGATCAAGCGGCCGACACCGCCTGCCGCCGCGTGCAGCAACACCGTTTGTCCGGCGCGAACCGCAAACACATAGCGCACCAGAGCCTGCGCCGTTAAACCGCGCAACAGCGTCGCCGCCGCCGTGCGATCGTCCACCGATTGCGGCAGCCGAATCAGCGCGCTCGGGTCGATGAGGCGCGCCGTCGCGTAACCGCCGTATTGCCGCGTGATATAACCAACGCGATCGCCGGGGCGAAAATCGGCGACGTCAGGACCCACCGCATCCACCGTGCCGACCGCTTCCAAGCCGGGAATGCCCGGCAACGCCAGCGTCGAATACAAACCGGAACGCACATAGCAATCGTGAAAATTGACGCCGATCGCCGTGTGGTTGAGGCGCACCTGCCCTCTGCCCGGCGCGCCGACGCTAATGGGCTCGCTCTTAAGAACCTCCGGGCCACCGGCTGCGCGTAGTACGATTGCACGATCCATGATTTATCCTTTCGCAAAACCGAAAGGATACTAGGAACGCGCTACCTTTTTCAACTTTGCGAATTTTAATATATGCATTTGCAGGAGTAGATGGCCTGGGAGCCGCGCCGTGATTACGAAACGGATAATGGGTTCGCACCGAGGAAATACTTTCTCGCAAGAGATCGATGTGGCGTGTCAGCAATTCGTGCCGGGGCGTTCCAGCAAATTGACGGTAAAGAAATAAGTGCCCGCAGGATGTCAGGCACGTCGATAATCGGGCATGTGGGCAGGATTGCAGCACCATCCATACGGCGCAATATCGATTGCGCCCTACGCGGGCTTGGGCCATTCCGGGAACAACAGGCAATTGCTAAACATTTTTTGTTCAGTTGAGAATCGCGCCGATCAACGATCGGAATATCGGCGGATGGTGATCGTCATCTCCCCGGAATCCGCTTTGCTCCTTGACCTACGGGTCTTTGGTACATCTTGATGCCGCTGGGTTGGGAGGAGTCCATTTCATTGCCGTACGCGGTCTGACGACGGCACCCCATCGCCTTGCAGGCCGATCGGTTTCAGCGCACAGTAGGGGAAACCATGCGCGAAATCAATGACCGATGGATAGCCTCTTCGATTATCACGTTGTGAGCGCGAGGCGCGTGGCCGCGCTTGTGACGGTAATGATGCTCAACATCGGTTTGACAGAACTCGCATGCGCGGGCGAATACCCGGTCAAAACTGTTACGATCATTGTGCCCTTCTCAGCCGGGGGAGGCTCCGACATTCAAGCCCGGCTAGTCGCTAAAGGTCTCGCGCTGCGTCTGGGCAAACCCGTTGTAATCGACAATCGTCCTGGCGCGGGAGGTCGCATCGGGACAGCCTTAGCCGCGCGCGCTAAACCCGATGGCCCTACCTTGCTTTTGGGCAATACGTCCACGCTGGTAGTCGAACCGGTGTTGCGCACCAACGTCAGTTACGATCCCCAGCGTGATTTCGTCCCGATTACCGTCATCAGTGAGACGCCCTACTTACTCGCGGTCTCTTCCTCATCGCCGGCCAGGAACATCGCAGACCTGCTTGCTCAGGCTCGCGTGGGGCGGGGCATGAGCTACGCCTCTTGGGGACCGGGTAGCTCGGGTCATCTGCTTGGCGAGATGTTCAAAGCCACCGCTAGAGCGGAAATTCTCCACGTACCGTACAACGGCGAAGCGGCGGCGATGATCGACCTGATGGGCGGGCATGTCTCGATGATGTTTGCCACTCCTCCCGCAGCAATGTCTCATATCCGTGCAGGCAAAGTCCGCGCTTTGGCGGTGACTGGATCAAACAGACTCGCTGCATTAGCCAATGTGCCGACGTTGGCCGAATCGGGGGTTCCAGGTGTGAATCTTAAGGCATGGTATGGGATCCTTGCTCCAGCCAAGACGCCGCCGGATGTTGTGGGGCGCCTGCACAAAGAAATTACCGGTGTACTGAAATCCCATGAATTCACCAACTGGGCAGAGGGTCAGGGGGCTGTCATTGTTGCCAGCTCCCCACAAGACCTCGCCCGACGCATTCTATTGGAGTCAGCGTCGATCGCGAAGCTGCTCAATACCATCAACATTAAAGTAGACGAATAATGCGGCGAGTTAATGCAGCCCTCGTAGGGCGCAATAAGCGAAGCGCATTGCGCCGCATGAATAGTCATTCTCCGGCCAATTCTCGCTTTACCAACTAATCTAAATTATTAGAAAATCTTCCCAGGATTCATAATCCCGAGCGGATCTAACGCCTGCTTAACCAACCGCATCACGCTCACCGCTTCACCGTGTTCCGCCGTCAAAAATTTCTTCTTACCCAAGCCGATGCCGTGCTCACCGGTGCAGGTGCCGTCCATCGCCAGCGCGCGCATCACTAGGCGATCGTTGAGGCGTTCGGCTTCGGCGAGTTCTTTCGGATCGTTGCGGTCGATTAAAAATCCTAAGTGAAAATTTCCGTCGCCGACGTGGCCGACGAGCGGCGCGATTAAGAAACTTTCCGCTAAGTCTTTTTTCGTTTCGATGATGCATTCGGCCAAGCGCGAGATCGGCACGCACACATCCGTCGCCCAAATTTCGCAGCCGGGGCGTAGCGCTTTGTTCGCGTATGTCACGTCGTGGCGCGCGGTCCAAAGATGGGTGCGCTCCTCTTGTTTGGTGGCCCATTTGAATTCGCCGCCGCCGTTGTCTTGTGCGATGGATTGCACAGTTTCGGCTTGCTCTTTTACCGCAGCTTCCGTGCCGTGAAATTCGACGAACAGCGTGTCTTTCACCGGATAATTCAATTTGGAAAATTTGTTTACCGCATCCATCTGAATATCATCGAGCAATTCAATACGCGCGATGGGGATGCCGAGCTGGATCGTCTGAATCACCGTATCGATGGCGCCATTGAGCGAATCGAACGAACACACCGCCGCCGCCATCGCCTCGGGAATGCCGTAGATGCGCAGCGTTACTTCGGTGATGATGCCGAGCGTGCCCTCAGAGCCGACGAACAAGCGCGTGAGATCGTAACCTGCCGCGGATTTGCGCGCGCGGCGCGAGGTGCGGATGATGCGCCCGTCCGCTAACACGACCGTGAGCGCCAACACATTTTCGCGCATCGTACCGTAGCGCACGGCGTTGGTGCCGGAGGCGCGCGTCGCGGCCATGCCGCCGAGCGACGCATCGGCGCCGGGATCGATCGGAAAAAATAAACCGGTATCGCGCAGATGTTCGTTGAGTTGCTTGCGAGTCACGCGCGCTTGCACCGTGACATCGAGATCATCGACGTTCACTTTTAAAACTTGATTCAAATTCGCCAGATCGACCACGACGCCACCATGCTCGGGAATCACCGCGCCTTCAAGCGACGTCCCCGTGCCGTAGGCAACGACCGGCGTGCGATGGCGCGCGCAAATGCGCACGATGTCGGCAATTTCTTCGGTGGAATTCGGAAACGCCACCGCGTCGGGGCGATGCGGAATGTGCCACGATTCGTCCTTGCTGTGATGGTCGCGCACGCCGGTGCTGGTGGACAAACGTTCGCCGAGCAAAGCACGAATTTCATCGACGGCGGAACTGATACTGACGGGAACGGCGCTCATTCTATTTCCTTTCAAAATTTTATGCTGCTGCCTGGAGAGGCAATGGCCCTAGGCCAGGGGCTAGCCTTGGGCTACCCAGTACCGGCGCGGCTTGCAGGCCATGCTTTGCCGCGAACCAGTATCCAAGAGGCTTCCAGCAACGCTACCATTCAATGCCTAGTACTAGCTATTATCCGTCATTCCCGCGAAGGCGGGGAATCCAGCGTCTTTCTTTCCTATCCCATCCGCCGCGCGACCCACAGTACATTGGCAAACGGCGTACCTTCGCTCATCGGCAGCGTTTCAATCGCGAAACCGCAATCGGCAAACAATTCGTTCCACTGGGCGCGCGAACGAAAATGAAAACGCTGGCGAAAATGACCGCGAAAAATTGCAGCGATTCGTTCGGCGAAATGCGTGAAGCGAAAACTAAATCCCGCCGACGCATCCGCATCGCGCACCAGCAACAGCCCGCCCGGCGTGATCGAACGCGCGATGCGTTTGATCAAATCGACTTGCGCTTCGCCATCCATATAGTGCAGCACATCGAACAGCGCGACGACATCGGCACGCGGAATTTCCCAGGCTTCCCCCAAATCCAGCGGCGTGATGTTCGCCGACGATCCCAATGCCTTACGCGCAATCATAACTTCACTTTCACGCAATTCGATGCCGTGTAGATCCAATCCCAGTGCGGGTGCTGGCCAATCATCGAGCCAGGAGCCGCGCTGGTACTGGCTTTCGGCCGCATGCAATAAGGCGAATAGCAAACCTTGGCCGCAACCTAAATCAAGTACCGTCATACCGTTTTTGATTAGGCCGCTTTCTATCACAGCAAGAAAAACCGGATCGCCGCGCAATTTGCCGCGCGCAAAATGAAACGGGAATTTTCCCGTTGCTCGATAAAGCGACGCGGCCGCGTCGATCAATTCGTCACTCGCCGAGGACATCGCGGAACGCGTGGCGCAGCGTGACGGAGCGAAGACCGCGATCGGTTATTTTTTTCAGCAATTCCGGCAACACGTCGAGCACGATCGGGCGTTCGCGTTTCGCGCTCATCATTGAGCCATCGTGCAAGAGCAAGATATCGCCAGCTCGCAGGCCGGTGATTAACCGCTGCAATACCCGTGCGGGGTTCATCGCGGTCGAGTCGAAACCACGTCGAGTCCACGAGCTGTAATGCAATCCCAAGCGCGCGATTACCGGATCGAGAAATGGCGTGCGAAATCCCATCGGCGCGCGGAAGAATCTCGGTAGGTTTCCACTTACATCGGCGATCACGTGCTGCGCCGCTTCTATCTCACGATGCAATCGCGATGAAGAATAAAATGCAAAAGCGTTGGCGTGATGTTGTGAATGATTTTCGACAGCATGCCCGCGTCGGACGATATCTTGAACGACTTGCGCATGCTTTGTGGCTTGCTCGCCCACGACATAGAAGCTCGCTTTGTGTCCCGCCGCATCGAGCAAATCCAACACGCGCGGCGTGATCTCCGGATCGGGCCCGTCATCAAAGGTTAACGCGACTTCTTTTTTGTCGCGCGATGAGGATGGCAAGTAGCGAATATTCTCGCCAATCCAGGTGCTTCCCGGCGACATCGTTGCAGCGAAGAGCAGTACTTGGTTTGCGGCAACCGCCGCCAGCGCCCACGGCCAGGTCGCGGGCGAGGTGCCGACGGCAATAGCGGAAACGGCGTGTAACGCAAACGACGCCTTGACGAAACGCGTCGGTTGCCACGGGCGGGCGGGGAGGGAGTCGGGTGCGGACATAAGTTATCATTCTAAGGAATTCGTGATGGAATGTCGCGATATCAGCCGGCGCTAGAGATTTTTTAGGAAAGCCAATGCATACGATGTCGTCATTCCCGCGAAAGCGGGAATCTAGTGTCGTGCGAAAAAGTCACTGGATCCCCGCCTTCGCGGGGACGACATACTTTTTGGTGGTTGTATGCGTATCGGCACTCACTGGCTGCTCACTTCCCAAAACCAATTTCTCGCGATATCCCGGTTTCGCTGAATACTACGCCGCCCACCCGCCTGGAAACACGCTCCCCAGCGCGGAAGAGCAAGCCTTGCTCGCGCGCTACCGGCCACGATTTTTTCTGCCGCCGAATCACGCCGGCATGATCGATTTTTATCGCGATTATATTGCGCAAGGCCAATTGTTTGATCGCGACGGCAGGTTGATTTCCGCCGAAGTCACGCCGGAAATCCTCAACGCGAACAAGGAAGATCCGCTCGTTGTATTTGTTAACGATGAAAAAGCGCAAGTGCCGCGCGCGACCGTGTTTGGCCGAATCGATCACGATGAACTTCGGGTAAACGACACGACGCATCGGTTGACGTTTCTGACCTACCATGCAGTGTTTCGCCACTCCGGCATTGCGGCGGGATTCACCGGCTGGCGTGCGGGACTCGTCGATGTTTTTGCCGACCTCACTGATTGGCATCAACTCGATCACTACACCGCGGCGACGGTCGTGTTGGATCGATCATCGAGGCCCATTGCGCTGATGCTGCAACAACATAACTACCACCACACTTATGTTTTTCATCGTGAGTTTCCGTTTCCCGCGGATGAGCGCGTCGTGGTTGACGTCGCGATTCGCTCAAACGAACTTTATCCACATTCGAAGAAAATTGTTCGACATCGCTCGACACGATTTAACTCGCCCGAGGAAATGCGTTATCTAATGGGGTTCGGCAACAAGCCGCGAATCGCGGCGGAGGACGTTACCGAAGGTCGAGATGAAGTCGATTATCAAATCGCCTTTTTGCCGCCGAACGATGCGTTTTATACGTTCAAAGGATTCCTCGGCGAGCGGCGCCGCTTGCCCGGCCGCGACGGTCCGCCGGGCGCGGATTTCAACACATTGCCCGAAACCAAAGCGCACGCATCGCAATTGCTGATGGGCTTTTGGCGCGAAGGTAATCGCGAAGATTTCGAACGCTTGAATGACACTTATGGCAAGTCAGGAAAGCAAACCGATTTTGTTCGCGCCCAAGCATCGGCATTTATTCGGGCGATTGATTACAATCCATAGCGGCGCGTAGGTTGGCGGTGAGGAACGAACCCCAACACTCCCAGCATCGAAGCATGTTGGGGTTCGTTCCTCACCGCCAACCTACGTTATTCGATGTCTTCCAGCGAACGCGGCCAGCTTTTTTTCAGCAAGCGCGATAACGCGCGATCGGCGAGGATGGTGCCGCCGGTTTGGCAGCGCGCGCAGTAGTTTGTTTCATTGGTCGCATAAACGATGCGTTGCACCGGGCTTGCGCATACCGGGCACGGCAGGCCGAAGCGGCCGTGGACGGCCATCTCCGGGCGGAACGCGGTGACTTTTTCGGGAAACTTGTCGCGCGCTTGGAGGCGCAAGCGCTCGGTCCATTCGAGCAGCGTGGCTTTGGTCGCATCGAATAATCCGGCGATTTCCTCAGCGCTTAATTTTTGCGTTTGTGCGATCGGCGAAAGTTTCGCGCGATGCAAAATTTCATCGGAATAGGCGTTGCCGATGCCGCTGAAATTGCGCGGATCGGTAAGCGCGCGTTTTAGCGTAAGGTTCTCTTTCGTCAATTGTTTAGAGAATGTAATCAGATCGGTGTCGAGCACTTCCAGCCCATGCATGTCAAAGGCCGCGAGCGAATCGCTACCTTTAACCAAATGAATCGAGGCAAGGCGTTTGGTTCCGGCTTCGGTGAGCAGCAACACGCCATTCGAGAAATGAAAACTGGCGAGGCCGATTTTGCCGGGTGGTTTCGGATTAGATTCGAGCCAGCGAAAGCGGCCTGCGACCATCAAATGAATGACGAAAAAGTAATCGGGCTGGAGACCAATAACGATGCGCTTCCCCAGCCTATGTAGGCTGGAGATCGGCTTTCCATGGGCTTCTTCGAGGGGTGGTGCAAATGACCGTAATACGAATGGGTTGAGAATTTTTACCCGCTCAAGCGTTTGTCCGAGGATTCTCGCCTCTAAACTTTCGATGTAGACGACGATGTCTGGGAGTTCGGGCATTTAACGGTTGGGACGATTTCGAAGGATGCTTGACCTCAACAAGCGCCATCCCTCACCCTAACCCTCTCCCACGGGGAGAGGGGATTTGCCCTTAGGGTTTTCGAGCATGGTGATTCGATGTCGCCGTGAGCTATGCCAGGCCAGCCTCATGCGCTTGCTGATCGGCGTGATAACTTGACCGCACCATCGGCCCGCACGCCGCGTGGGCGAAGCCCATGGCGATCGCGTGACGCTCGAATTCTTTGAAGCCTTCGGGCGGCACAAAGCGCATGACCGGATGATGATGTTGCGACGGCTGCAGATATTGGCCGAGGGTGAGCATGTCAACATTGTGCGTGCGTAGATCGCGCATGACTTCGAGAATTTCTTCGTCGGTTTCGCCCAGGCCCAACATCAATCCCGATTTGGTAGGGATATTCGGATGTGTCGCTTTGAAATCTTTTAGAAGCCTGAGCGAGTGGTGATAGTCTGAGCCGGGGCGCGCTTGCTTGTAGAGACGCGGCACGGTTTCCAGATTGTGGTTCATCACATCCGGCGGGCAAGTGTTGAGAATTTCTAAAGCACGATCGAGGCGGCCGCGAAAATCTGGCGTCAGAATTTCGATTTTTGTTTGCGGCGAAAGCTCGCGCACGGCGCGAATGCAATCGACAAAGTGTTGCGAGCCGCCATCGCGCAAATCATCGCGATCGACGCTGGTGATCACGACATATTTGAGGCGCAGCGCGGCGATCGTTTCGCCGAGATGGCGCGGCTCATCTTGATCTAGCGGTTTCGGCCGGCCATGAGCCACGTCGCAAAAAGGACAGCGGCGCGTGCACAAATCGCCCATGATCATGAACGTCGCCGTGCCTTTGCTGAAACATTCGCCGATGTTCGGGCATGAGGCTTCTTCGCACACGCTGTGCAAATTATTCTCGCGCAGGATGCGTTTGATTTCTGCAAAGCGCGGGCTGCTTGCCGCTTTAACGCGAATCCAATCGGGTTTTTTTTGCGGCGCACTCGGCACGATTTTAATTGGGATGCGCGCGATTTTCGCTGCGCCGGTTTGTTTCTCACCGATAACGGGCACGATAATTTCCTAATACGAAAGTTGGGTGATCAGATGTTTCGATAGCACTTTCATTACGTCGTCCATGCTAGCACGAACGCCGAGCGTTACCAGGTCGGTCACCGCCATGCCCGCATAGCCGCACGGGTTGATCGCGCTGTACGGCGATAAATCCATTGCCACGTTGAGCGCGAGTCCGTGATAGCTACAGCCTTTCTTGACGCGCAGGCCAAGCGCTGCGATCTTTGCGCCTTGTACGTAAACGCCCGGTGCACCGACTTTTCGTTCCGCGTTTATACCAAACTCATCGAGCACATCGACAATGCTTTGCTCAATGCGCTTAACGAGTTCCTTCACGCCGATACCCTTGCGTTTCAGATCGAACAACACATACGCAACGATTTGACCGGGGCCGTGATAAGTAATCTGACCGCCGCGATCAGTTTTGACGACGGGAATTGCGGGCGTTATCAGCAAATGCTCCGGCTTACCGGCCAGCCCTTGGGTATACACCGGCGGATGCTGCAGCAGCCAGATTTCGTCGCCGGTGTTGCAATCGCGCTGCGCGGTAAACGCTTGCATGGTGTGCCAAGTGGATTCATAGTCGACCAAGCCGAGATGCTTGATCGTCAACAAC
>JANOGO010000192.1:0-11538 GCA_031406045.1 Pseudomonadota bacterium
TTCATGTCGGCAAAATCTTGTTTGAACATGATTACTTCGCCGCGAACTTCCAATAATTCCGGTAGCGCTGCGCTCGACAATTTCAGCGGAATGCTTTTAATTGTCCGCAAGTTCGTCGTCACATCTTCGCCGGCGCTGCCATCGCCGCGCGTCGCACCGCGTACAAGAACGCCATTCTCGTAAGTTAAATTCACCGCGAGCCCATCGAACTTCAGCTCGCAAAAATAATCGACTTGCGCTACGTCTACGGTTTCACGAACGCGCTTGTCGAACGCAACGATATCCTCGTCGTCAAACGCGTTATTCAACGACAGCATCGGTACGCGATGCCGCGCAGACGCAAACTCCGCGACCGGTGTTGCACCCACGCGTTGAGTCGGCGAATCCGGCGTTATAAGTGCCGGGAACTGCGTTTCCAATGCTTGCAACTCGCGAAACAGCATGTCGTATTCCGCGTCGGGAATGGTGGGTTGATCTAAGACGTAGTAGCGATGATTGTGTAGGTTGAGTTCGTCGCGTAAAGCCGCGGCGCGGCGCACGGCGCGCTCATCTGCGGTCATTCAGAAAAAAGCCGCAACGCATCGGGGCTACCCGCTGCAATGCCTTCACGCGCCATGCGCGAATAAATTTCCTCAAGCTGAGTGCGAATGCGCTTTAACTCGGAATCCGTTAGCGGAACCCGCTTGTCGTCGACCACGCGAGCTTGCAACGCCCCGGACAAACGGCGCGCGGCAATGGCCATGCGATCAAAGGCAGCCGAGCCATTCGCGGTTCGCGGTACATCGAGAAGAAACGTGACACCGGTGGTTGAAATCGACTTTGTATGTTCCGACAAAAATGGCCGAGGTTCTTGATTCACCATCGAGAACAACTCGGCGGCATTTTCATCGCGCAGATGGAATGCGCCATCGGGTTCCAAGGCCATGCCGTCAGCCTCGACTAACGCGCGGATTTTCGATGCCGGAAACGAACCGCCATCGGTGCTGATCACGTTCACGCCGACGAGCAAGTCGACTTCCGCGCAAAATTGATCGAGTTGATCGGCGCGCTTAAGGGCTTCCGCTTCGTTCGCGAACTCGCCCTGGCCTTTTAATTCCGCGGCGACGTTTTTGAGCATGCCGACAAAACTCGCAATGTCCAATTCCGTCGCGGGCCCGGCGCGATTGGCCAACTGCAATGCCGCTTTGAATTCGGCGAAATTTTGTTCCGGTCCCGCGATATCGACCCAATCGCCGGAATTGTTACCGCGTCCCAACCAGCGCACCGGCTTGCCGTTGTAGCGATAGCGCGCAACGGCTTCTTTCAACACTTTCCCGGTCTTGACCTCGTCGCATTTTATGCCCGCAACGTAGTCGATCAACTCGCTGGGCTTAAAGCTCGATGCCGGCGTCGCAATCGGATCTAACCCGAGCGCCGGCTCGACGATTTCTTTGGGTTTGATGATCGGCGCCGACGAATTTTGCTCGGCATTCGCGAGTGCCTCCTTGCGCTGCGCGGCGCGCACGACAGCGGGCTCGTCGAGCAGTGCATCTTGATCGGGCTGACGGAACGCGTCTTCGGCCTCGCGCCGGTACTTGCGTTCTTGCAGACGATTAAAGGCATACACTCCCGCGACGACCAGCGCGGCCAATATCCCTAAACTCAACGTTAAATCGCCCATCTTCTTTCTATTTTCCTATCAAGCTGCGACATCTTCGGTAATGCGAATGGCCTGTTCGATGTCGACGTCAACCACACGCGATACGCCGGATTCCTGCATGGTAATGCCGATCAATTGATTGGCCATTTCCATGGTGATTTTATTGTGGCTGATGAACAAAAATTGCGTGTCTTCCGACATTTTTTTCACCAACTCGCAAAAACGTTCGGTATTGGTATCGTCGAGCGGCGCGTCGACCTCATCGAGCAAGCAAAACGGCGCCGGATTCAAACGGAATAACGCGAACACCAGCGCCATCGCCGTCAGCGCTTTTTCGCCGCCGGATAATAAATGAATCGAACTGGTTTTTTTGCCGGGCGGTTGCGCGATCACGCTTAAACCGGCATCGAGAATTTCTTCGCCGGTGAGTTCGATTCGAGCCATGCCGCCGCCGAATAGTGTCGGGAACAAGGTCGAAAAGTTTTCGTTCACTTGATCGAACGTGCCCTGCAAACGTTCCCTTGTCTCGCGATCGATGCGATGGATGGCAGATTCCAACGTCGCCACGGCTTCGTTCAAATCCGCCGATTGACTGTCCAAATGATCTTTGCGTTCGCGCGCCGCTTCCAGCTCCGACAATGCCGCTAAATTCACCGCGCCGAGCGCTTCAAGGTCGCCATTGATTCGCGTGATATCGCCGGAAAGCGCGTTGGCGCGCATGCCTTTTTCCAATAACGGTAGCAGCTCCGCTTCGACACAACCATTCGCCAGCATTTGCTCCGCGGCATTTTCTTCGCCCAAACGCGCTTCTTGTTCCTTCAAGCGCAGGTCGTTAATTTTGTCTTTCAACGGCGTGATTTTCTGCTCGGCGGTCAAGCGTTGTTCCTCAACGCCGGTGAGATTTTGCGTGATGCTTTCCAACGCTTCGCGTCGCGACGTTAAATCGCTTTCACGTGTGGTGCGTAAACCGAGCGCGCCTTGCAAAGTCGTCAGAAGCGTTTCTTCCACCAACCCCGCGATATCCGTTTCAATCGCCGTTCGGCTCTGATTCAACTCGTCGCTGCGCCGCGCCAGACTTTGACTAGCGGTCTCTAACGCCTGGATTTTTTCGCGGCAAGAACGCTCAAAAAATTTCGCTTCTTGCAATGCGCGTTCCGCCGCTTGCAGCGCGGCGCGGCGCTGATTCAATGCCGCCTCGGTGTTGCGCAACGTGGCTCCCCGTTGCTGTAATTGGCTCTGCTGCGCGGCGAACTGCGTTTCATGCTGTTCCAATTCGCATACGCTGGCGTCGCGCGTTACCGTTTCAGCTTCGACCTGCTGTGCAATCTCGCTTAACTCGTGCTCGATTTGATCGCGCCGATGGCTGACACGCTCCGATTGTTGGCTCAAGCGTAAGCGCTCGATTTCTTGCGCGTGTTGGGCCGCTTGGCGTTCGCCGAGTTGTTGCTGAAGCGCCGCAATTTGTTCGCGATTTTCGCGATGCCGGCGTTCCGCGTTCGCTGCGGTTTCGCGCCGCTCGGCGAGAACGTGCTGCAATTTACTTTGCTCGACTTTCAGTCCAACGATCTCTCTCGCCCGAGCAATTAAGCCATGCATTTCCGCCTGCGGCGCGAAGAAACTCACGGTGTGGCGCGTGATCAAATGACCTTCGCGACTAACGAAAACGGCGCCAGCGGTCAAGCGATTGCGCAGCGGCAATGCGTCTTGCCAAGTATCGACCACGTAAATTTCGGCGAGCCAATCCGCCAACACACCGGCCACGTGCGGCTCGGCGCGAACGATGCGTTGCGACAACGGCGTCCACGGCACGATCGGCGCAGCGGCGATCGTATCGACGCCGGCGCCGAATAAAGTGATGCCGGGCGGCGGTGGCGGATCCAGGCGCATCGCGCCATCCAAATCGTCGACGCGAATGCCGTTCAGGCGCATGCCCATCACGCTTTCCAGCGCGTCTTCCCAACCGGGCTCGACTTGCACGGATTCCCACAATTTCACTTGGCCTTGTAAATTGTGGGCGGCAAGAAATTGCTGGACTTTTTCGTCGCGATTTTGTTGTTGCTGCAGTGTTTGCAGCGCTTGAATTTGCGCCTCAACGCGCGTGAAAGCACCTTGGCTATCTTCCGCGTCGCCATTGGCTTGCAGCAATGCCTGCTCGGAAACCGGCGCCAGCTCTTGCTGTGCAGCCAGGCTCTGTTGCAAGCCGCTTAGCTCCTGGCTCAGGCCGGCAACGGCCGCAACCAATTGCGCTAATGCTGCCATGTCCGGCAGCACCAGCGCGCGCTGTTCGTCGCTCAAAGTTTCGCGCCGTGCATGCAGTTGCTGCAAAATGCGCTCGGCGTGTTCGCGATGGGTTTGCGCGAGGCGTTTGGATTGCTCCGTTTGCGCCAACACTGTGTTGGTTTCGGCCAAGGCTTGGCTGGCTGCCTTATGCGCCTGATCCGCATCCGGCAGCGCGCCCTGCTCGCGCGTGGCATCCTGCTCGCGCAGCGCCAGTTGCTCAACGCTTAGTTTCAGTTGGCCTTGCCAATGTATCGTGTCGCGCGCCGCGGTTTCGCTTTCCAATGTCAGCGCTTGAATTTGCTCGCCGACCTGCGCAAGTTGTAACTCCAAGCGCTTACGGCTATCGCGCAAATATTGCAGTTGATTTTCCAGGCGTGCGACTTCGGCATTTGCCTCGTACAGAAAACCTTGCGCCGCGTTGACCGCATCGGACGCGGCGTAATGTCCTTGGCGCATCTCTTCGATGCGTGCCTCGGCGGCACGCAAATTAGCGGTCTCGGCTTCAATTTCGGTATTGATCTTTTCGATGTCGCGCAGCGCACGCTCGCGTAGATTGCTGGCGTCGCGCTTTTTGATCATCAACAACAGGTTCTGCGTATTGCGCAGTTCCGTTTGCAGCGCGTTATAGCGCTGCGCTTGCTCGGCTTGCGCAATCAAGCGCTCGATTTGCCCGCCCAATTCCGAGCGAATATCTTCGACGCGCTTTAAGTTATCGCGGGCATCGCTAAGACGCAGCTCGGTTTCGCGGCGGCGTTCTTTATATTTAGAAATGCCGGCGGCTTCCTCAAGAAACACTCGCAACTCTTCCGGCTTGGATTCGATAATGCGTGAAATCATGCCCTGTTCGATGATCGCGTAGGCGCGAGGGCCCAGCCCCGTGCCCATGAAAATATCGGTAACGTCGCGGCGGCGCACATGGGTATTGTTGATGTAATAAGAAGAATCGCCGTTACGTTCCAGCACGCGCTTGACCGAGATTTCCGCGTAAGTGGACCACTGGCCCGGCGCGCGGCCGAGGCTGTTGTCGAACACCAATTCGACGCTGGAACGGCTTAAGGGCTGGCGATTCGCGGTGCCGTTGAAAATCACATCTTGCATGGTTTCGCCACGCAACTGCTTGGCCTGGGATTCGCCCAGCACCCAGCGCACGGCGTCAATGAGATTGGACTTACCGCACCCATTCGGGCCGACCACGCCGACCAACTGACCCGGCATATGGATATGAGTGGGTTCGGGAAAAGATTTAAACCCGGCAAGCTTTAGGTGAGTGAGACGCAAACGATTTAGCAGTTATGATAGCGGTTGACAACGTCGATCGCGCGACGGTTTTACCGTGCGTCGATCCCCCGAGCGAATCGTAATTTTACCTTAGTTTAGTTGGGTTGGAACCATGCCAAGCACGCCATCAAATAAAATAGAAACCTTTCCTAATCCGGCACCCGAGCGCGACTATCACGTCCACATGGAAATCCCGGAATTTACCTGCTTGTGTCCGATAACAGCGCAGCCGGATTTTGCGAATTTGTTGTTGGATTTTATCCCGGACAAAAAAAACATCGAACTGAAAAGTTTGAAGCTCTATATTTGGTCGTATCGCGATCAGGGCGCGTTTCACGAAGCGGTGACGAATAAAATTGTCGATGATTTAGTCAAGACGATGGCGCCGCGATTTTTGCGGCTTACTGCAAAATTTTATGTGCGCGGCGGTATTTTCACCAACGTCGTCGTTGAACATCGCAAGAAAGGCTGGAAAGCCGCGCCGCGCGTGGATCTTGGCCAATTCGAAAGTCAATCGACTATGCGCGGATAGATTCTATTGTCGTTCCCGCGAAGACGAATCACGTTGGACTGGCTTGCGTTCTGACACAGCAGAGATCAATGTCGCTAAAATAATTAAGATGCCTCCAGCCCATTCTCGCGTCGACATACTTTCACCCGCGAGCCAACTGGATGTGACGGCGCCGACTATTAATTCAAACAACATGATGACAATGGCGCGAATTGCGGGAAGCCGGATCACCGCATAGAACACCATTAACGAGCTGCAAAATAGCGCGCCGCCCACAGCAATCACCAGCCAAATTGTCGCGCTGCTGCGCGCCTCAACGATGCTCGACAAATCGCCCTTGGCAAGCATCGCAACACCAGTAATCGCCAACACGCCGAAGCAACTGGCGAACACCTTTGCGCCTATACTGCTGTTGCTTAAGCGCCGCGCCAGTACATTGTTTAGCGCAAATGCAAATCCAGCCGACAAGCCATACCAATCGGCAAGATTGCGCGGCAATGGCAAGCCCAGTTCGGGGCGCCAAAGCATCGTGATCGCGCCGACCAGCGCGAGCAATACCACGAGATAGCTCGCTGGCGACGGCCGCTCACCCAGTAGCCACCGCGCGAGCGGTAAAGTCCATACCGGCGCCAAATAAAACAGTAACAACACGCGCATGACCTCGCCTT
Organism: Pseudomonadota bacterium; assembly: GCA_031406045.1. Lineage (GTDB taxonomy): Bacteria > Pseudomonadota > Gammaproteobacteria > Burkholderiales > JALYOK01 > JALYOK01. The sequence continues at coordinate 6,377 of JANOGO010000192.1, forward strand.
CGAGGGTGCCCATGACATACGCATAGTTGGCCCAACCCGAAGCCATTGCCAGCAGGAAGAACCAGGCCGGCGCATTCAAACATTCGCGCCATGATTTTGTGAAGAATATTGCCGCGAGTACCAACGTCACCAGATAAGTTAGAAATGTGGCTGGCGTGCCCTGCAGTCCTTGACCTTCGAGCAAGCGATAGGGATACCAAACCGTTCCCCAAATCACTGCGGCCAATAGCAGCGAGAGGGTTGGCGGAAAATATTTGTTTGGTTGGCCTTGCATCGGGAATATAATACGGCCTTGAATTTTGTCGGCGGAACTTGCCGCGCAGCTTAACACTCAAAAGAATAATCGTTTGTCATCACACCGTAGCAAAATACGGTGCAAAAACATGAATCCCGATCTCGCTCTGTTGCAACCTTATCCGTTTGAAAAGTTACGCGGGCTTTTCAAAACTACCACGGCGAACGCCGCACTCAACCCGATTTTATTGTCGATCGGCGAACCGAAACATACGACGCCGCCATTCATTACCGATGCGCTGGTCGACAATCTCGGCGGCCTCGCACGCTACCCATTGACGCTCGGCAGCGATTCGCTGCGCGCAACGATCGCCGCGTGGCTGACGCGCCGCTACAACCTCAATGACTTGGACGGCAACACGCAAGTCTTGCCGACGCTGGGTAGCCGTGAAGCGATTTTTGCGCTTGCACAAACGATCGTTGATCGCGCCAAGCCTAATGCAACGGTGATTTGCCCGAATCCGTTTTATCAAATATACGAGGGCGCCGCATTGCTCGCCGGCGCGCAGCCCTATTTCATTAACACCGTGGCGGAAAATAATTTCCGCTTTGATGCCACCGGCGTGCCCGACGAAGTCTGGGCGCGCACGCAGTTGGTGTATGCCTGCTCGCCATCGAACCCGACCGGCAAAGTGATGTCGATCGACGAGTGGGAACAATTATTCAACCGCTCGGCAAAATATGGCTTCACCATCGTATCGGACGAGTGTTACTCGGAAATTTATCTCGACAACGCCAATCCGCCGCTCGGCGCGCTCGAGGCCGCGCAGCAACTGGGCCTGAGCGATTATGCGCGGTTAATCGTGATGGGTAGCTTATCGAAACGCTCCAACGTGCCCGGCATGCGCTCCGGTTATGCCGCGGGTGATGCGAACATTTTGAAAAAGTTTACGTTGTATCGCACTTACCATGGCAGCGCGATGAATCCGGCGGTGCAAGCCGCCAGCGAAATCGCGTGGAAAGACGAAGCCCATGTGATTGAGAATCGCCGTTTGTATCGCGAAAAGTTTCGAGCGTTTTACGACATCGTCAATCCGGTGTTACCGCTTGCGATGCCGGATGCGGCATTTTATTTCTGGGTCAAAACGCCGATTGCCGATACGGAATTCGCGCGGCGTTTGTATCAAGACGAAAATGTCACCGTGCTCGCCGGCAGTTATCTCGGCCGCGATGCCCACGGCATCAATCCCGGTGAAAATTACGTACGGATGGCGCTGGTGTCGCCGCTCAATGAATGCATCGATGCGGCGCAGCGCATCGCCGAGTTTGTCAAAACGCTTTAAGGGAGAATCATGAGTTTGCAACAAATCATCGACGCCGCGTGGGAGCGGCGCACTGAATTTTCGCCGACGTCGGCGCCGGCCGATATCAAAAATGCCGTCGCGGAAACCTTGAACAATCTCGATGCCGGCAGCATCCGTGTCGCAGAAAAAATCAACGGCGAATGGATCACGCATCAATGGATTAAAAAGGCCGTATTGCTATCCTTCCGCTTGAAAGACAACGACATCATGGATGGCGGCAACACCCAATATTTCGACAAAGTCGATTCGAAGTTCGCTAACTATACCGCGCAAGATTTCCAAAAAGGCGGTTACCGCGTCGTCCCACCGGCCATCGCGCGCAAAGGTTCATTCATCGCCAAAAACGCAGTACTGATGCCCTCCTACGTCAACATCGGTGCCTATGTCGATGAGGGCACCATGGTCGACACCTGGGCCACGGTCGGCTCGTGCGCCCAGATCGGCAAAAACGTTCACCTCAGTGGCGGCGTCGGCATCGGCGGCGTGCTCGAGCCAGTTCAAGCCAACCCGACCATCATCGAGGATAATTGTTTCATCGGCGCGCGCTCGGAAGTGGTCGAAGGCGTTATCGTCGGCGAAGGCTCGGTGATTTCCATGGGCGTGTATCTCGGCCAGAGCACGAAAATTTATAACAGGGAAAGCGGTGAAGTCAGCTACGGAAAAATTCCGCCCGGCTCGGTTGTCGTCTCGGGAAATTTGCCGTCAAGCGATGAGAAATACAGCTTGTACTGCGCCGTGATCGTCAAACGAGTCGATGCGAAAACGCGCGCGAAGACGAGCATCAACGAATTGTTGCGCGGCGACTAAATCATTAGATGAATGTAGGGTGGATCAAGCGAAGCGGATCCACCAAACAACACTGTCATCCCGAACCTTGTGAAGGATCTGCTTTCAGATATTTTAATGCAGCTTGGTGGATCCGCTTCGCTTGATCCACCCTACGAGCGTCATGCCAACACACCCGTGGTGCTTGCCTGGCCCTAGGCCACCCGGTACTGGCAAGGTATGCCCGACGAGGTAATGTTCAGCGGCTGGCCAAGGGCCATGCGCCTTTCCAACGATACTGACATACTCAACTCGCATCTCAATCAGTCTGGCGTTCACGTCCATCTCCCGAGGAGGCATCATGCATAAATCCAATCAATTCGCCGAACGACTACTGGGTGCGTCCTTTGAATCGCTGGACGAATCGGCGAAAAAAGTCGCGCGCCATGTTTCCGGCCGCAAACACATTGCTCGGAACATCGCGACCGAGTTCGACCCGACAACGCCGGGCCAGCGCGCCGCCGATGCGGTCGCCGCGTTTGGCGGCTCTTGGACTTTCATCTTTATTTTCGGCGCGATCTTGCTCGTTTGGGTCGTCCTGAACTCTTTCATACTCGCCCAACACGGCAAAGCATTCGACCCGTATCCTTACATTTTGCTGAATTTATTTCTCTCGATGCTGGCGTCGATTCAAGCGCCGGTCATTTTGATGTCGCAAAACCGGCAATCGCAAAAAGATCGCATCAACGCGGCACACGACTATGAAGTAAATTTGAAGGCCGAACTGGAAATCATGATGCTGCATGAAAAAGTCGATCTGCTACGCGAGAGTCAATGGGGCGAACTGATCAAAATGCAGCGAGATCAAATCAAACTTCTGCGTGACCTAATCGACAAACCAGTAGCGACTTAGCTAAGCCTGGAGGGAGATATCGGAGGGTTGCGTTAAAATCAAGCTACTGCGTTCGACAAACGACCCGTCCTATGAACACCTATGATTATTTCGCCGAACGCTTTCTGCAATCGCCCGCGCGAATATTTCTCGAAGCCGATTCCGGTGAAATTTTTACTTATGCCGATGTCGAACAAGAAACTGCGCGTTACGCGAATTTTCTAATTAACCTTGGACTAAAAACGGGTGATCGCGTCGCGGTTCAAGTAGAAAAATCGCCGCAAGCCGTTCTCCTTTATCTCGCCTGCTTGCGCGCAGGGCTGTGTTATCTGCCGCTGAACAACGCTTACCAACAAGGTGAAATTCGCTATTTTCTCGGCGATGCGGAACCGGCTGTCGCGATTTGCTCGCCACAAAATCTGGCATGGTTTCCAGCGTTGTGCGACGACGCAAAAGTTCCACATACCTTTACGTTGGATCAAAACGGAGCCGGTTCGTTTATCGACGCCGCTTCACCTTCGTCGACGCAATTTGTTACCGCAACATCAAAGCCGGATGACCTTGCGGTCATCATCTACACCTCGGGGACCACAGGCCGCTCCAAGGGCGCAATGGTCACACATGGGAATCTCACGTCGAACGCGCGAGTGTTGTGCGACGCGTGGCGCATCAGGTTCTCCGATACATTGATTCACGCACTACCCATTTTTCATATTCACGGTTTGTTCGTCGCACTCAATACCATTTTGCTCAGCGGGGCGAAACTGATTTTCCATCGTAAGTTCGATGCAAGTGCGGTGATCAATGCGTTGCCACGGGCAACCATGCTGATGGGCGTGCCGACGTTCTACACGCGCTTGCTTACCGAAACTTCATTCACGCGCGAGCCGTGCAAATCGATGCGCTTATTCGTCTCCGGCTCGGCGCCGTTGTTGCTCGATACATTTAACGAATTCCACGAACGCAGCGGACACACCATCCTCGAGCGCTACGGCATGTCGGAAGCCGGCATGATTTGCTCTAATCCCTACGATGGCGAGCGTCGCGGCGGCAGCGTCGGAAAACCGCTACCCGGTGTGACCTTGCGCATTGATGGCGGCGAAACCGGCGGCATCGAGATTAAAGGCGCCAATGTTTTTTCCGGCTACTGGCGCATGCCGGAAAAAACCGCCGAAGAATTCACCGCCGATGGTTATTTCAGAACCGGCGACATCGGCGCCATCGACCGCGATGGTTATGTTGCGATAGTCGGCCGCGCAAAAGATCTCATTATCAGCGGCGGGTTCAATGTTTATCCCAGGGAGATCGAATTGCTGATCGACGCCATACCCGGCGTTGCCGAATCCGCCGTGATCGGCGTTCCGCATCCTGATTTTGGCGAAGCGGTTACGGCTGTGATCGTGCGAAGCAGTAATGGTTCGACGCTAACCGATGCCGATGTAATTAGCCACGTGAAAACCGAATTGGCGAGTTTCAAAGTGCCGAAGCGCGTTCATTTTGTCGAGGAGCTACCGCGCAACACCATGGGCAAAGTACAAAAGAATATTTTGCGGCAACAGTTTTCCAGTTAGCACAAAGCACTATCAGTTCCCAATTTTGTCATTGCGAGCTGCCTTTATCGGCCGAGCCGATACTGCTCATGGAACACGAACCGCAGTAGTCCCAAACCCAAGCCTTCCCTCATAGCCCAAGGCTACCCCGCCCCCTCACCCCTTTGGGGAGAGGGGTGGGGGTGAGGGGCAAGCCGTCATTACTACAAACGTCGATCAAATCGGGTTCAAGGAAAGGAGCGCACTTTGCGACGAAGCAATCTCGCATTTTCGCAGCACTGGAAATCGAGATTGCTTCGTCGCCTAGCTCCTCGCAATGACGATGTGAAATGATCTGCCCGAAGAGGCAATACCAGC
>JANOGO010000200.1:0-1581 GCA_031406045.1 Pseudomonadota bacterium
GCCACGAGGCGATTTTCTTCGGCGCCACCGGTTGGCCGGCGATCGTGCCGGATCATAAATCGTTATGGGATTCGCTGATTAATTTTCGCCGCGTCTTCGACCAATATGTGAACCTGCGCCCGGTGCGGTTGATGCCGGGCATTCCCTGTCCACTCGTTGGTCGCAAAGTGGGCGACATTGACTACTACGTCGTGCGCGAAAATACCGAAGGCGAATATTCCTCGGTTGGCGGGCGCATGTTCGCCGGCACCGAGCGTGAATTCGTCACGCAGCAATCGGTGTTCACGCGCAAGGGCGTCGATCGCATTATCAAATTCGCGTTTGAATTGGCGATGAAACGGCCACGCAAATTGGTGACGTCGTGCACCAAATCGAACGGCATTTCGATCACGATGCCGTACTGGGACGAGCGCTTCGCCGAGATGGCGAAAAATTACGCCGAGGTTAAAACCAGTCAATATCACGTCGACGGATTGACCATACAACTGGTGCTCAATCCGCAGCGCTTCGACGTCATCGTCGCATCGAATTTATTCGGCGACATTATTTCCGACATCGGTCCGGCGACGGCGGGCACCATCGGCATCGCGCCGTCCGCCAACATCAATCCGGAGCGACTTTTTCCCTCGCTGTTCGAGCCGGTGCATGGGTCGGCGCCGGATATTTACGGGAAAAAAATCGCCAACCCGATTGCCCAGATTTGGTCCGGCGCAATGATGCTGGAACATTTGGGATACGAAAAAGCTAGCACGGCAATTGTCAGCGCGATTGAAAAAGTATTGCTCGACGGCCCGCGCACGCCGGACGCCGGCGGTAAGGCCAGCACCGAAGATGTCGGCAAAGCCATCGCGTCCACAATTTAAGAAAATTCATGACTTCAACACTTTTTTCGCCGATCACGTTGCGTGGTCTCACGATTGCAAATCGCGTCGTCGTTTCACCGATGTGCCAATACGCCTCGACCGACGGCAGCGCGAATGATTGGCATTTAATGCACCTCGGCCAGTTCGCGATGGGCGCGGGCGGATTAGTCATTACCGAAGCCACGCACGTCTCGCCGGCTGGGCGCATTTCAAAAAATTGTCTGGGTTTGTATAGCGACGAAAACGAAGCCTCGCTAAAAAAGGTTATCGATTTTTGCAAGCACTATGGCGTCGCGAAATTTGGCATTCAACTCGCCCATTCCGGCCGCAAAGGTTCCGTGCATCGCCCGAGCGACGGTAGCAAACCGCTGACAGCGGAAGAGGGCGCGTGGACAACGCTTGCACCCTCGGCAATTCCTTATGGGCCGGGTTGGCATACGCCAGCGGCGATCACGCGCGCGGGGTTCGCGGAAGTGAAACAACAGTTCGTGGATTCGGCAAAACGCGCGGTGCGCATCGGCTTTGATCTCATCGAATTACATATCGGTCACGGCTATTTGCTGCATCAATTTTTGTCGCCGCTCGCTAATCAACGCGACGACGAATACGGCGGTAGCAGCACCAATCGCATGCGTTATCCGTTGGAGGTCATCGAAGCGGTGCGCGCCGTATGGCCGGCGGATTTGCCGCTCGGCGTGCGCGTGTCCGCGACCGATTG
>JANOGO010000235.1:0-3424 GCA_031406045.1 Pseudomonadota bacterium
CGTCCCCGGTTGGTACGGCTGTCCTCTCGCTTGCTTCGGCGTCTTCGCCAAAGCAAGCGAGAAACAATTTCGCGTGACGCCGATGCGTCATGCTCACTCAGATCGGAATTGAAGCGCGTGGATTCCAGCGTGACGGCTTCCGTGAACGAAAAAATTCGACCTTACCTAATCGAGGACGAACCTTATTATCAGTCCGCAGGTAAAGAGATCGCATTGTTCAGCGCTGCTTACCGGCGCCGGTTGCCGATGATTTTGAAAGGCCCGACGGGTTGCGGAAAGACGCGCTTTGTCGAACACATGGCGTGGCGCTTGAAGCTGCCGCTTATTACGTTGGCCTGCAATGAAGACATGACGGCATCGGACCTGGTCGGGCGCTATCTGCTCGACGCCGATGGCACAGTGTGGCACGACGGCCCGCTGACGCTTGCCGCGCGCTATGGCGCGATCTGTTATTTGGACGAGGTCGTCGAAGCGCGGCAAGACACCAATGTCATCATCCATCCGCTGACCGACGAGCGCCGAATTTTGCCGTTGGATAAACGCGGCGAATTGGTCAAGGCCCATCCTGATTTTTTCCTGGTAGTGTCCTACAACCCCGGATACCAAAGTGCCGCAAAAGATTTAAAACAATCGACCAAGCAGCGTTTCGGTGCGATTGATTTTGACTATCCAAATGCCACTATTGAAGCCGACGTGGTGGCGCATGAAAGTGGAGTTACATTGGAGACGGCGACGAAGCTGGTCGGCATTGCGCACCAGTCGCGCGCCCTGTGCGGACGCGGGCTTGAGGAAGGTATATCGACGCGCATGCTGATCCACGCCGGTGGGCTCATCGTCGAGGGCATCGACGTACATGACGCTTGCCGGTTAGCGATGACCGCGCCGCTGACCGACGACAAAGACTTGCTCGGCGCCCTCGACGGCTTTGTCGAAAACTATTTTGGACCGCAGCCGTGATCGCCGGCGACGCGCTACAGCGGTTGCAAGTTTTGCGCGACAACGATCGCTCGGCGTACGACGCGCTTAGCCTCGTCATGCCCGACTTGGAAGAACGTTTTAACAGCGAAAACGATGGCGCGGCGCTGGTTGATCTGATCTGCCAAGTCGGTGTCGAAGCACCGCCTTGTGCGATCGCATTGATTGACCGACTCGGGGCGATGCCGATCGAACTCGACGTGATGACGTTGCGCCGGTGGGCGTTTCATGGTCTGCAGCGATTTCGCAGCGAACCGGTGAAACGGCTGCGACATTTTGAGATCGACGATCCACTTGCGTTTGCCGATGGTCATGAAGAATCAAGCGCAGAGCAGATTCTCGCCAATCGTGAAGCACTACTGCATTACTTTGCTGGTTTCGGATTTCCGAATTTCCGCCTTGAGTTGCAGGAACCATCGGCCATCGGCGTAGCGGCGAAGAACCTCGTGGTTGGCGAAGATCTCCTGCTATTCCCACGGCGCGCCGGTGCGGTTGCATTCAATATGCGCAAACGACTGTACCGCGCTGCTGCGGCCCACGCCGCAGCGCATTTACGCTTTTCGCCGCTCGCCCGGCCCGCGGGTAACCGCCAGCCGATGTTGATTGCGGTCATGGCATTGCTCGAAGATGCCCGTGTGGAGCGGCTCTTGGCGCAGTATTACCCCGGCCTAAATGCGTTGTGGGGATTATTTCACAACGCGACGCGAAGCAGTGCTGGCTTTGATTTTTCCGGCCTCGCGGCGCGCCTGGCCCATGCGCTACACGATCCCGATTACGTAGACAGTAATCCGTGGGTGATCAAGGGTCATCAATTGTTCGAAGACGCAGCGCGCGATTTGCATGATGTTGCCGCATTCGACAAGGCCGCACGCACTTTGGCGATTGATGTCGAAAAAATGCGCTTGGCTTTTAAAGCCAGCACCTATCGAGTCGAGCCAGTCTATCGCGACGATAACTCGTTGCTGTGGAATTTTAACGCCGCCGCAACGGTGGATGAAATGGAAACAGTAGCGCGTGAGAAATTCGAACTGAAACCGCTGGAATTGAATGACGCTCAAATGCAAAACCTGCGCCGCGTCGAGGTCGACCAACGCCGTCGCACTCACTACCCGGAATGGGATTGCAAGCTCGAAGCGGTGCGCGAAGATTGGGCGACCGTCATCGAAACTGAATCCGCAATGAAAACTGCAACAAAACGTAAATCCAGCCGCATCGGCTCGCGCTCAGGCATTCGTTTCAAAGGCCTGGAACGCATTCCCGATCGATCGTTGCGTCTGAATCGATTGGAGGAAGGCGACGAGCTCGACTTGAATGCAGCCGTAGACAGCATGGTGTCGCGCCGTAGCCGCGCGGTTCCCGATTCGCGCATTTTCCGGCGCCATGGCCGCCGCCGCCGCGCGACCGCGATCGTGTTACTGATGGACTTGTCGGAATCGACAAAACGATTTGTGCCGGGCAGTTTCACCAGCGTGCTTGATGTCGAGAAACGTGCGGCGACGTTGGTCGCGGAATCTCTGGATCCGTCACGCGATCGAATTGCCGTGCATGGCTTTTCGTCGAATGGCCGTCAAGAGGTGAATTACATCTGTATCAAAGATTTCGATGAACCGTTCGGACTCGACCAAAAAGCACTTTTGTATCGCCAAGAAGGTTGCCTCTCGACCCGCATGGGCGCGGCGTTGCGGCATGCGAGCCACACGCTTGGCCGTGAGGAGGCGGATCACAAAGTTATTCTTTTGCTCACCGATGGCGAGCCGTCCGATATCGACGTCTTCGAAGAGGACTATCTCGTAGAAGATACCCGCCACGCCGTTACAAGCGCCGCCGCGCAAGGCATCCAAACTTTTTGCCTAACGCTGGACCGCCACGCTGACGCTTACGTGCGCCGCATCTTCGGTATGCGAAATTACATGATCGCCGACCAGGCCGACGCTTTCGCGGGTCGCACCGGTCAGGCATTAGTAAAGCTGATTGCGCAATAATTATGCAAGCTCTGATTTATTCCGATTTCGTCGCAATCCTGCGTTGCTCAAGAAAAATTGTGCCTCACCTATCAAACATACGCTGCGTCACAATTTTTCCTTCGCTCTTTGTCTTGCCTTGTCCCCTTTTCGGGGTTAGAACTCGAAATAAATCAGAGCTTCCTTATTTTTCACCTCAATTTGCTACAGGAACCTAACATGCCTATCAAACCAGGAGATCAAATTCCCGCCGCAAGCTTCAAGCAACTTACCGCGAGCGGCATCGCAAATATCGACACCAGCAAACTTTTGAAAGGCCGAAAGGTCGTGCTGTTCGGCCTGCCCGGAGCGTACACGCCGGTTTGTTCGGCCAGCCATTTGCCGGGATTCGTTGCGAAAGCTGCCGAACTAAAATCCCAGGGCGTCGACGAAATCGCGTGCATTTCGGTCAACGACCCATTCGTGATGCAAGCTTGGGGCAAAGAGCA
>JANOGO010000072.1:0-11109 GCA_031406045.1 Pseudomonadota bacterium
TGAGCCGAATGCGCGCTTTCGCCCCGAGGCCGGCCGCTATCACCTCTACGTCATGTACGGTTGCCCGTGGGCCCATCGCACGCTAATCGTGCGAGCGTTGAAAGGGCTGGAGCACGCGATCGACATCACCGCCATGCACTATCACTTGGAAGAGGGCGTGGGCTGGACTTTTTCGCCACAAGCGCCCGATCCGCTGTACGGCCTGCATGGTTTGCGCGAACTGTATGCGATGGCAGACCCGAATTACGCCGGCCGCATCACCGTGCCTGTGCTGTGGGATAAACACGAGCGCACCATCGTCAATAACGAATCGTCGGAAATCATTCGCATGCTGAATAGCGAATTTAACGACTTCGCCGCGCGACCCGAGTTAGACCTCTACCCTGAACCATTGCGGCCGGCGATCGATCGATGGAATGAACGCATTTTCTCCACCGTTAACCAGGGCGCGTACCGCGGTGGTTTTACATCGAGTCAAACGGTGTACGAAAATGCGCTCTATCGTTTCTTTGCCACCCTGGACGACATTGACGCGCACCTTCAAAACCATCGCTACCTGGTCGCCGATCAACCCACCGAAGCAGACTGGCGACTTTTTCCGACCTTAATCCGCTTCGAATGGGTCTATCACAACCTGTTCAAATGTAACTTGAGCCGGCTGATCGACTATCGGAATTTATATGCCTACACCCGCGAGCTGTATCAGTGGCCGGGCATCGCCGCAACGATTAACGAACGCCACATTCGCGATGGCTATTTCGGCGGTATGCGCAAGCTCAACCCGAACGGCATCATTCCGGTTGGGCCATTGGTGGATTTTTCGGCACCCCATGGCCGCGGCTAACTTATGACATCGCCAAGAAGCGCTTGGGTATTGCCGTTTCAGGCACCCTATGCCAGGAGCCAGTATCCATAAGGCTCCTGGCGATGCTCATTTTTATTTTTAATTTATCGAAAATAGTTGAAATTGCTTTGAACCTTTCTTGATTGACCGGGGAATTACGCACAGAGCAACCGATACGCTCGGATAAAATTCTACTAGGTCACCAGAGGCGGCATGAATCAAACGACCATCAATTTCGTCGGCAAGTCTTTCTCGAGGACCGCGTCGCTCCATTCGCGTTTGACACGGCAAATGCAATATTTTGAACGACGAAACCCGCCTTCAACCTTATCGATCATCCGTCATGTTTGATACCGGGCAGCGATCGGCTTCGCCTAACCTAGTTTCCGTGATGCAAAACCGGCGCGTGAGCCGGCTGCTGGTCAACCCGGTGAGCTTGGCATACCATGTTCCCAACTTACCGACGAAGACCTCGATGATGTTTGGAACGGAACCGCAGCGGGCCGGCGAACTTAATGCCGAGGAAACGGCAACACTGATGCGCGCGGTCGCCAATAAAGACCGCCGCGCATTTGAAAGATTGTATTACCTCTATTCGCCGCGATTGGGCCGTTTTCTGATGCGCTTACTGAAACGCAGTGACCTGGTCGATGAAGCGATGAATGATGTGATGTTAGTCGTCTGGCAACGCGCGCAAAGCTACGATCCATCGCTATCGCGCTTGTCGACTTGGCTGTTCGGCATTGCGCAAAATAAAGCGATGAAAGCGGCGTCGCGCGTTTCAAAGCATTACGCTGAGGTGTCGATCGATCCGACCGATGCGGATGATTTTGCGAATAGCAATCCGAGTGACATACGCATCGATCCGAATAATCCCGAACAAACATTGGCAGGACGGCAATTGGGCCGCGCGCTGCAATGGGCAATCGATGCGCTGTCGCCGGAGCATCGCGCCGTGGTTGAGCTGGCGTTTGCCGAAGATTATTCCTATCAAGAAATTGCGAACGCACTCGATTGCCCCGTGAACACGGTGAAGTCGCGCATGTTTTATGCCCGCAAGCATTTGGCCGAATCGCTCGCACGCCTCGAAGGCAATGCCCGATTAATTGACCGGAGCCCAATACAATGACAACGCAACCAAAAAACAAAAATGAACAGCATGACTACGTATGGGAATTATTGCCTTGGTACGTCAATGATGGCTTGAGCCCGCAAGAATTGGACGAGGTCGACGCCCATCTGCGCGATTGCCCGAGCTGTCAAAGCGAAGTCGTGCGTTGCAAAAACGAATATGCATCGGTTAAGTCGAATGAACGGGATACGTGGGCACCATCAGCCGCACACTTCGCAAAAGTGATCGAGAACGTCGACGCCTTCGAAAAACGTGCGGCACAATCGAACCCTCGGGCAGGCTGGCTGGCGAAATGGTTGCCGTGGCTGAGCAATACACCGGGGCCGGCGCGCTTTACGCTTGGCCTGCAAGGCGCGCTGGTATTGGCCCTGGCTACGACACTTTTTTACCGAGTGCTGATTCCGACGGAAGGTTACCGCACGCTATCGAATCCCGGCGCGCAAACACAAGGCGCACGAATCCAGTTCCGCGTGGTCTTTGCCGACGACATCACGGAGAAACAACTACGCGAATTGCTGTTATCGATCGACAGCCAAGTGATCGACGGCCCGTCGCCGCTCGGTGTTTATTCGATTGCGTTGGGCGAAAAAAATTCTAACTCGAATTCTGCCGTGCAAGCGTTGGCGAAGCTACGCGCGAATGCTAAGGTTCGTCTGGCGGAAATGAAGAACGGGAACATCGAATGAAATACTCCTATCGAATTAACTGTTTTTTGGCTGCAATACTTTTCGCGTTGATCGGCTGCGCAACCGGCGGCGGGCCAACGGAGTCCTCGCCATCGTTTCCAAAGCAATTGCGCCAAGGTCAAATCATCGTCACGCTGGCGGACGCCACACCGGAGCAATGGGCGATTACCGCGAAAGCGCTGAGCGACGAGTATCAACTGCGTGAGGTCGGCAACTTTCCGTTGAGTTCGTTACGAGTGCAATGCATCGTCTACGAAATACCGGGCGATCGCGCGTTAGGCGATGTACTCGATCGCTTGCGCCGCGACCCGCGCGTTGAATCGGTGCAGATGAACGCCGTGTTTGCCGGCATGCAGGGTAGCCACAGCGATCAATATGCGGCGTTGGAATATGGCGCAATCGCGATGCGCGCGGACCAGGCCCATCGCCTCAGCACCGGCAAAGGCGTCCGCATTATGGTGATCGATACGGGTATGGATAAAGAACATCCCGATTTGCGCGGGCGAATTGCGAAAACCGCTAATTTTGTCGAAGGTGGCGAATCCTCGTTCGCGCAAGATCCGCATGGCACGGCTGTCGCGGGCGTAATCGGCGCGCGCGCGAACGATGGCGTCGGCATCTACGGCATTGCGCCGGATGCGGAGTTGATGGCGGCCAAGGCTTGCTGGTATCCGAAATCACGCAACAACGCGGCGCTGTGCAGTAGTTGGACGCTAGCGAAGGCGCTGGATTTTGCGATCAATATGAATTCTCACATCATTAACATGAGCCTGAGCGGGCCGGCCGATGCGTTGCTGGAGCGTTTGATTGGGGCCGCCGAAAGCAAGGGCATCATCGTCGTTGCAGCAGCAGCGCAGGACGCCGATGCGCCGGGCTTTCCGGCTGATTTGACGAGCATCATTGCGGTGATTGCGAGCGATTCCAAAGCGCAAGCGCACATGCCCACCTGGGCGAGCAGTCGAGGATTGCTCGCCGCGCCGGGAATTGAAATTCTGACCACCGCCCCACGAGAAAGTTATGATTTTGTATCAGGTAGTTCGCTCGCCGCCGCGCACGTTTCCGGCGCCATTGCGCTGTTGCTGGAGAAAAGGCCGGGTTTGTCACAGCACGATATTTGGAATTTGCTGACCTCTACCGCGAGACCGATTCCGGCAGCGGAAGGCAAAGCGACCATCGGGGTCGCCGACATTTGCGCCGCGCTGGCGAAACTGATCGAACAATCCGGTTGTTTTTGAAGTGAAGTAGCCGCGTTATACTTACCCCATGAATGGGTGGGGAAAAACGTGCGCGAAAACCAGGGGCTTAATCGCGTTGCAGTTGCTGATGATTGCAACGGCGAGCGCCGAGGACAGCCTGGTCGATGCGGCGATAAACGGCACGCCTGATATTTTTTTGCGCTATCGTTTCGAACGCGTCGAGGATGGGCGTCCGGCGATCAAAAACGGTTACGCATCGACGCTGCGCACCGCGCTTGGCTATCAAACGGGAAACTTTCGCGGCATCAGCGCATATGGTCAATTAGAGGATGTTCGTGCCTTCAGCCGCGACCGCTACGACGATGGCGGCGCGCACCCTGTAGCTGATCGCGCGACCATCGTCGACCCGCAAGGAACCGAAATCAACCAGGCATTTCTGCGCTTCGGCAATGTTCCCAAAACGGTCGTTACCCTCGGACGGCAAGAAATTACCCATCGCGAAGCGCCACTGCATCGCTTCATCGGCAATGTATTGTTCCGGCAAAATTTCCAGAGCTTTGATGCGCTACGCGTGACTAATCTCGCGCTGCCAAAAATAATCGCCGACTATGCTTATGTTTGGAACACCAATCGTATTTTTGGCGAAGATAATTCATTGCCGGACGCCAGCGATTTTCCAATGCAAAGCCATTTCGTCAACGTTCAGTATGGTGGTTTGGCATTGGCAAAAATTGAGGGCTACGCCTATCTACTTGACTTTAACAGCACGACCGCACGGCGATTTTCAACGGCGACCATTGGGTTGCGTGCGCAAGGTGATTTCGAAGTGGCGGCGAAAACAAAACTGCTCTACGCCGCAGAATTCGCCCACCAACGTGACTACGCAGAAAACCCAAGCGATATTGCGGTTAACTATTTTGCCGGTGAGTTGGGTGTTAACCGGAGTATTGGTGGTTCGATTGAATCCATCGGTTTCAAACTAAACATTGAGCAACTGGGCGGCAAAGGCGGCGCTCAAGCATTTCAAACGCCGCTGGGAACCAATCATGCATTCCAGGGATTTGCCGATCGTTTTCTCGTAACGCCCGGCGATGGCATTCGCGATTTGTTTGCCTCATTTAACGTGAAGGCGCTGGGTGCCCAGGCATCGGTGACTTATCACGTTTTTCATTCCGACCGCGATCATTATCGGTACGGCAACGAATGGAATTTTCTAATCGAGCGACCGATTGCAAAAGGATTTTTGCTGGGATTGAAATACGCAGACTATCGTAGCGATCAAAACGAGCTGAACATTGCGCGAAATACGAACAGCCAACAGGCGTTCGATCTGACAAAAATTTGGGCGTATGTGCAATATCGCTATTAGCGAATCCTAGGACAACAATAATTTTATGTCGTGGATGATCTTATCGATAGCAAGGCCATAATTCATCAGCAACCGCAGCTTTCCCTCGCGATCGAATACGAACGTGCCGGTAAAATGTTCGATCGTATAATTTTCCGGCGTCGAACCCGGACGCTTCTCGAAAAACACATGAAAGCTTTGTGCCGCGGCTTTTGTCGCCGCTTCGTCGCCTCGTAGCGCCAGAATATTCGGATGAAAAGACGGCACGAATTTGGCTAACAATTCTTGGCTATCGCGCGCAGGATCGAGCGTGATAAAAAGCACCTGAACGCGATCGGCATCCGCGCCGAGTTGCTTGAGGATCGTCGCTAAATCGCGCAGCGTTGTGGGGCATACTTCCGGGCATTGGGTAAAGCCGAAGAAAACCAATACCACTTTGCCTTTGAAATCATCTAGGCTGCGAAGTTTACCGTTGTGGTCTGATAACCTGAGTGACTTTCCGTAGTCGGCGCCGGTGATATCGATGCCTAAGAATTGCGGCTGTGACGTATTCCCCGAATTGCCACAGGCGGCGAGACAGATCAGCGCGAGAACGGCTAGGAATTGCCGCATCTAAATCCTAGAAGCGAATGTAATGGTCGATCAACAGAGCCGCAAAAAGTAGCGAGAGATACAAGATCGAATACCTAAAAGTGCGTTTCGCCAAGGCATCGCTGTAGTGAAAATAAATACTGATCGCGTAATAAATAAATATCCCATCGAGTATCACTGCCGAAACAAGATAAATCATTCCCGACATTTGGGTAGCAAACGGTAACAGCGTCACGGCCGTTAAGATGGCGGTGTAGAGCAACACGTGCAGCCGGGTGTATTTATCGCCATGGGTCACCGGCAACATCGGAACGCCCGCTTTGGCGTATTCCAACTTGCGGTATAACGCCAGCGCCCAAAAGTGCGGCGGCGTCCAGGCGAAAATAATCAGGAATAGTATCAACGCGTCGGGTGCGATGTTACCCGTTACGGCCGCCCATCCCAACACCGGCGGCATCGCGCCGGATGCGCCGCCGATAACAATATTTTGTGGGGTCGCCGGCTTGAGCAAAATGGTATAGATTACGGCATAGCCGACGAACGTGGCGAGGGTCAGCCACATGGTCAGCGGATTGACCGCGAAATACAACAGGAATAAACCGATTCCGCCGATGACTGTGGCGAATCCTAAGGTTTGCGCCGAACTTAGCGTGCCGCGTGGTAATGGCCGGCCGCGCGTGCGCGCCATTACCGCATCGATTTTTTGTTCAACCAAACAGTTAATTGCCGCCGCGGCGCCGGCCACCAAGGCGATTCCCAATGTGGCCGCAATCAACAACGGCACCGGCACCATGCCGGGGATCGCGAGAAACATGCCGATGACCGCGGTGAAAACGATCAACGAAACCACTCGTGGTTTGGTCAGTAAGAAGAATTGCTGTGCCAGACTAGCTGACGATTCTATTGCGTAGGATGTCGACATAATCAAAACAAATTAATTTTTATTGTGTAATCGATAATTTAAGGCGACCAAGATCGCCAGCAGCAAGGCCGCACCCGCATTATGCGCCACGGCAAGGGATAAGGGCAAACTGAACAGGATGTTCGCGATCCCCAACATCAGTTGTAACGCGAGTGCGCAACACAGTAAAAGCCCGTAGCGTTTAAATCGGTCATTTAGCAAAAGCCGAATGCAGAGATAGCCCACGACAAGCAATGTTGCTAACGCGCCGATTCGATGCATCCAATGAATTGCGGTCAATGCGTCCTGCTGCAGCAATTCGCCGCTGGCCGAGCGGCCGAGATCGCGCCATGGATAAAAGCCGTTGGCATAATCCGCCGCCGGTGCCCAAGTGCCGTGACATTTCGGAAAATCGGTGCACGCCAGCGCCGCATAGTTGGTGCTGACCCAGCCCCCCAGCACGATCTGAGCGGCGATCACGATCAGCGCCAGTTGCGCCGGTCGCTTGAGTTGTTCGAAACGCTTATTACGGTTCGGCGAAGCCAAGCGATATTGACGCATGAGTAGCCACATCAAACAGGCAAGCGTTGTCATGCCGCCGATGAGATGCGCGGTCACGACGGCGGGATAGAGCCGCAACGTGACGGTCCACATTCCAAGCAAGCCCTGAAACAGCACCAAACCAACCAGAAAAAACGGTAGCCCTACCGAGCGAATTTCGGCGCGGCGGCGCCAGCTCATCACAGCGATGGCAATAATCACCAACCCGAGCGCTGATGCAAAATAACGATGGATCATCTCGATCCAGCCTTTACGTACCTCGACGGGTTGGTTGGGATATTTTGCTTGCGCGGCGGCAAGCTCGTGGGCTTCGTCGGGAACCGTAACATGCCCATAACATCCCGGCCAATCGGGACAGCCTAAGCCCGCATCTGACAAGCGCACGAACGCTCCGAGGACGACGATTCCAAAGGTCAAGACGGTGGCGAATTTGATCAAATTCCGGTACATCGCTAACCTACTTGCGAGACACTCAAAAGACGGCTTAGGTCGCGGCGAATGCCCGCCGGATCCGGATTTCTCGCGTAACGCATCATGACCTGGCCGACCGGATCGACCAGAAAAATGTAATCGGCCACATTCGGCACGCCGGAAAATGTGTTTATTAAGGCCTGGTTCGCGCCGGAGAGCACATGCATGCCCGGATATTCTTTCAGCGTCGCCGCGGTGAGTTTCGCGTCGCCGCTTAATACCAACACTCGCTCGATTCGATTCATTTCCTTGGTCATCGAAATCCGTATCTGACGCATCAAGAACAATTTCTGATTACACGCTTTGTCGCAATCACCGGAATCAATCGTCAGCATGATCCACTTCCCGCGCAAATTGCCGAGGGGAAACGATTTACCTTCGGCGTTATTGAGGGCCACATCGGGAATTAATTTTGGCTCGAGTAATTCCCCATAGTTCAGGCGGCCTTGTGGCGGCCAGACAAAAAAGCTCAGATACGCCGCGATCAACGGTATCGCAAAAACCGCGAAAATTAAAACAAGATTAACTCGAAAACTACGCTGAGCGACGTTTGGTATTGACGACGACATAGATCACCATAAGGGTTGCCGTGAGTGCGAACCATTGGAACGCATATCCACGATGCATATCGATCTTAAAATTAGGCCTTTCGCGAACCGGAGTAAGCCCTTTAGCCACGTTCTGTTGTTGCAATATCACGACCGGCAGTACCGACAACCCAAAGGCATTGTTCGCTCGCGCAAAGGTCAAGTTTTGCCATACATTGCCGGCGATAGTTTGGTCGGACAACTCCAGGAATCGCGATGATGGCACACTGCCTGCACCGGCAATGTTGATCGAACCAACGGGCAACGATACGGGCGGCGCTTTTGGATAATCAACTCCACGCGCGATCCAGCCGCGATTAATCAGCACGACTCGATTCGAACCTGCGATAAGGAGCGGCGCGATAACATGGTAACCGGATTTTCCATCGTGTTCGCGATTGTCGATATAGACTTGTTTGTTGGGAATAAATTCCCCATCAACTTCCATCTGCCGATAGCGCAACACACCTGGATCCCCGGAAAATCGATCTAAATTAACCGCCGGCTGCGCCTGGTTTTGCTCGAATTTCGATTGCAATTCCATCTTCTCGGTGGCCCGGCTAAGTTGCCAACGGCCGGCAGAAAAGGTAACCGCCATCATGCAAATTGTTGCAATCGTTGGAATAATTCGCGGCTGAAAATCATAGTGGCCGAGTTGCATCGGCAGCCGCAGAAATTGCAAAGGGATAGGGCATTTAAGGAATCTCTGAATAAGTTCGAGTTGTAAATGAGACAAGGCGCGAACAAAAAATATCGACGCAACTTATAGGTGATATGTAAGGAGTTATTTTTTGTGAGTAACGCAGTATCATGACGAAATCGTACTTATTCAGAGCTTCCTTAGCTTAGACTCAGAGTACTGACGGAGAATCACTCATGAGATATGTCATTGCATTGTTTCTTGTGTTCATTTTGGGCAGCCTATTCAGCGCGCTGTACTACATGATCAAAGATAAAGGTCAGTCGACGCGGGTAGTTCGCGCGTTGAGTTGGCGGGTTGGGCTATCGATCACATTGTTTCTGATTCTGATGCTTGGATATCATTTCGGCTTCATCACGCCGCAAGGTATGATCAATCAAGAGCGTCTTTAAAAAAGCACGCCGCGCTAGGCGCGGCGTGCTGGTCATACTCAGTTCTTGTTTTTACTACGACGGCACTGCTAACTCCCCCTCCACCTGCTTTTTTGACTGCCTTAAATCTATAGCCAGTATACCAAGATAAAGAGCAACAACCAGACCACATCAACAAAGTGCCAATACCACGAAACCGCTTCAAATCCAAAGTGTTGCTCCGGTTTAAAATGGCCGGCCATGCAGCGGAACAGAATCACGATCAGCATGATCGTACCGATGGTGACATGGAATCCATGAAAGCCGGTAAGCATATAGAACGTCGCGCCGAACACGCCTTGCTTAAGGGTCAGGCCCTCGTGGTAGGCATGCATATATTCGTAGGCTTGGAAGCCCAAGAATATAACGCCTAATGCGATCGTTAGAAACAACCACAAATTGAGCGCGCCGCGATTACCTTTTTTGAGCGCCCAATGCGCCATCGTCACGGTCCAGCCGGAGGTTAGCAGAATCAGCGTATTCAGCGCCGGGATACCCCACGCGTTAACTTTAGCAATGTCTCTTGATTCGAACGGCAGCGGGCCATTAGTCGGCCAGGTCGGGTTGAAATTCGGCCACAGCAATTTGTTATCGATGTCCCCCAACCAGGGCACCGAGATTTGCCGAGCGTAAAACAGCGCGCCAAAAAACGCCGCGAAGAACATCACTTCGGAAAAAATAAACCAACCCATACTCCAGCGGAACGAGCGATCGACTTGCTCGTTATAGTTTCCCGCCTCGCTTTCGCGCGCAACGGTGCCGAACCATCCAAACAGCATGTAAATCAGCACCGCAAAGCCAAGCCCGATCAACATCCACGCAATATTCGCGCTACCGTGCAGCAATGTAACCATGCCAAAGGCAAGCAGTAACAACGCCGTCGAGCCGGTGATCGGCCAATGCGACGGTTGCGGAACAAAATAATGACCAACGGATTGTGCACTCACCTTTTATTCTCCCTCACTTATAGTCTGATAAGCTGGCCATTCGGACCGGTCTTAACGAGTCACAAAATAAACTAATAACGCAATCGACAAAATGAATACCAGGGCGCTGACGATACCGGCAAATATAACCTGTGCCGGTGTTAGCGCGATTGCATCGTCATCATAGTCGAGGCCCTTGCGTACACCAAAAAAACTCCAAAATACCGCTTGAAATGCTCTAAACATCTAACTTTTGCTCCCTGCTTCCGCGGTCATATCGAAGAAGGTGTAAGACAACGTCAACGTTTGATCGGCAGCCACTGTGCGGGCCTCGACGTAATCGCCAGTGCGCTGGCGCGCCAAGGCTTCTCGTTGAAGGTGCTCGCCGTCGGCAGCCAGGGCGGCCTCGCCGCCGCCGAGCGCGGAGAGTGCGACGTCGCGCCGATCCACCTGCTCGACCCCGGAACCGGCGTCTACAACACGCCGTTCCTGCGCGACGACCTGTTGTTATTGCGCGGATACACGCGCATGCAGGGCGTGGTTACGCGCTCCGATGAGCCGCGCGCGACTGCCGAGCTGCTCGCAGATGCGAACCTGCGCATGGTGAACCGCAATCGCGGCGCCGGCACGCGCGTGCTGATCGATCAGCTGCTCGCGGGCAACCGCCCGCCCGGCTTCGCCTACGAACCGCGCTCGCATTACGCGGTGGCGGCGGCAGTGGCGCAGAAGCGCGCCGACTGGGGCGTCACGATCGAG
>JANOGO010000259.1:0-14012 GCA_031406045.1 Pseudomonadota bacterium
AGCGCAGCGATATTTCGTTGGTGAGCGATAGTCCGCTGCGATACTTGGATTACGTCAATCGCTTCGGTGAGAAAAACAACACGCTCAAGGCCGATGTTGGGTGGGCGCGCGATACGCGCAATAGTTTTTTCTATCCGACCAAGGGCAACTATCAGCGCGTTTACGGTGAATTCGGTTTGCCCGGCGGAGACCTTAACTACTACAAGTTGAACTACCAGCACCAATGGTTCATTCCAATGACCAACGTTTTTACGTTAATGCTAAATGGTGAATTGGGTTACGGCGGCGGGTATCGCAATAACGACGAACTGCCATTCTTTAAAAATTTCTACGGTGGTGGGGTATCGAGTGTTCGCGGTTTTGCGACCAGTTCCTTAGGACCAAAAGACAACGACAATCGAGCACTGGGCGGCGATCGTCGTGTAGTCGGCAGTATGGAGTTGTTTTTCCCATTACCGCGGGTGAAGGACGAGAAATCGGTACGGCTTAGCGTTTTTGTCGATGCCGGTAATGTTTATGGTAAGGGCGAAAAATTTGATGTCCAAGAGTTTCGCTACTCCACGGGTCTTGCGTTAACGTGGTTTTCGCCGATCGGTCCGCTCAAGTTAAGTTATGGTATTCCGATCAAGCGTAAACCGGATGATCGGATCGAACGTTTTCAGTTTTTGTTAGGTACGGTGTTTTAGAACGATTTAGAAGGAGATTTGATTTGAAACAATTGCTGCAGTGGCTAGGTTTATCAATGGCGTTGGTGGCGACGCAGGCGTTTGCCGTCGAACTCAAAGTTGGGTTCGTGAATACCGAACGAATTTTCCGCGAAGCAGGCCCGGCGCTGAAAGCGCAAAAGAAATTGGAGAAAGAATTTGCTGCGCGTGATGGCGAGCTCCAGAAAATGGCCAAGCAAGTGCGTGATATGCAGGCACAGGTTGAGAAAGAAAGTGTGACGACGAGCGAAGCCGATAAACGCAACAAGGAGCGTGATTTGGCGAATTTGAATCGCGATTTTCAGCGCCAAACACGCGAGTTCCGCGAAGATTTGAACATGCGCAAAAACGAAGAACTTGCGACGGTGCAGGAGCGTGCGAATAAAATCATTAAAGATATCGCCGAGAGTGAAAAGTTCGATTTGATCGTGCAAGACGCGGTGTTTGCCAGCACCAAGATCGATATCACCGATAAAGTTCTCAAGGCGCTCACCGATAAGTAATCTCGCGGCGGCCTGATGGGCTTCTCCCTTGAGGAAGTTGTAGCAAGGCTGGGTGGCGAATTAGTCGGGGATGGCGCGACGCGCGTTCAAGGGATCGGAACGCTTTCCGAGGCGACTGGCGATCAACTGGCGTTTTTAGCCAATCCGACTTACCGTTCGCAGCTTAACGTCACCAAAGCGGGTGCGGTGATTGTGGCGCCGAGCGATCGGGATTTAACAGCGCTGCCAAGAATTATCGCCGCTAATCCTTATGCATATTTTGCTAGGGCGGCGGCGCTGTTTGCGCCGGCCAACACCTATGCGCCGGGCGTGCACGCGAGCGCCGTTGCCCACGCAACGGCGCTGGTGGCGGAATCTGCCCACGTTGGAGCCTTAACAAGTATCGGCCAAGGTGCAAAAATTGGCGCGCGCAGCATCATTCACTCACAGGTAAACATCGGCGAAAATGTAAATGTCGGCGCCGATTGCATCATTTATCCGAACAGCACGATTTATTCCGATTGCGAAATCGGTGATCGCGTCATTATTCATTCCGGCGCGGTGATCGGTGCCGACGGTTTTGGCTTTGCGATCGAAGCGGACCAATGGCTGAAAGTGCCGCAGCTTGGGCGAGTCAGAATCGAAGACGATGTCGAGATTGGCGCCAACACCACGATCGACCGCGGTGCGATCGACGATACGGTGATTGAAACAGGCGTCAAGCTGGACAACCAGATTCAGATTGGGCACAACGTTCGTGTCGGCGCCCATACGGCGATCGCCGGATGCGCTGCGGTGGCGGGTAGCACATCTATTGGCCGTCATTGTAGAATCGGCGGTGGCGTCGGTATTGTGGGTCACGTAGAGATTTGTGATCGAGTGACGATTACCGCCCGGACGCTGGTAACAAAATCGATTAAGCAAGCCGGCGTCTACAGCGGGGGGTTGCCGCACATGGATAACCGAGCATGGCTTAAAACAACCGCGCATATTCGGCGCATTGAGCAGTTGATGCGCCGAGTCGAGCAGTTGGAACAACAATTAAAGGATGTCAGCAAAGGGAGAACCGCATGAGCGGCATGAATATCGAAGAAGTCCTGCAATATTTACCGCACCGCTATCCGTTTTTAATGATCGATCGCGTGCTGGAATGCGAGCCGATGAAACACATCGTGGCACTCAAAAACGTCACGATGAATGAAGAATTTTTCGGCGGGCATTTTCCTAATCATCCGGTGATGCCGGGTGTGCTGGTGATCGAAGCGTTGGCGCAATCGGCGGCAATTCTCGCATTTAAAAGTTTGGATCGTACCCCTGACGATAAATCGGTTGTCTATTTTGTCGGCATCGATCATGCGCGATTCAAGCGGCCGGTTTTCCCCGGCGATCAGCTGATGTTGTATAGCTCGCTAGTTTTGGTGAAGCGCGGCATTTGGAAATTTAAATGCGAGGCGAAAGTGAATGGTCAAATCGTCACTGAAGGCGAACTGATGTGTACTGAGAAAATTCTGTAAGGTGCCGGCGTGATTCACCCGACGGCAATTGTCGAAAATACCGCGGAGCTGGCGGCGGACGTTGAGATCGGGCCGTACGCAGTGATCGGCGCCCAAGTGTTAGTCGACTCCGGCACAAAAATCGGTGCCCATACGGTCATTGGTGGGCCGACGCGAATCGGAAAAAACAACCACATCTTCAGTCATATCTCCCTTGGCCAAGCACCGCAGGATAAGAAATATCAAGGCGAACCCACCTCGCTCGAAATTGGTGATGGCAATACCATTCGCGAATTCTGCACCATCAATCGCGGTACCGCGCAAGATGTCGGCGTCACGCGCATCGGCAATAATAATTGGATCATGGCTTACGTGCACATCGCGCATGATTGTCAGATCGGCGATAACACTGTATTCGCGAATAGCGTGCAATTGGCCGGCCACGTGCATATCGGCGATTACGCCATCCTCGGCGGTTTTACCGGCGTGCATCAATTCGTTCACATCGGTGCCCACAGCTTCATGGGCATCGCAACCATTCTGACGCAAGATGTGCCGGCTTATGTAACCGTGTCCGGCAATCCCGCCAAGCCCTTCGGCATCAATAGTGAGGGCCTCAGTCGACGTGGTTTTTCCGCCGAGGCAATTGCAGAGATCAAGCGTGCCTACAAAACCTTGTATCGCAATGGTTTGACTTTTGAAGAAGCGAAGGCGCAGATCACCGCGAAAATAGCCGGCTGCCCGGAATTGAAACTTCTTAGCGATTTTCTATTTACCTCGACCCGAGGTATCGTTCGCTAGTGACGCGAGTTGGCATCATCGCCGGTGAAGCATCCGGCGATTTACTCGGCGCACATTTAATCGCGGCACTGCAGGCGCGTTTCCCGTCGCTAGAATTTGTCGGTATTGCCGGCCCACGCATGCAGGCCCTCGGCGCCAAATCGCTATTTCCGATGGAGCGACTAGCGGTGCGCGGCTATGTCGAAGTGCTCAAACATTACCGCGCGATCCGCGCCATCCAGCGCAGTATCATCACTGAATTTCAAACTAATCCGCCTGATATTTTTATCGGCATCGACGCGCCCGATTTCAATTTGGGTGTGGAAGCCGCTCTGAAAGCGCAAGACGTCACCGCGATTCATTACGTCAGCCCATCGATTTGGGCTTGGCGCGGAGAGCGAATCCATCGCATTAAGCAATCGGTTTCCCACATGCTGACGATTTTTCCGTTCGAGGAAAAAATTTATCGTGACGCAGGCATTCCTGTTTCCTACGTCGGTCACACCTTGGCCGATGAGATTCCAATAGAGATTGACCGTTCTGCGGCGCGCCGTGCGTTGAATATCGATGCCGATGTTCCGGTGTTTGCGTTATTACCCGGCAGCCGCGTCAGCGAGCTTGAATTCCACGCCGAACTATTTGTTGGCGCGGCGCTAGAAATTGCTAAGTCATTGCCCCTTGCGCACTTCGTTGCACCGTTCGCAACAATGGAGACGCAACGACAATTTGAAACGGCGGTATCGAACACTGCCGCTGGAAAAGTAAACATAATATGTATGCAAGGTGCGTCGCAATCCGCGTTGGCCGCAGCGGATGTCGCGCTAATAAAATCCGGGACGTCGACGCTGGAAGCCGCGCTGATGAAGTGCCCGATGGTGGTCACCTATCGCGTGTCGGCAATCAGTGCTTGGCTAATGCGCCGAAAAGGGCGTGGGTACTTGCCCTACATCGGATTGCCGAATATTCTCGCCGGCGAATTTATCGTTCCCGAGTTGTTGCAAGAAGACGCAACTCCCGAAAACCTCGCGCAAGCGATTTTGAATTGGTACCGCGAAGAGAGATTGCGTGCGAAATTGCAGGCACGCTACTTGGCGATTCACCAGAGCTTGCGCCAGAATAGCGGCGAAAGAATTCGTGAGGCGCTTGCGCCATATCTATTGGGTATCGATAAGTGATTGACCGCCTGCCCCTCACCCTAGCCCTCTCCCCGCAAACGGAGCGAGGGAACACTCCCTCTCCCGCTTGGGCGGGAGAGGGGCGGGGTGAGGGCGAGCGCTGTTAGCAGGCGCCATGGCGAAGCCCTTACCAGCGGCGATTTTGTTAATGGGCCCAACGGCCAGCGGCAAGACGGGCGTGGCGATCGAATTAGCACAGCACCTGAATGGCGAAATCGTCAGTGTCGATTCTGCGCTGGTGTATCGCGACATGAACATCGGCACGGCTAAACCGGATGCCAAAACGCTAAGCAGCGCGCCGCATCATCTCATCGACCTTATCGATCCCACCCAAAGTTATTCTGCCGCGCAGTTTCGACGTGACGCGCTAAACACCATGAGCGAAATCACTGCGCGCGGCAGAATTCCGATTCTCGCCGGTGGAACCATGCTGTATTTCAAAGCGCTCATGGAGGGGATCAGCACGTTGCCCCATGCCGATCCCGATCTGCGATTAGAAATTGAGGATCGCGCGAAGAAGCAGGGTTGGCCCGCATTGCACGCGGAATTATCCGCGCTTGATCCGGCCACGGCGGCACGATTAAAACCTACCGATGCGCAACGCATTCAACGTGCCTTGGAAGTGTGTTATCTCACCGGTGCACCGATGTCGCAACAATTCGGCAAGCGTTCGGCCGATGATTTTGCCTACGATGCCTTGCCGATTGCGTTACTGCCGAGCGACCGCAGCGAATTACATCAGCGCATCAATGCGCGATTCGCTGCCATGCTGGAAAGTGGATTGATCGACGAAGTGCAACATCTCAGAAAAGAATATGAGTTAGCACCGACGCTACCCGCGATGCGCGCGGTAGGCTACCGCCAGGCATGGGACTTTTTGGACGGAGATTTCGATCGCAAAGAACTCGCCGCGCGCGGCATGGCCGCCACACGCCAACTCGCAAAACGTCAACTCACCTGGCTGCGCGCGATAGCAAAGTTGGTGGTATTCGATTGCTTAGAAAAGAAACTGGCGCCTAGTGTGACCGACTATGCCGGTCATTGGCTCAAGGGTAAAAACTTCCGAGTCATGTAGATTTTTACGCGATTCATTACGAAGGCAGCCTGGCTGTGAGCCAATGGCCCAAGGCCACCCAGTATCCACGCGACTTCCCGGCCATCTATCAGGGTAATGAGGAAGTAGGTTGCGGGTGAGGAACGAACCCCAACATAGTCACGGAATGATCCGAAGAACGTTCCGAATTTGCGAGGAAGGTTGATGTTGGGGTTCGTTCCTCACCCGTAACCTACCGGGCCTGGCGCGGCCAAAAAAATGTAGGCCGTCAATAAGCGAAGCGCATTGCGCCGAACGGCGGTTTACTTGAATTCACACATACCGCGCAATGCGCTTCGCTTATTGACGCCCTACCCAGTGTAACTTACGCGGGTTCAATTTTCCGAAGTGCGATGCTCCCCCACGCCACCGTGAAAAAGACGTAAAGCACTACCGTTGACCACATAAGCGAATTGGCGGTATTAGTTGCGGCGGAGTGAAGCGCAACCAGCATCGCCGCGACGCTTACAGCCGCAAATGTCCGCGCGCACCGCTGCTGAACGGACCGATCCGTCGTGTCTTTCATTGCGAAACAAGCGCCACCGACATAGAGCAGCACAGCGCCAAAGAGCCGTGCAATGCTGGAGGTCCCAGGATTCCAATTTGCGACGCCGTATATCGACGAAATCGCTTCTGGCGCCAGCAAGAACGCCAGGCCGAAAGGAATAGTTGAAACAATACCAATCAAGCATACCAGTGAAAAATTCATGTTGTCCCTTTCTTATCGCGTTTTATAGTCAGTCCCAAGTAAGAACGTAAATTCCGTTGGCGAACGCTGTGGTCAGGTCTCAATGCTGTTCGCTTAAGCTCGTTCGCCCTGAGCCTGTCGACGGGTGAATGGGCTTCGACAAGCCCGAACGGCTAAACGAACAGTATTCGGTCAGGTCTAGCAAAACCACATAGCGTGTGTGACTCACCCGTATCATGGTTCTTAGCTCGGTTCCCGTTCAACTCACCGTCGATCAATATACCCCAAATTGCTCAGCGATCGCCAACATTGTGTTAGCCCGATAAGTAGGCGCGTGCTACAGCCTAATCCTTTAGTTAGCTTTTCTCGAATTGCTCTAGTGGTTGCCTAATCGCTCGACGTTGGGTCCGAGGAAATTCTCCCAGCCCAAGTTTCTCTTCGTTGTGCTTTTGTGTTACGCGCACGAACGCATCGGTGCCGCCAATCAAAGCCGTAGGGGACAAGTCAGTCATTTGCGGATTAAGGTATTGTTTGCTCGACAATGGCGGTCGATTCGCCATCCGCAAAGGTCAGACGAAGCCTTTCCCCGCTATAAATTTGTACGTTGGATTTTACAATCGCACCTTGGGAATTCCTCACCACGCTGTACCCGCGCTCCATCACTTGCGCCGGATTGAGATGATTTAAATTGTCCGCGAGGCGCTGCAGTTTCGCGTTCGATAGGGCGATGTTTTGCCCCATTGCGCGGGCTATTCGTTCGCGGTTGCGTGTCAATCGATCCGCTAGATTCCGCCAACCTTTGTCTTGCCCCTCGATGCGTTGCCGAACGTGTCGAAGTCGCCAATCCATCGATTCGAGGCGATGCCGCTGGGCGAGGCGAAGTCGCGTGGCAAAGTTTTCGAGCGACTTCGATTGTTGTGCGAGACGCACGCCGGGATGAACTAAGCGCTGTCGGATTTGATCGAGCCGCTGTGCGTTGTCGTTGATCGTGCGTTGCAGAGAAAAACGGGCGCGCCGTTTGTAGTCGTTCAATTGCTCGAGCAATTCATCGCGATCGGGCGCGACGCGTTGTGCGGCGGCGGTCGGCGTGGGGGCGCGTTCATCGGCGACGAAATCGGCGATGGTGAAATCTGTTTCGTGGCCGACGCCGGATATGATCGGAATGGGCGATGCGGCGATGGCGTGTGCGACGGCTTCCTCGTTGAACGACCAGAGATCTTCGATGCTGCCGCCACCGCGACAAAGAATGAGTACGTCGCATTCCGCGCGAGTGCCCGCGATGTTGATTGCCTCGACGATTTCCATCGCCGAGCCATTGCCTTGCACCGTCGTCGGATAGAGGATTACCGGAATGTGTGGCGCGCGCCGCTTCAGAGTTGTTAGCACATCGCGGAGCGCGGCGGCCGCCGGTGAGGTGATTATGCCGATGCGTTTTGGAAAAGAGGGTATTTCCCGTTTGCGCGCAGCATCAAACAAACCCTCTTTTTCTAACGCGGCCTTGAGTTTGACGAATTTTTCGTACAACGCGCCGAGGCCGGCGCGCCGGATAGATTCGACGATGAGTTGATATTCGCCGCGCGCTTCGTACAGGGTCACGAGCGCATTGACTTCGACCGCGTCGCCGCTGCTCGGAATCCATTCGGCAGATTGATTGCGATTGCGAAACATGGCGCAACGCACCTGCGCTTTGGCATCTTTCAGCGTGAAGTACCAATGCTCCGACGTGGCGCGCACGAAGTTAGAAATTTCGCCGCCGACCCAGAGCAGCGGAAAGCTACGCTCGATTTGCTGGCGGACTTGTAGGTTTAACTCGGCGACGCTGAGTACCGTCCGTGGGCGGAATAAATCGCCCGTTTCGCTCATGTTACAACTACCAAATAGACTAAATTACGATAGCGAGTGAATACTATCCGCAAGCAAATCTGCCCCCTCCCTTGCGCGTTTTTTGCGCGGGGGAGGGTTGGGGAGGGGGCGCACGGGCGTGGCGGACATGTACTATACCTCGCCACCCCCACCCTCGCCCTCCCCCTCTTCGAGGAGGAGGGAACCCGCATATACTGTTTTATCGACGGTGGCACAAGTCCAACCTCGATTTGTCCCACTGGTTTGCTTACAAACACTCCGCGACCAGCTCAATCCAATGCCGCACCGGTAGTTGCGTCGCAGTTTGGATGTGACTTTGACAGCCGATGTTGGCCGTGGCGATGAGTGTGGGTTTGCCGAGATTCAGATTATCGATTTTATTTTTCAGCAAACGCTGGGAAAGCGCCGGCTGCAACAACGAATAGGTCCCTGCCGAGCCGCAACACAGATGTGAGTCCGGTACCGGCGTGAGTTCATAGCCCATTTTTACCAGCAACGGTTCGACGATGCCTTTGAGTTTTTGCGCATGCTGAAGCGAGCAGGGTGGATGATACGCAATTTTTTGATGGGTCTTTTTTTGCGGCTCGATTAACTTTTCAAATCCGTCTGCTTCGGCAGTGATGATTTCGCTGATGTCTTTCGTCAGCGCCGAGACGTGCGCCGCTTTCTTCGAATAGATCGGATCGTCGTGAAGCATGTGTCCATATTCTTTCACCGTCGTGCCGCAACCGCTGGCGGTCATCACGATCGCCTCGACACCGCTTTCGACAAACGGCCACCACGCGTCGATATTGCGCCGCATGTAATCCAAGCCATCGGCTTGCTGATTCAAATGATAAGCGACCGCGCCACAGCAACCGGCTTGATCGGACTTGATCAGTGAGATGCCTAAGCGATCGAGTACACGCGCCGTTGCAGCATTAATGTTTGGCTCGAGCGTGGGTTGTACGCAACCGTCGAGCACTAACATCTTGCGTGCGTGGCGTGGCGCCGGCCACGTTTGAGGTGGTTGTGATTGTGGAATTTTCTTTTGCAACATTCCGGGTAGCAAGGGCTTAGCGAGTTGGCCAAGCTTCACTGCCAGTTTGAAAATTGACGGTTTGGGTAGTGCCGCCGCTAACGCTTTTCGTTTTAAAGTGGCGGCAAAGCCGCGCCGGACGCGGCTTTCCACGTAGCTACGGCCGATGTCGACGAGGCGACCGTACTTCACGCCTGAAGGACAAGTGGTTTCACAAGCACGACAAGTCAAGCAACGATCTAGATGAAGCTGTGTTTTTTCCGTAACGTCTTGGCCCTCAAACATTTGCTTCATCAAATAAATCCGGCCACGCGGGCTATCTAACTCATCGCCGAGAAGTTGATAGGTCGGGCAGGTGGCGAGGCAAAAGCCACAGTGCACGCAAGTGCGAAGGATAGAATCCGCTTCTTTGCCTTGCGGCGTTTCTTTAAACGAATCGAGAATCGAGATGAACATAAATCAGAAGTTATCCATGCGGCCGGGATTCAAAATACCGCGCGGATCGAAAGTGGATTTCAGGCGGCGATGTAAGGTTGCGATTGCCGGGGCGAGCGCATGAAACGCTGGGCCAGTGCCACGTTCGTTGTGAAAGCGCGTCGCATGCCCACCGATCTTCGCGACCGTATCGCGAATCGTTTCATGCGGCGCATCGCTCATTAGCCAACGTTGTGCGCCACCCCATTCGATGAGTTGCTTACCGGGCAGCGAGATGGGTGTCGTAACGGACGGGACGGACAAGCGCCAAAGCGGTAACGCTGATTTAAAGAAGCCGGTGGTTTGTTCGCAAATACTATTCCAAAACTCGTTTGGACTCGATACTACTTCTCCGCCGAGTTTTGTTTTGGCTGCGGCTACCGCGCTAGGTGTGCCGGAGAGCCGCACCCAGAGCCGATCTCCAGTATGGCATGTAGCGGAAAGCGGTAGCGGTTGGGCGGCCCAACGATTGATTTGGTCGATCGCTTTTTCTGCCGCCATCTCAAAACTGATTGTCTCTTGCGTCACGGGTAACGGAAGAATTTTGAACGACACTTCCGTAATGACCCCGAGTGTGCCGAGTGCGCCGGTCATCAATCGCGAGACGTCGTAACCCGCGACATTTTTGATGACCTTGCCGCCGAAGCGTTGATCAATGCCGAGCCCATCAATGATGCGTACGCCCAAAACGAAATCGCGCACCGAGCCGCGCGCGGCTCGCGCGGGTCCTGAAAGTCCGGCAGCGACACAGCCACCGATGGTCGCGGCATCACCGAAGTGTGGCGGCTCGAACGGCAGCATCTGCCCGCGTTCGGCGAGTGCGGCTTCGACTTCGCGCAATGGCGTACCGGCGCGAACGGAAATCACCAACTCGCTCGGCTCGTATTCGATGATGCCGCAATAAGGTTTGACGTCGAGCTCGTCGCCTTTGACTGGTTGGCCGTAGAACGCTTTGCTATTGCCGCCGACAATTCGAAGTGGCGTTTGTTTTTCGGCAGCGGTGCGGATGCGCTCCGCTAACTGCGCGTGGATGGTGTCCATATATTATTGAGTGTCGTATAAATTAATGACCACCGACCCCTCACCCTAACCCCCCTCCCCGCATACGGGGCGAGGGGACAACTCCCTCTCCAGCAATGGCGGGAGAGGGTGAGGGTGGGCAATGCCGATACGAGAGATGTCATTTATCTACAAGACATTCTTTAGAAATCTAAAAGCGAGGGAGATCGGGGAACTTGGTTTTTCCCTCGTGCACATGCATGCGACCATATTCGGCGCAGCGATGCAAACTCGGGACAGCCTTGCCGGGATTCAGCAAACCTTTTTGATCGAACGCGGCTTTGATGCCGTGAAAGCGTTCGCGCTCGTGGTCGGTAAATTGCGTGCACATCTGGTTGATTTTTTCGATGCCGACACCGTGTTCGCCGGTGATGGTGCCGCCGACTTCGACGCACAATTCCAGAATATCCGACGCGAGTTTTTCGGTCTTTTTCAGATCGCCTTCTTTGGCGCAATCGAACAAAATCAGCGGATGCAAATTGCCGTCGCCGGCATGGAAAACATTCGCTACCGCGAGGCCGGCGATGTCGGTGAGTTCGTAAATTTTGCGCAGCACGAATGGCAAAGTCTTGCGTGGAATCGTACCATCGATGCAATAATAATCTGGCGAAATGCGGCCGACGGCGGGAAACGCCGCTTTGCGGCCTGCCCAAAATTTAAGCCGCTGCGCTTCGTCTTGCGAGAAACGCACTTCGATCGCGCCGCTTTGCTCGAGGATTTCTTTCATGCGCGCCATTTCGTCCGCGACTTCTTCATTCGTGCCGTCGGATTCGCATAGCAAAATCGCTTCGGCGTCGCGTGGATAGTTGGCGTGAACGTAATCTTCCGCGGCGCGAATGGCAGGCTTGTCCATCATTTCCAAACCGGCGGGAATGATGCCGCCAGCGATGATGTTACCGACGGCAGCGCCGGCTTTTTCGACATCGTCGAATGCAGCAAGGATGGCTTGCGCGCGCTGCGGTTTCGGCAACAATTTCACGGTGACTTCCGTTGTCACCGCGAGCATGCCTTCGGAGCCGGTAAGGAGCGCGAGTAGGTCGTAGCCGGACGCATCAAGGCCCTCCGAGCCGATCTCTAACAATTCGCCTTCGATGGTCACCACACGAATTTTGTGGATATTGTGAACCGTCAAACCGTATTTCAAGCAATGTACGCCGCCGGAATTTTCGGCGACATTGCCACCGATAGAGCACGCGATTTGGCTCGACGGATCCGGTGCGTAGTAGAGGCCGTAGGGCTCAACCGCTTCGGAAATCGCGAGATTGCGCACGCCCGGTTGCACGCGTGCGAGGCGCGCGACGGGATCGATCGACAAAATGCGCATGAACTTCGTCATCGACAGCAACACACCTTGCGCGTGGGGCAGGGCGCCGCCGGACAGGCCCGTGCCCTGGCCGCGTGCGACGACTGGCACATTGCTGGCGTGACACAGTTTTAGCACCTGCTGAACTTGCTGTTCCGTTTCCGGCAACGCGACGATCAACGGTATTTGGCGATATACCGACAGGCCATCGGTCTCGTAGGGCCTCATATCCTCGTCAACGGAAAGCACATTCGCCGCAGGCAAAATCGCTTTCAATTCCGCGACCAGCGCGTCTTTTTGCAGGAGCGGGATAAATGTTTCGAGTTTGCCCATGATACGATGCGCAAACATCGCGCTAAATGTGAACTAGACCTCAATTTTATCACGTAACCGAGTCCATTCTTATGCCCAACTTTGCCGCAAACCTGTCGATGATGTTCACCGAAGTGCCGTTCCTCGATCGCTTTAAAGCCGCGGCAGACGCGGGCTTTCGCGCGGTGGAATTTTTGTTTCCGTATCAGAACGCGCCCGCAGAAATCGCGACGCATTTGCAAGAGAATAACTTAACGCAAGCGTTGTTCAATTTAGCGCCGGGCGATTGGGAAAAAGGCGAGCGCGGCCAAGGCATATTGCCAGGCCGCGAGCAAGCATTCTTCGATTCGTTAGAACTGGCGATCACCTATGCGAAAGCACTCAACTGCGAGCAAGTTCACTGCATGGCTGGCATCGCACCGCAAGGCGTAGCGCGTGAAACGCTAAACGAAATTTTCATTTCGAATTTACGCGTTGCCGCCGCTCGGCTAAAAAAAGAAAACATTCGTGCATTGATCGAGCCGATCAACTATTACGACATTCCTGGATATTTTTTGAACACGCAAGCACAAGCACGAGACCTGATTGACAAAGTCGGCAGCGACAATTTATTTTTGCAGCAAGATTTGTATCACTGCCAAATCATGGAGGGAAATCTCGCGCAAAAAATCAGGGAGTATCGCGATATTGCGTGTCATTACCAAATCGCAGGAACACCGGGCCGGCACGAGCCGGACGTCGGCGAAATCAACTATCCGTATCTATTTGATCAGATCGATGAGCTTGGCTACGACGGATTTATCGGATGTGAATATCGACCGAAAGGCGAGACGCGCGCGGGCCTTGGCTGGGCAGCGAAGTACGCAATCAAGAAATAGTCGATGCGCGGAGAGGCGCATGGCCTTAGGCCACCCCGTGGATACTTGCGGTTGGCTAAGTGTAGGTTGGGGTGAGGCACGAACCCCAACATAAAGCTAAACAAATCAACAACGCGATATGTATTACCGACGAGCCAACATACCCGGCGCAACCTATTTCTTCACGGTCAATATTGGCGACCGAAAATCGAGTTTGCTGGTCGAGAATATCGATCTGTTAAAAGAATCGATTCGGCGTGTTAAAAACGCGCACCTGTTCGAGATCGATGCGATGGTTGTGCTACCGGATCATCTGCACGCGATGTGGACGTTACCGGCCGATGACGCGGATTTTGCCACCCGCTGGGCGTTGATAAAGGCAGGATTTTCCCGACGTTTGCCCAACGGTGAGCGAATTTCAGAAAGCCGAAAATCGAAGGGCGAACGTGGCATTTGGCAGCGCCGTTATTGGGAACATTTGATTCATGAAGGCGAAGATTTTGCGCATCATGTCGATTACATTCATTTCAATCCCGTGAAACATGGATACGTCGAACGCGCTGCCAATTGGCCACATTCGAGTATTCATCGGTTTGTTCGCGATGGATTGATCCCGCCTGATTGGGCGACCGAGGGAAGTTCCAACGGCAATTGGGGTGAACGCCGATGATGTTGGGGTTCGTTCCTCACCCCAACCTACCGCGCTTGATC
>JANOGO010000312.1:0-47651 GCA_031406045.1 Pseudomonadota bacterium
AGCCAAGCGGATCCACCGTGGCGAACATCGTTCGCCGATTTTTTTCGCCCATGGTGGATCCGCTGCGCTTGATCCACCCTACCGTTGAAGGTCGGTTCATGGAAAGCGTAGCGAAGCAATCTCGACTTTCATGGGCCGAGAAAAACGAGATTGCTTCGCTGCGCTCGCAATGACCGCTTAAAAAAGACGCAATGAACGAACAACGCCTGCGCAAACGCATCATCGAAACCTGCTTAGCAATGAGCGCGAACGGCTTGAACAAGGGCACGGCGGGAAATTTGAGCGTACGGCATGGCGATGGTTTTTTGATTACTCCTTCCGGTTTGCCATACGATGAAACTTACCCGGCCGACATCGTGTTCATGGATTTTTCCGGCGCGGCGGTTGGCAAACGCAAGCCCTCGAGCGAGTGGCATTTTCATCGCGATATTCTCAAAGCGCGGCCCGAGGTGAATGTGGTGTTGCACGCCCACTCGCCGTTCGCAACGGCGCTGGCATGTTTGCGCAAAGACATTCCGGCATTTCATTATATGATTGCCGTAACGGGCGCAAAGACGATTCGCTGTGCGCACTACGCGACCTTCGGCACGCAGGAATTATCGGAACACGCGGTCGGTGCGTTGCATGGTTCGAAGGCGTGCTTGCTCGCCAATCACGGCATGATCGTTTTGGCCGATGCCCTGAAAGGCGCTCTGCGATTGGCTCTTGAGGTAGAAGGCCTGTGCGAGCAATACTGGCGGGCCTTGCAGGCCGGTGCCCCGGTGATTCTTGATGACGCGGAGATGGATCGTGTGTTGGAGAAATTTAAAAGTTATGGTGCGAATGCGTTGTTGCAACCAAAAAGCGAAAGCTGAATAGTCAAAGCGGTACCCTCACCGTGCGCCCTCACCCCACCGGGGAGAGGGCGCAGGGTGAGGGGCCGCGTGAAATCGCAGCGATGTCGGGCATTCAAATACGACAATCCAAGTAAATTATTCTTAAAGAGGAGCAACCAATGTCGTTTTTCGAATACCGACAATACCGCATCAAAGACGGCAAGCGCGATCGCTGGGTAAAATTTATGGAAGAGGAAATCATCCCGTTTCAAATTTCCAAAGGCATGGTCATCGCCGGTAGCTGGGTTGACGAAAAAGAAGACGACCATTACATTTGGATGCGCCGCTTCGATAGCGAAGAGGAGCGCGTGCGCTTGTACAAATTGGTGTACGAAGATCCGCATTGGGCCAACGTGATCAAACCGCAGATCGATGAAATGCTTGATCGCTCGAAAATGATCGTCACGCGATTAGTCGCGACGCCGCATTCGGTTATACGTTAGCATTGCGAATCGCGGCCGCACGGAGATTTGTGCGGCGCAGCATTTTCGCTTATAATTTTTTGCTTCGCTTAATTAAAGCGAACCTA
This sequence comes from Pseudomonadota bacterium, assembly GCA_031406045.1. GTDB lineage: Bacteria > Pseudomonadota > Gammaproteobacteria > Burkholderiales > JALYOK01 > JALYOK01. Next base: position 1,405 of record JANOGO010000312.1, read on the forward strand.
ATTCGTTTTTCAGGGGGTTTGAAATGCCAGTCAAAATAGCCGTGCCGGCCGAGCGCCTGGCCGGTGAAACCCGTGTTGCCATGTCGCCGGAAGTCGCCAAGAAATTCAAAGCGCTCGGCGCTAATGTTTGCTTGGAATCCGGCGCGGGTACCAATAGTCACCATCCCGATTCGCAATTTGCCGATGCGTCATTCGCGAGTTCCGCCGATGACACCTATCGCGATGCGCAGATCGTTCTGCGCGTGCAACCGCCGAGCGCGGACGAAGCGAATCAGTTGCCGGCCAACGCCGTGCTGGTGAGTTATTTGTCGCCCGGCCGCAATGTCGAGTTGGCGAAGCAATTACGTGATCGCAATATCACCAGCATCGCGATGGAACTGATTCCGCGCATCACGCGCGCGCAAAGCATGGATTCGTTGTCCTCGCAGGCTTCCGTTTCCGGTTACCAAGCGGCGTTGATGGCGGCGCAATTGTCGCCGCGATTTTTCCCGATGTTGACCACTGCGGCGGGTACGATTCGCCCGGCGAAAGTATTGGTGATCGGCGCCGGTGTCGCGGGCTTGCAAGCGATCGCGACCGCGCGGCGCTTGGGCGCAATGATCGATGCCTACGACGTGCGCGCGGCGGCAAAAGAGCAAGTGGAATCGCTTGGCGCAAAATTCGTGACCGCCGTCAGCGGCGCCGAAGGCTCGGGCGGCTACGCGCGCGAACTGACGGAAGAAGAGAAACAGCAGCAGCAAGAGATATTGGCGAAAGTGGTCGCGGCGGCCGACGCGGTGATTTGTACCGCGGCCATTCCCGGACGCCCGGCGCCGAAAATCATCACGGCCGCGATGGTTGGGCGCATGAAACCCGGCGCGGTGATTGTCGATCTCGCTGCGGAAACCGGCGGCAATTGCGAGCTGACCAAACCGGGCGAAACCATTCGCACCGGGAACGGCGTAATTATTCACGGGCCGCTCAACGTCCCGGCGACGATGCCGATTCACGCGTCGGAAATGTACGCAAAAAATCTATTGAATTTGCTTTCGCCGTTTATTAAGGATGGCAACTTCGCGCTCGATTTTGAAGACGACGTGATCAAAGGCTGTTTGTATACGCACGCCGGAAAGATCGTTCACGAGGCAAGCCGTCAAGCGGTTGAAGGTAATTAAATTTTTGATTGTCACTCCCGCGAAAGTGGGAATGACCGGAGAGGAAACAAAAATGATCGAAGGTTTCACAGCACTTTATATTTTCATGCTCGCCGCGTTCACCGGCTACGAAGTCATCTCGCGTGTGCCGGTGATTTTGCACACGCCGCTGATGTCCGGCTCGAACTTTATTCACGGCATCGTGCTGGTCGGCGCGATGGTCGCGCTGGGTCGCGCCAATTCCGGTTTGGAACAAGCTATCGGCTTCTTCGGCGTGGCGCTCGCGGCGATGAACGCCGTCGGCGGTTACGTCGTCACGGAACGCATGCTCGGCATGTTCACCAAGAGTGGCAAAGGGAGCGCGAAATGAGTTGGTTCGTTAACGCTAGTTATTTCGTCGCGGCGGTGTTGTTCATCCTCGGCTTGAAGGGAATGAGCTCGCCGCTATCGGCGCAGAAGGGCATTATTTGGGCCGGTGTCGGCATGCTGCTCGCGACCTTGGTGACCTTCGTCCATCCGGAAATTCACGGCGCCAGCAATTACATTTTGATGATTATCGCGATCGCCATCGGCGGCGGCATCGCCTGGGTGTCAGGCAAGCGCGTGGCGATGACCGACATGCCGCAAATGATCGCGATTTATAACGGCATGGGTGGCGGCGCGGCGGCGGCGATCGCGGCGGTGGAATTAGTGCGGATCGGCGGCACGCCGGTAGGCGAGCATCACTCGGCTATCACGATTACGTTAGCCGTGGTCGGCGCGCTGATCGGCGCCGTATCGTTCTCCGGCAGCGCGATCGCGTTCGCGAAACTGCAAGGTTGGATGAATAAGACTTATCAATTACCGATGCACCAAATCGTCAGCATCGGCAGCTTGGTTGCGGCCGTTATTCTGGGCATCGTCATCATCCTGAATCCGCATACCAGCGGCTTTGTAATCTTTTTATTCTTCGCGATCGCGCTGATCTACGGCGTGTTGATGACCATTCCGATCGGTGGCGCCGACATGCCGGTGGTCATTTCATTGTTCAACGCGTTGACCGGTTTGGCCGTCGCGTTTGAAGGCTTCGTATTGCAAAACGCGGCGATGATTATCGCCGGCACCGTGGTCGGCGCGGCAGGAACGCTGCTGACGCAATTGATGGCGAAAGCGATGAACCGACCGATCAGCAAATTGCTTGCGCCGGGACCAGTGGTGGAATCGACCGGCGAAGTGCAAGGTACGCAAAAAGCCATCGAAGCGCAAGATGCGGCGATTCAAATGGCCTACGCCGCGAAGGTCGTGATCGTGCCGGGCTATGGCATGGCCGTCGCACAAGCACAGCATAAAGTGTGGGAAATGACACAGTTGCTGGAGCAAAAAGGCATCCAAGTGAAGTTCGCGATCCACCCCGTCGCGGGGCGCATGCCGGGCCACATGAACGTGCTGCTCGCCGAAGCCGGCGTGCCCTACGACAAAATTTTTGACCTGGATGAAATCAACGCCGAATTTCCGACCACCGATGTCGCGCTGATCATCGGTGCGAATGACGTGGTTAATCCGGTCGCGAGAACCGATCCCGGCTCACCGATTTACGGCATGCCGATTCTGAATGTCGATTACGCGAAAAACGTCATCGTCATCAAGCGCGGCAAGGGTGCGGGCTTCTCGGGCATCGAAAACGCGCTGTTCTATATGGAGAATACGCGAATGTATTACGGCGGCGCGCAGGAAGCGGTGAACCATTTGATCCAACAGCTTAAACAATTGTAAGTACTAGGGCCAGGAGGCCCGCCGCTATTGCCTCCTGGCCGCGCATGCTTGAAGAAGCGCATGAATAATCACTCTCAGGCCAGCAACAGGATAGTTTCATTTCTCATGAAATTACGTAGCGAAATTTACGGATTTTCGCATTGCCCGGAAACGTCCTCGGGCGCAGAATTCACTCCGTAGCAACGAATTTCTACCTCCCAACTTTTAAGGATGATGACCATGTGGACCAAACCTGAATTTGCTGACCTGCGTTTCGGCTTTGAAGTAACGATGTATGTTGCCAATCGCTAAGCGATAGCAACAAGCAAAACGAAAAGGGCGCCTAGGCGCCCTTTTTTATTTCTATTAAAGAACGTGAACGCGAGAACGCTCATTTTTAAGTTTCGTTCGGCGCTTTAGCCGGCAGCAATTTGCCGGACGTCCCGACGCTAATCGAAGCGCCGCCGGCGCCGATACCGATCGAACCGCCAAAGCGGCCATCGGAATTCAGGTTCACACCCACACTACCAAACGGACCGATCGGAAGACTAATGCCAATGCCGCCGCCATGCGCGCAGCCGAACATCGCTAACCAAACACCCGCCAGCACGGCCCATTTTGCCAACTCCCACCCGCGAGAGGTTGCTACAACCATTCGTTTCACGTTGCTGCCTCTTGCTTAATGATGGGAGCGGCGAAGTCTAACGAATTTGATGGTGCGGGATTGTAAACGAATGTTACAAGTTCGAAAAAATGCTGATCTACTTGCGATCGGCCACGACTTGTTCCAACAACGCGGCCAGTTCTTTAGTGCGCGAACGGCGCGAATGCCGATTCGCGATTTCCGCTCGAACGCCTTTGCCACTGCCATCGCGCAGCTTATCCAAAAAGCGCCGCAGCCCGGCGGCGATATCGTTTGCATCGGTGATGTTGACGATGTCCGTAACCTCGGCCGTGCGCAGCGAACTCGCGGTGTTGCCGATCGGATCGGTCAGCGTAAAAATCGGGCGGCCGGCGCGCAGGTATTCGTACAGTTTCGCCGGGATTTGATGGTTGCACATGCTCGCTTGAAACAACAGCAAACCATCGGCAACCAACATCTCGCGCAACGCGTCACGGTAGTTGACGGTCGGCGCCAGTTTAACGATGTCCGTTAAACCCGATTCTTCCAACATCGGCCGATAGTGATGGTCGCTTCCGGTCGCGCGCAGCACCACTTGTAAGCGTTCTGCAGAAATATCACCGCGTTCTTTGAGCGCCTTCAATGCCGCGAAGAATGGCTTGGGATCTCGTTCTTGTGGATACAAAATACCGCTGTGGATCAGTGTAAGTTGGCCGGGCTGGCCTAAGGGTTTCGGATCGAAGCCCGCTTCGGCATCACGAAAATTTTCGTCATCAAAACCATTCTCGATGACCGACCAGTTGGAACTTGGTTTTTCCGGGTAGCGTTCGGCGTACATCTCCAGCGTACCTTGCGTAGTAAATACGGCGCGGGCGCAGCGATGAATAATCGCAGCTTCCAAACGCCGATGAATTTTCCAGGTCAGCGGATCGCGCGGGTAGCCGGGCTCCGTCATGGAATCGCGAAAATCTGCCAGCCACGGCAAGCCGCTAAGGCGCTGCAGACACAGCCCGATCAGATGCGCAGTCGCAATCGGATAAGTCGACATAATCGCCGCCGGGCGATGCTTGCGAATCATCGCCATGCCGCGCCACACCGCTCCCGGCAACCAACTCACCCAACGATCCGGCTGCGCCAGCCATCCCGGATAACGTTTGCCGATCGCTAAATGCCGCGAGGTATCCAAACCAAAAGCACGTTCGACCACCATGCCTTCGGGAATCTCGGCCATCTGGTCATCGCTCGTTTGCTCGTACGCGCGCGGCGAAATCGTTAGAACCATCGGCTCCCAGCCATTTTCGCGAAGATAAGCTGAAAATTTCAGCGTGCGTTGAATGCCGCTACTGACCTTGACCGGCGGGTAGTGGTAAGCGATGAGCAGCACGCGACGATTGATCATTGTTGTAAGCGCCTCAAAGATCGAGCGCCATGGTTTCGGAATAAAGATAGTCGATGTCGCTATCGGTCAACGTCGTACTCAGATAGACCTTCGCGTTAAAGCCGCTACGTATTTTGGACGGCCACGGTTGCCGCGAAAGGAATCGGCACTCGACATGCGTGCTCGCGATGCCGCGCAAAATAAAATGCCGGGCCAAGCGCTGATTGTGTTGCTCGAAAATCGCCGGATCGCTCAAGTAATAAACATGCGCCGAGGAAAGCCCTTTGAAGCGCGCTAATTTGTAAATGATGTGGCACCATTTATCGTTCGCACCAATCAGCACATGATGTAGCCACGGGAAAACCGCATGGTCGCGATAAACTTTTAACGCGTCGCCCTTAAGCGCTCGCTCAATATCATTGGGCTGAGATAACAGTTTTGAAGCAAGTGCTGGCCACGGTAAATTAATCATGACGGCTTGACGCTCATCCAGCGGCTTGAACTTCAAAAACTGCAACACGCCACCGACAACCTTAGTCGGCGAAAAATCGGTGAAATGAAAACCCTTTTGCCCAATCACCGCCATCGCCAGGCGCATACTTTGCTTGCGATACGCATCGAGCACGCACCAACTGGTGATGTTGCAGGTGCGCTGCGGCTGGCCGTTTATGCTTCGCTCGGCATAATAGGCGCCGATTCCGCCGACAATTTTTCCGTCGTCGCGCAACACAAAGCCGTGATTGGGCGGCGCCATGCCCCAACTCTTTTGCAATCCTTCAACCCACGCGTGCGGCGAACGAGCGTTAGTCAAATTCGCGTGCAGAAACGCCGCGAATTCGGGCAGTGTTTCGCTGGTAATCGGCTCAATGATGGGTTGCGCCATACCTAAGCCTCACCAAACGAAATTACCATTGCCGCAACCACTGCAAACCCCAATTCACCACTTGATCGCGTTCCCCTGCGGACGAAAACGTATGGTCAGAATCGGTGAAATCATGGCGCGTCACCGATTTAATCTTGAGTTGTTGTTGCCAACCCGGCGATCCGCGTACCCATTCGTCGAATTCGCGTGCGATCAAATCGCGGCCGCTCATGACCAACATGATCGGCCCGTCAAAGCGCGTCAGCCCCGCGAGCATGCGATCGGGCAGCGCCAGATCGCGCGGCAATTCGCTCGCGAAAGAATCAACTTTGAGTTCTTTGCCCGATGACGATTGCGCTCGCGACTGGCCGATCAACTTTAGCGCCGATCCCAGTGACTTAAAAGGATTGAAGTGGCCGCTGAAAATTTTCTTCCAGAAACTCGGTTCCATGAAACGCTTGAGATAATAATGACGCAAAATCGCTTTTGCTTGGCCCTCGGCCGTGCGCACCCATGGATTGAGCAGTACTAAGCCTTTCACCCGCGTGTCGCGATAGGCGTAAAACAAAATCGCGGAAGCGGCATTGCACTCTCCCCACAACACGATCTCGTCCAATTCAGGCACTTCAGATTTAAAGCGTTCCATCGCCGCGCGGATGTCATCGTCGACGACGTCGAAATCATGGAATTCACCATGGCTGTCACCCCAACCGCGGTAGTCGAAGCGGAATACTGGGTAGCCTTCCTCGGCCATACGCCGCGCCCACAAAACCAATTGGCGATGACCGCCGACACGATACTGCGGCCCTCCTGCGACGGCGATTAAAATGCCGCGCTTAGCTTTCATTGCAGGGCGATGCAGAATGCCGACGAGCGGATCGCCATTGCATTCGAAACGAATCGCCGACTCGTTCACGCGTTCGCCCACGTTTGTTTTGCCCATGCCGTCGTCGCATCAATCGCGCTGGTAGAAATTGCGCGTTCCGCAACCTGCCAAAAATTCGGGCCCTCGAAAAATTTCACGTCGATTTTCGCGCCATTGGTGCGCCAGGCATTGATCACTTTTTGGCTGGCCGGGGCCGCCTCGGTTGCAGCCTGTGCCGCTTGTTCAAGCCACAGCGCCGGTGTGTTCGGCGGGGGGGCAAACGCATCCAATCGCGCCGCATCAAGCGCTGCCGCGAATTCCGGATGAATTTCGTAACCCGATACTTCTAAGGGTTTGCCCGCGGCCAATTGTTCACGCATGGAATGGGTTGTTTCCTTCGGCAAATGCGGCTTTTCCATTTGTGCGGCGATGCGCATGCGCAAAAATTGTGTGAAGTGTTGTTTGCCATCGACCACCGGCTGCCATGCAATGAAAGCGGTATGAGTTAATGCGCTTGATTTCAGTGCTTCTGCCGCCAGAATGGCGCCTAGGCGAATTCCCCAAACACCGATACAACCGCCGGGCTGACCATTGAGCCATGCGATCCCGGCGCGGATATTATCCAGCCAAATCGCCCAGCGCGCGTCGACATAGTTGCCGCCGCTGTCGCCGGTGCCGTGTAAATCAAGCAGCAACGTACCAATGCCCAACTGCGCGAACGCTTGTGCCTGTAGCGCAACCATGCTGCGACAGCGATTCATCTCTTCGTTAAATGGCGGCACACAGAGAACGTGACCGCGAACCGGGGTGCCATCGATAGGCCGATGATGAACAGCGAAAAGCCTTCCATTGGGCACATCGAGAAAAAAAGTATCAAGCGTAGCCACAGGCATGTGCGCTCGCGGGTTTCGGATCGGGAAATGTAACGCTAATTACGCCTGACCCTTGCGACGCAGCACAAAGTCAGCCATGGACGATAGCGTGCCCAGATTATCAATCGTGATTTCTTCTTGTGCGAGGCGGATCTGGAAATGATCTTCGTACCAAGCAATCAGCTCAAGCAGCCCGGCCGAATCGATCAGGCCGGTCGCCGGAATGATGTCTTCCGTTTGCAACTCGCTGGCATCGTCGCCCATGCGATCGGCGATTTCGACAACTTTATTTTTGATCGCAAGTTCAATTTCTTGCTTATTCAGGCTCATCTCGATGGGTTCCGGTTAAACAGGATTACTGGGTTTAGAAAGTTTACGAAGCGCGGTAACAACATGAAAGCCATTCAACACGCGATGATCGTAGCTCGCGCCGAGCACCGAACGGCCATCCAGCGAAACCGCGTGAGCGATCATAATCGCGGTGCGCGGCGGCAGAATCGGAATATGGCGGCTCACCTTCCAACGCGCCATGCTGGAGAACGAAATCGTCGTTCCTTGAATTTCTTTCGGGCCGAGCTTATGGGTCGCGGCGCGGCGCTGCAAGTCGCCCATCGCGTTGACGAATCCGATTTCATCCAGAGCCTGCGAATCGCGCGCAACGGTGAGATAAAGTGTATCGCCCGCTTGCACCGTGAATCCAAAATTCACGGACGAATATTCGTAACGCTGATTGCCAACAATGGTGGAATTCAGTTGCGGCGTTTCTTTCGCCAACTCCACCAGACGCCAACACATTAACGACAGCAGCGGGCTGAGCAATAATTTGTGGCGCTCACCGAAGGCTTTCGCATAGGCTTCCCATGGCGCGGGGTCGTATTCGAGTTCGATATAACCCGCCACAGCAACATCGCGATGCCAGGTCACCGTCGCAATCATTCCGCGCTCTTCGCTGCGCAGATCGCGTAGCGCGCCGGCAATATCAGGCACAGCTTCCACCACGCGACTCGGCACCGGCGCCACAGCCGCTTTGCCGCGATTAGTCAGAAATTGTTCAATGTCCTCAACCGTTAACCGATCACCACTTGCAGGAACATCGTTCGCGTCCAAGCCGTGTTCGCGCAACAATTGGCGCGCCTTGGCGGTCGGTTGGCCGGTTGCGGCACTGCGCTGCGTCGATGCCGCAGCAATGGGCATCGCTTCGTCAGCACGCTCACCCATCCACAACAACACGCTGCCAACGGCGATCACGTCATCAACGTTGGCTAGAACGCCAAGCACAAAACCATCAGACGGCGCTTCGACTTCGACGACCGCCTTATCGGTTTCAACTTCGGCAACGAGTTGTCCACGAGCAATTTTTTCGCCGGCGGCAACGCGCAACGACACGAGCTTCACTTCGTCGTCATTATTGTTTACGCGCGGGACATGAATGGGGATGGCCATGGTGCTATTTCCTCAATTCGTCAGAGCATGTCCAGCACATGGCTGACAATGGTTTGTTCGTCCGGCAACTGATCACGCTCGAGGCTTCGCGCCGATGCAATCGGCGCCGGCGGCGTCCCGATGCGAATAATTTTGCCGCGATAACCTGCCTCCGCGAGGCTGGCGAGAATTTCTGCGCTGACGCCGAATTGGTGATGGGATTCCTCGACGACCGCGATATGCGAGCGTTGCAACAAGGCCGAGATCAAGGTCTGGCGCGGTAAAGGAGCCAACATCGCAAGCGCAATGATTTCCACTTCAAGTTCTTCTTCGTCGCTCAAGCGCTTTGCCGCTCGCTCGACCACCGGCAACATGCCGCCAAAACTCACGAGCGTCACATCCGGCGCGTTGCTGCCGCGACGCAACGTCGGGAAAAGCTCAGCGCCTAAATCAGATGCGTTGGGCGGAATCACAGCGTAGTCGGCCGGATCCTGCGCCTCGCCGTAAAGCAATTTGTGCTCTAGGAATATTGTCGGATTTGGCCAGCGGCGTGCGGTGTCGGCCAGCAATTGCCCGACATTATGGCGATGGCTGCCGTAAATCACCGTGAGCCCCGGCACCGATACGAACAGATTTTCGGGACTTTGGCTATGGGTCGGGCCGTAGCCACGACGCCCGCCGCAAGGGGTGCGAACCACCAGCGGCACGTCCACTTCCGGGAACATGCCGGGAAATTTTACCGCGTGGTTGTAAATTTGGTCCATGCACAGTGACAAGAAATCGGCGAACATGATTTCGACGATCGGGCGCTTACCCGCCAACGCGAGGCCGATGCCACTGCCGGTAATGCCCGCTTCGCTGATCGGCGTGGAAATTACGCGTCCGGGGAATTCCGACGATAATCCCGCTGTTACTTTAAACGCCCCACCGTAAGGCTCGTGCAAATCTTCACCGAGGACGACGACGTTTTCGTCTTTGCTGAGCAAATCGCGCAGCGCCGCATTGATTGCGCCGCGAACGTTAGCGGCTTTTGCCGGTTGAACACCGGCGTTAGAAACTTGAACAGCGCGCAAGGAATGTTGCGGCACACTGGCAAATCTCGCCTCCGGCGAAGCCAACGCTTCGGCCTCAATGTCGCGCAGAAACGCGGCGTTTCGCGTCTCAATTGCTTCACGTTCACCAGACGGTAAACGCCGGCCAATGGCCAAAAGCGGATCGCGATCGGCAATGGCCTTGCGCTCGGCTTCGTCGCGTAAATCATCACCTTTGCTGTGGGGGCCGAGACGTTTGGTATCGATTACGAGCATGCCGGGGCGCCCGGCATTGCGCAATTCTTCAACGACGTTCGCGACCGATTGCGCAAAATCTTTCGCGCTATCGTCGAGCCGCCAAGTCCGCAAACCAAACGCTTGGCCGCGCCCTTCAATGGTACCGCCGATGGTGTCGTGGGTGTAGGTGGTTTGCGCGATACCGTTGTTTTCCACGACGAACAAAACCGGCGCTTTCCAAATAGAGGCGAGATTCATGCTCTCGTATAACAGGCCTTCACCTAATGTACCGTCGCCGATCATCGTCGCGACAATCGCGCGGCTCTTCGACATTTTTCGCGCCAGCGCCAGGCCGGTGCCAATGCCGGTCATACCGGCTTGCACCCCATTGCTGTGAAAATGGCGAAACGCCATATGTTGGCTGCCGCCGTAACCGCTGCACACGCCAGCTTCGCGGCCCATAATCTCGGCGACCAACCCGGTGAAATGTCCGGAATAGGTCATAAAGTGGCCGTGATTGCGGTGATTCGACAGTACGACGTCATCGGGATCGTTTAAGGCTCGAACCACCGACATCTGGCACAATTCTTGGCCCAAGCAAGTGTGCGTCGTGCCGGACAACAAACCACGACTAAACAAATCGAGGATCAATTCCTCGGTGCGGCGAATCAAATGACCGTAGGCGTACAGGCTGGCGTCGTCCAGACCGATGAGCGGCTTGCCGAATGCATCGCGCTGAAAGCCTGGTATGTCTCTTATCATTGAGTCGTCGCTTGGCTAAACGCCGACCGGGTTACGGGCAGCGGGTGTAACAAATTGATATTATGGAATTTTTGATCTTGGCCGGGTCGAAAAACAAACGCCGACTGTGGCCGTATTGCCGGTACGCTACCGGCTAACTATCTAACTTGCTCTTGACGAAGCCAACTAAGCTGCCCAGTGTCGCGAAAGTATCAGCGCTGATCTCATCGTCCTCAACGCTGATACCGAATCGATCTTCCATCGCGGTAATAACATTGACCACCGCCATGGAATCCAACTCGGGAATGCTGCCGAGCAACGGTGTCGATTCGTTCAATTGCGATTTGCGCGCGCCCAAGCTCAGCACATCGGCGAGCATGGTCTTGATGTCTTCTGCAACGTTCATGGTTAAGTTATTGATTACGAATATGAGGTTTATAGCATATCTTTTTCCGAGCGTTCGCGTTTTGGGTTGGAAAATGCGCTGTCGCACTCTAGAATTCGTAAAACCAATGAGTTAGTCGGCCCGCACGGGCAAACGCCTAAAACGAATAAATCCCCATGTCCAGCGCTGCACCCGAACTGAATTACCGGCCCGATATCGACGGGCTGCGCGCCATTGCCGTGCTGTCGGTCATTTTGTTTCATATTAACAAGGCCTTGATTCCCGGCGGTTTTGTCGGCGTCGATATATTTTTTGTGATATCGGGCTTTCTGATCTCGCTCAATATTCTCAAAGATTTGGAACTCGGGCGCTTCTCGCTCGCCGACTTTTACCGCCGCCGCATCAAGCGCATCGCCCCGCCGATGCTGATTGTGGTTGGATTAACGCTTATCGCGGCGCAATTTGTATTGCTACCGGAAGACGCCGAAAAAACCGCGCAATCGGGGCTTTGGTCGCTGCTATCCCTGGCAAACGTCTATTTTTGGCTGTATCAGGACACCAGCTACTTTGCCGCCGCGAGTAGCGAAATCCCGCTGCTTCACCTTTGGTCGCTCGGCATCGAGGAGCAGTTTTACATTTTCTGGCCACTGATTCTGATGGCGTTGTATCGTCCATCTCGGTCGAAACTATTTTTCGGCATCGCCGCGCTCATCGGCTTGGGGTCATTTGTACTGGGCGAAATCCTATTCGAGCGCGCGCCTTCCTTTGTTTATTACATGTTGCCGACGCGCGCCGGCGAATTGTTAATCGGTGGCTTGGTCGCGTTTTTTGTTCTGCGCAATGTCGGCGCCAAGGTTCCGGGAAAACTCGTCACGCCGATGGCCGTTGTCGGCATCCTGCTGCTAGTACTTTCCTTTTTCACGCTCTCCGAAGGGCAAGTGTTTCCCGGCTTGCGCGCGATTCCACCGACGCTCGGCGCCGCTCTGTTGATTTTTGCCGGACATTGCAATAACAACATCGTCTCGCGCCTGCTCGCGCTGCGGCCGATGGTTTGGATCGGGCTGATTTCCTATTCTGCGTATTTGTGGCATTGGCCGCTGCTGGCATTTTATCGCTATGGGCATCGCGAAGTTGGGCCGCTCGCGGGCATTGTTATTTTTGTGCTGACGCTGTTTTTTGCCTGGCTGACCTATCGATTCGTCGAAGGCCCGTCACGCCGCTCGAACGCGTCGACTCTGCAAATATTTTTACGGCAATTCGTAGTTCCGGCCGGCGCGCTGGCGATTTTCTCGCTCGCCGCGATGAAACTGGATGGCTATGGTCTACGCTGGTTTTCGCCGGACTATAAGAAGCAAGCGACGGCGCTGCGGCAAGAAACGCTGCCAGCCTATTCTTATAAATATGTTTGCCAGCGGCAAAAACTCACTGTAGCCGACGCCAACGATCCCAATTGCATTGTCGGTGCCGACTCGAACGCCGCGCCAGTAGCCATTATATGGGGCGATTCGAATGCGGCGCATTACATCGGCATGGTCGGCGCCTTCGCGAAAAAAGACGGTTTTCGCGTTCGTAACATCGCCGTCGGCGCGTGCCCGCCGCTGTTTGGCGATCCCAAGGCGTTCGTCGCCGCGACGCGGCTTACCGATTGTCGCGACTCCGCGGCAACGGTAAAGCAAGCAATCGGCCCGTTCAAAACGATCGTGATTTCCGCCGACTGGCTGATGTATCAAGGACGTTCCGCGCAATTTCTCGATGCATTTTTTGAGACCGTTAGCTCGCTTGAAAAAGACGGCAAGCACATTATTCTAATCGGCAAAGCCCCGGTTTTTCCGAACTATGATCGGCGCTGTGAAGAAAAAGCGCTGAGCTATCCAGGGCTGGATTGTCCGCCATTCACCGCCGCGCTCGGCACTGATGTGGCGCAGGTGAACGACCAGCTCAAGGCCTTCGCGGCGCGCAGCGCCAACGTCAAATTCTTCGATACTGCACATTACCTTTGTCCAAAGAACGCCTGCTCCGCGTTCGATTCGAACGGGCGGCCGGGCTACTATGATGCGAGCCATCTTTCCATGCCGGCCTCGTGGAAGTTGGGTGAGGATATTCTGCAATTTGGCGGCGTGCCAGCGCCCTTTAATTCAATCGCATCCGCCCAGTAATCGCCCTGGGAGGCAGTAGCGATGCGGCTCTTCAGGCATGCCTTGCCGGGAGGCAAATGGGACGCACCTCCTGGCAAGGCGTTAATTCAGAGGTTCCATACTCAAAGCTTTGATATACTTATCTCCTTTGGCGGCAATCAATCGATTGGCCGCCGATTTGCTTTTGGGGATGACGATGTCGTATGTGATGAATACCTATGCGCGCCAGCCGATTGGTTTTGTCAAAGGCGAAGGCTCGTGGCTGATTGACGATCAAGGCAAACGCTATTTGGATGCCGTGTCCGGCGTCGCCGTGACGAGCGTCGGCCATGCTCATCCGAAGGTCGTCGCGGCGATTTGTGAGCAGGCGAAAAGTATCATTCATACGTCGAATCTCTATCAAATTTTCCGCCAGGAAGAATTAGCCGAACGCATCGCCAAACTTTCCGGTATGGACGAAGTATTCTTCTGCAATTCCGGCGCGGAGGCCAATGAAGCTGCGATCAAAGTCGCGCGGCTTTACGGCCACAAAAACGGCGTAGAAAATCCACATATTATCGTGATGGAAAAAGCCTGGCACGGCCGTACCTTGGCCACGCTTGCCGCGACCGGTAGCCGCAAAGCGCAAGCGGGTTTCGAGCCGCTGATGGATGGCTTCGTGCGGGTTCCTTATAACGACGCGATCGCCGTGCAACAAATCGCGAAAAACCAAACGAATATCGTCGCCGTGTTGGTGGAAGTGGTGCAAGGCGAAGCGGGTGTGAACATGGCGGATCTGGAATATATCCGCACGCTGCGCACCATTTGCGATAAACAAGAATGGTTGTTCATGATCGACGAAGTGCAATGCGGCATCGGCCGCACCGGCAAATGGTTCGGCTTTCAACATGCCGATGTGATGCCCGACGTGATTACGTTGGCAAAAGGTTTGGGCTCCGGCGTGCCGATCGGCGCGTGCGTCGCGGCGGGTAAGGCCACAGGCGTATTCGGTCCCGGCAATCACGGCTCAACATTCGGCGGCGGGCCGTTGGTTTGCGCCGCATCGCTGGCGACGTTGCAGGCGATTGAAGAAGAAGGCTTGCTGGAAAAATCGACGCAAACCGGCGAATGGATTCGCGCCCAATTGCGCGAGCGGCTCGCGGGTGTCGTGGGCGTAACAGAAATTCGCGGGCGCGGCATGATGATGGGTATCGAGCTGGATCGTCCGTGCACGGACATCGTTCGGCGCGCGCGCGAGCAAGGTTTGTTGGTGAACGTCACCGCCGATAAAGTCGTGCGACTGTTGCCGCCATTGAATTTTTCCCAGGCAGAGGCTGAGCAACTGGTCAGCACGCTCGCGCCGATCATCAAGGATTTTCTTGCGTGACGTTGCGGCATTTTTTGCAGCTTAAGGATTTAAATCGCGAAGAGATCGAGCATCTGTTCGCGCGCTCGACTTGGATCAAGCGCCAGTTTAAAGAATATAAGCCCTATCATCCGCTAACCGATCGCACGCTGGCGATGGTGTTCGAGAAAAGCTCGACGCGAACCCGAGTGTCGTTCGAAGCGGGCATGTATCAAATGGGCGGCTCGGTGATTACGCTAAATCGCCAAGATTCGCAGCTTGGCCGCGGCGAGCCGATCGAAGATGTGGCGCGCGTGATATCGCGCATGGTCGATATCGTTATGATCCGCACCTTCGAGCAGAGCATTATCGAACGCTTCGCCGAATATTCGCGCGTGCCGGTGATCAACGGCCTTACTAACGAATATCATCCGTGCCAAATTCTCGCCGATATTTTTACCTTCATCGAGCATCGCGGCTCGATCAAAGGCAAGACCGTCGCGTGGATCGGCGATTCGAATAACATGTGCAACACCTGGCTGCAAGCGGCGGCGATGTTGGACTTCAACGTGAACGTCGCCACGCCAAAGGGCTACGAAATTAAACCGGCAGAAGCGGGCCTATTCAACGCCGATCACTACCGTGAATTTACCGATCCGAATGAAGCGGCCGAGGGCGCACATCTGGTAACGACCGATGTGTGGACCAGCATGGGCTTCGAAGCCGAGACCGAAGAGCGCAAAAAAGATTTCGCCGATTTTTGTGTCGACCAAGACATGATGGCGCACGCCGCGCCAGACGCGTTGTTCATGCATTGCCTGCCGGCCCATCGCGGTGAAGAAGTTTCTGCCGATGTGCTTGAGGGAAAACAGAGCGTGGTCTGGGATGAGGCTGAGAATAGAATGCACGTGCAGAAAGCGTTAATGGAATATTTGTTGTTGGGGAAAGTAACGGCGAACTGAATTTATTGGTGTGATGACTGTCTAGCCTATTGCTGCAAAATTAATGCAACTTCCCTCCCCTTCAAGGGGAGGGTGAGGGTGGGGATGGGGCAGTATTAGCGCATGCAATAAACCCATCCCCATGGCCCGAGGCCATCCCGTCCCAGCCTTCCCCTTGAAGGGGAAGGGATTTTCAGCAGTATTAAAAGAACCAAATCGCATCGCTCGTCGCATAACCGCATACAATCGCAACAAATCGTTCGATTGAAACAAGGAGAACCTATGAAATTCCTGTCTATTTTTTCAGCCTCATTAATCGCCGTGATTCTGAGTTTGATCGCATTTCCCGTTTTCGCCGAAGACGGTGAATGGATTAAAGACCAAAAAGATTGCAAACATTTCAATCCGCACCCGCAGCCGGAGGAAAAATTAAACTGGTCCGGCGAATGTAAAGACGGCTACGCCGAAGGCAAAGGCCAAATAAAATGGGATGTGAAAGGCAAGCTTGCAGAAGAATACGACGGCGATTACGTTCGCGGCCGCCCACACGGAAAAGGCTCGATGAAATCTCACGAAAACGGCCAGGTCTACACCGGTGATTGGGTCGACGGCGTCCCAACGGGCGACGGCAAATTGGTGATGCCGGACGGCACAACGTATGTCGGCCAATTTTTGAATTGGCGTTTTGAAGGCATCGGCGAGCTGACCAGTCCGGACGGGCGCACGGTTTATGGCGAATGGGTCAACGGCGAACTCGTTACCAAGCTCGAAAGAAACTAAAGGTGTTACTTTTGCCACGTTCGATAAAGCTAACGCAAGTTTATCCCCTCCCTTGCGCAGCGGGGGAGGGCTAGGGTGGGGGCAATGTTTAGATTTCGCTTGCCCCCATCCCAACCTTCCCCCGCTTCGCAGGGAAAGGAGCCTTGCTTTTTGGCGCCAGCGCCGGCCTTGAAGATGTTCAACTTCTCAATTCTTTAATCTCCTATGCCATCAATCAAAAAAGTAGTCCTAGCCTATTCTGGTGGTCTCGATACCTCGGTCATTTTGAAATGGCTGCAAGACGTTTATCACTGTGAAGTCGTCACCTTCACCGCCGACATCGGCCAGGGTGAAGAGCTTGAGCCGGCGCGGCAGAAGGCGAAAAAATTCGGCATCAAAGAAATTTTCGTCGATGATTTGCGCGAGGAATTCGTCCGCGATTTTGTGTTCCCGATGTTTCGCGCCAACGCCGTATACGAAGGTGAATATCTGCTCGGCACCTCGATCGCGCGGCCGCTGATCGCCAAACGCCAAGTCGAAATCGCGCGCAAAGTAAAAGCGGATGCGGTCTCCCACGGCGCAACCGGCAAGGGCAACGATCAAGTGCGCTTCGAGTTAGGCTACTACGCGCTGGAACCGAGTATTCACGTCATCGCGCCGTGGCGCGAATGGGATCTGACCTCGCGCGAAAAATTATTGAAGTACGCCGAGAAAGCCGGCATTGCCGTCGATTACAAAAAGAAAAAAGGCGGCGGCGCGCCCTATTCGATGGATGCGAACTTGCTGCATATTTCCTACGAAGGCGGCGTGCTAGAAGATCCGAATTTCGAGCCGGAAGATTCCATGTGGCGCATCACCGTGTCGCCGGAAAAAGCGCCGGCAAAACCGGAATACGTCGAGCTCGAATACAAGCAAGGCGATATCGTCGCGATCAGCGGCAGGAAAATGACGCCGGCGCAAGTGCTCACGGAGCTCAATCGCCTCGGCGGCAAACACGGTGTGGGTCGTTTAGATGTCGTGGAAAATCGCTACGTCGGCATGAAATCCCGCGGCTGCTACGAAACCCCCGGCGGCACGATCATGCTACGCGCCCATCGCGCGATGGAATCGATTACGCTGGATCGAGAAGTCCTCGCACTCAAAGACGATCTCATGCCACGCTACGCGCGCATGGTCTACAACGGTTATTGGTGGAGCCCGGAACGCAAACTGCTGCAAAGCATGATCGATCTCTCGCAAGCGCCGGTGAACGGCACAGTGCGCGTGAAGCTGTACAAAGGAACGGTCACCACCGTCGGCCGCTCGTCGAAAAAAGATTCGCTGTTCGATCCGGCGATCTCGACGTTCGAAGAAGATAAGGGCGCGTACAACCAAGCGGATGCGGCGGGATTTATTAAGCTGAATGCGTTGCGGATGCGGATTGCGGCGAAGCTAAACCGAAAATAGAAACAGGGGTTAAATCCAAAACATCGAGCCAAGAGCTTTATGGATGGGACCTGGGCTCGGTCCACTGGCTCTCAGGCCATGCCCACTAAAAACCGGTAGCCTGGCTGGAGCATCGCGCAATCCAGGACTGTCTTTCTCCGGATTTCATTTCATGCCATTGCACTTTC
Source organism: Pseudomonadota bacterium (assembly GCA_031406045.1). GTDB lineage: Bacteria > Pseudomonadota > Gammaproteobacteria > Burkholderiales > JALYOK01 > JALYOK01. The sequence goes on from JANOGO010000312.1 coordinate 19,456, forward strand.
TTAAGTGGGGGATCGATCTATAAAACCGCACCGAACTCCGCTTGAAATTTCCGCGCGATATCGGCGCGCGTGAGCGCATGATTTTGCCCGCCGCGGTTGGCGATTTTGATCGATCCCATCAGCGACGCGAGGCGCCCGGTTTTTTCCCACTCCCAACCCGACTGAATGCCGTACAGTAGGCCGGCACGATAGGCGTCGCCGCAACCCGTTGGGTCAACTAACGCTTCCGCTTTCACGCACGGAATATCGTAGCGTTTCCCACCGGCGTAAATCTGCGAACCCTGCGCGCCTAAAGTGACGATCGCCGCCTTCACATTGCGCGCCAATTGCGCCATCGTCTCACCGGTTTTTTCCTGCATCATCTGCGCTTCATAATCGTTACACGCCAGATAATCCGCTTGGCGCAAAAACGCGCGGATATCATCGCCGCCGAACATCGGCAATCCCTGACCCGGATCGAAAATAAACGGAATGCCTGCCTCCTCAAATTCTTTCGCGTGCTGAATCATGCCATCGCGGCCATCGGGGGCGATGATGCCGAGCGCTATATCTTTCGCATCGGCAATGTGATTTTGATGGGAGAAATTCATCGCGCCGGGGTGAAACGCAGTGATCTGATTATCGTCGAGATCGGTGGTGATGAAGGCTTGCGCCGTGAATGTTTCCGGCACATGGCGAATATGATTTTGCGCGATGCCAAGCTTTTCCAGGCGTTCGCGATAGGGCTGAAAATCGTCGCCGACGCTCGCCATGATCAGCGGCTTGCCGCCGAGCATCTGCAAGTTGTACGCGATGTTGCCCGCACAACCGCCGAATTCACGCCGCATGTCCGGCACCAAGAACGCCACATTCAACATGTGAATCTTGTCCGGCAAAATATGATTTTTGAATTGATCTTTAAACACCATGATGGTGTCGAAGGCCATTGAACCGCAAATCAGCGCATGCATATTATTTCCGTCTTGAGGGAGTTGCCGCGATTATAGCAACTCGATTGTAAGCAGCCGGCCAGCTATTTTTGCTGCCGGCCTGCCGCTTGTTTTGCTTCGCTCGATCGCATGAATTTGATATCGCCGAAAAAGCCTTCCGATTTTGTTTCGGTCGCATCGGAATCACAGTGGATGCCAATCGACACCATTCGCCCCGGCTCTTCGCCAAACACGCGACGAAAATCCTCGACGATGTTGCGATTCTCCATCACCCATTCGCCGAGACGCTCGGGACCGCTTTGCGCCAACAACAAACGAATGCGCGGATTCCAGCCATTGTTAATCACGCTTTCTTTCGCTGCGCCGTCGCCCCAAGTGTATTCAAGCGTGGCATAGGGTGGATCGGTGCCTAACAATGCGCGCGATTCGGCAAAAGTCATTTGATCGCTAAACGATAATTTGTCTTTATCGCCTTCGAACGCGATGATAATCCGTACCGGCGTGTCCTCGGATTTACGGCTGGTTGAGTTTGCGCCCGGCACCAAACGCGGCGCTTTCCAACGCCAGCTTAAAATCGGAAACTCGTTCGGATCGATATCGATATTTTCCAGCATTACCGACGACGAATTTTCCGATATCGCATGGGCGACCGTCGTTCCATCGTCATCGACTAATTCGAATTTCGTCGGCGCGCGAAACCTCGAAAAACTCAGTTCTTGCCAACCGCCGGGAAACGCGCCGCCAGGCTTCGCGACAGAAAATGGAGTGACTTGCTTAGACGCAATTTTTCCGCCGGCGGGGGGCGAGTGGGCGCAACCGCTTTGCAATACGGCCAGCGCGACGACCGCCAGAACGACCGTGTGTGACGTTCGGATCGATCGAATAAATTCAGTGAAAATCATGCTATTCCCTATTTTGCATTTTCGCCATCAATGGCTACCGCAAACCGTTATCATACCTGCAATGCCAGTAACCGCACCACGCTTGCCTTTCCATTGCATCTGGCCTGTGAGCCATTATCCACGCGCCTCTTGGAGCACGGCTTATTTAAACATTTCACTGCGATCGAGAAATTGTTGCCATAATCGTAACCACGTGCGCCAATCGTGACCGCCCGGAATCACCGCCACCTGCGCGGCCGGCAAGCGCGTCGCATACCAGCCAAGCGGCTTGGCAAACCGATCGCTCGCGCCATAACTCAAATGAAATTTCAGCGGCGATTCCCTTTGTTTAAAATCCCGCAGCCACGCGATGACCAAACGCTGATCGTCCCACGGATCGGAGAGATCGGGGCGCCACGCGTCCAGACCACCGGCTTTGATCACTTCATCGAATATTTTTTTCTCGCCAAGAAACGGCGCGAGCAACAACATCCCTTCTACTTCGTTTGCGTTCCGCCGCACATACTGCAACGATCCCCAACCGCCCAGTGAAATGCCGACAAACCAAATACGGCGATAGCCTTTCGCGCGCGCCGGCACGATCACATCTTGATGCAATCGTTCGACGACGATGTGTTTTTCGTAATAGCCCCAATGCGCTCGCACTGCGACAAGATCCGCGTCGATATTGCGTTCGCGCACGGCCTGAACGAATCCCTCATTCAGAAACGTCTCCGGCGCATCGGCGATGCCAGGCAACAATACAATTAAGTTTTGGCTCGGATTCACGCCGCTGGGAAAATAAAGTTGATCGATCGGCGTCGTGACCGGCAAAGGTTTTGTCGCGCAACCCACAAGCGTGATCAATAAAATGAATAGGTAACGACGATAAATCATATTGTCGAAACCGAGCGGTCGGGCGTTAATACCGCAGCAAAAATCAAGCTCAGCACCGCGCCGCACGCAACGGTCGCGCCGATCGCCGCGAGCACCGGCGTTTGGCACAGGCCAAGCAAGCCGAATCCGATGATCGTGGAAATGTTGCATAACACCAGTGAGGCCAGCGTCCGCTCCGGCGCGGCCCGCGCGAAATTTTCGTTATCGAAAAACAACGAATAATTCGAACCGACGCCGATCACCAACAGCAAACCGACGAGGTGAAAAATACTCAGCGCATGCCCGGCGATCAAGGTCAGCGCCGTCGTCACAATCACCGCTGCTACGAGCGGCGCAAGCACTCGATAAGTCCGCGCAACACTGCGCAAACTCACCAGCAGCAGCGCGGTAATTGCCAGGGCGCCGAGCAACGCGTTGATCAGCGCTTGGTGACGATAACGGCTGAACAATTGGTCTGATTCTGTTTTCAGATTAATCAGTGAAACGCTGCTGTCGTTCAATGCGGAAATCGCTTGGCGCAAACGCGCTTCGTCTTTCAAGCCACGAATCGGCATTAGCCCTACGGTGGCGCCGCGCTTGGTCACGAGCAAACCGTCGACTTTGAGCTGGAACGCGGTGCCGGCCAAGTTTTCGCGCGTGAGTAACGGCGCAGATTTAGTTTTTGCAACATCATTCAAGAACGGTTGAAACAACCCATTTTGAAACGGCATGCCTTGCACAGCCGCATCCAGATTGCCTCGCAGCACCGATGCCTCGGGGAGCGAAGCGCGGCGCGCCTCCTGGCTTGCCTTGCTTGGTAGATAAAGTGATGGCGCATCGAAACCGCTCATCACGCTCTGTTCGATCAGCTGTCGTAATACGCGCGACAGTTCCTCGGATTTTTGTAACGCCGCTTCTTCATCTTTACCTTTGACCGTGAGCAACACGCCGACTTCCGGCGCGCCGATATCGCCGCGCAACGACTCGTCGAGTTTTTTGTCGGCGATCGGCATCGGGCTCAAGCTGCCGAGATCATCGTTCCACAAACGGTCGCGATGAGAAAAAACAATCGCAACACCGAGCGCGGCAAGTGCCCAGACGAGCATTTTCAACTTGGGAGCAAACGCCGCCAAGCTCAGCAACCGCTGCCGTAAACCCCAACCGATAGGGGCGCTGAAGCCCGCTGGCATAAAATGCGGCAGAACCCAACGGGTAACCAACAACGCTGTGACAATGCCAGCGATGGAAAACAAACCTAACTGCCCTAGTCCCGGAAAACCGGAAAAAAACATCGCGCTGAATCCCGCCACGGAAGTCAGCACGCCGAGGCGCAGCGTGGGCCAAATTTGGTTCAGCGATTCACTCGCTTTGCGTTCACGCGTTTGTTGCGTGAAAAGATAAATCGCATAATCGACCGCTTCGCCGATCAGGGTCACGCCGAAGCCGAGCGTGATGCCGTGCACCGACCCGTAGGCCACGCTGACGGCGCTGATGCCCGCCAAGACACCGGTGCCGACGGGCAACAAACCGAGCAGCAGAATTCGCGGCGAGCGATAAAACCACAGGATCAACACGGCGACCAAAACGGTGGCGATGGTGGAGTTTTTTGTTGCGTCGGAACGGATCGCTTCGCGCGTGTTAATCGCAAACACACCGGGGCCAATGGCGAGCAACTTTAATTGTTTATCGCCGGCAATTTTTCCGAAACGCTCACGCAACTCTTTTTGAATCACCTCTTGCGCGTCGAGATCGAACCCCGGCGCCTTGGTTTGCACGACTAGTAACGCTCGTTTGCCGTCGCGCGAAAACCACACACCGTCGCGCTGCGCCGGGCGGGTTTCACCTTCGAATTGCTCGATCAGATGAATGAATTCGCCGCTCGGATCCTCCGGCAAAATTCGCTTCACCAACATGCCGAGCGGTGAGCCAAGTAGATCGAGATTGTTCTCAAGAGACGCGCGTAATCCATCGGTGGAAAATCGTTGCGGCGTGACAGCATCGCTGAGCAAATATCGATTCTTCAACAAATAATCGCGCTCGGGACCCATGCGCGTTTCATCGCCGTTTTGCACGTAAGCCAAACTGGGCATCGCGATCAACTGTTCGAGAAATGTTTTACTCGCTGCGGCGCGCTGCGCCTCGTCACCGCCTTCGATAGCCAATAACAAAATGCGCGAGACGACGCCGTCTTGCAATTGATCGACCAAAATCTGCTGCGCTTCGCTCGGCTTGCTCGGCAGAAACGCACTGATGTCGCCAGTGATCGTCGTGTTATGAATGATCCACGCGCACGCGAATACTACCAACAACCAAATGATGGCGGCGCGCAACGCAGCGGATTTCAAAAGGCACTCGCGCCGGCAGGCAATAGGGACGGGCTGGCCAGGCAAGGCATGGCTAAGAGGTAGTATCGATAAGGGTCCTAGCGATGCCTGTTGTTTCAGGAGCAGCGCTGCTGATGGCTTCTTCGGTCACCGTCATCTCCGAATGATCACCATCGGCCTCGGTAATTTCGATCACATTCATGCGATCTTTACTGCCGCGAATGACGATCGATTGAATCAATGCCGTCATTTTTTTCTCGGTCGGTTGTAATTGCAATTGCCATGCTTGGCGCGAGCCCTCGAGCTTTACTTTGTAGAATTGCCGCAGCGCCGACAGATCGCCCTTGAGCGTGCCGCGCATGCTTTCGACGAATGCCCACAACACCGGATAATCTTGAATTTGCAGTGAACGCTTGCGGCCGCGCATCTCGATCGTCAACGTATCTTGATCGACCACCATGCTTTCCGGCTTGGGCGCGAGCGTGAGTTTTTCCAATCGATGCGGCGCGGTATAGATTAAACGGCCCGACGATTCCAGCGGCGCATTAAGCAGCTTCAAATATTTTTTCTCGACGAATGTGCCTTTCGCTTGCTTGACGCGGCCGAGTTCGATCATCAATTCCGATAGGCCCCACGCGGAATCTGCCGCGTGAGCAGGCAGCGACAGCGCAAGCAGCAACAACAACAAATATTTAAGCATCGGTTTTGTTTTCGCCATTCCAAAAATCATAAAAATTAAACCAGTTGTAGGGCGCTAATCGGCAATAATGTTCGAGGCGTTCGACATAACGCCGCTGCCACGATTGAATAACGCGCTCGCGATTGATACGGTCGACGGCGCCACCCTCAACGAGTTGCTCGAAGTATAAATCATAGCGATTGCCGCCTTGATACAAACCGACCATCATAATTACCGGGCATTTCAGCATCGCGGCCAAGCGAAATGGCGCGTCGGGAAATTCGGCATCCTGGCCAAAAAAATTAACCTTCACTTGGCCGGTCTCGCTGATCGCACGATCGCCGAGCATGCCGACCAATTCGCCCGCATCCAAATGCTCGCCGATTTTCAACATCGAATCGAGCTTACCCAATCCGATAATATTCATTTTGAAATTGGGATTAACTGCATGCAATACGGCATTGAGCTTGCGCGCAATATCTTCAAACATCAACATGCGCACCGTCACACCGCGGCGTTTCTCGCCGATCGCCCGTAGCATTTCGAAGCTGCCGGCGTGGGCACCGAGCAACAAGGCACCGCGCCCGTTATCGACTAAATTGAGCAATGGTTCGTGGCCAAAACTTCGAATGTCGAATAGATCGAAACGATCACTCAGCAAAAACACTCGATCGAGCGCAACTGTGGCGAAGGTCAAGTAGTGTCGATAAACATCGCGCAATGTCGCCGGCCGGCCTAACGCCCTCGCGAGATATTGCTTCGATCCATCGCGCGCCTTGACGGAAAACAAAATGAAATAGAGGCAGATCGGATATAGCAGCCATTGCCCGACGCGCCGCCCCAGAACGCTCGTGATCCACACCAGCGTTCGCAGCGCAAAAATATTGCTGCGCTCGGCTTGCGCGAGCCATTGCGGATTCATGAATTCACTCGCGCGACGGAATATTCGAAATTACCGGACAACACCAAAGTTGCCAAGACGCTGCATTGGAATTTTACTTGTGTCGGCGTGACGGTTTCAAACTGAATGGTGACGGTATTGCCGGGTCGCGTTGGACTCAAAAACTTTGCCACTTTGATGGTGATTTTTTCCAGCGGCGCGACAATTATTTTTTCCCAAGCACGTATCACTTCACTGAGCAGCAATGCGCCTGGGACGATTGGATTTCCGGGAAAATGGCCCGCGGCCGAGGGGTGATCCCGCGGGATTACAATGTCGACTTGAGTCATTGGCAAAACGAGCGCAGCGTCGCGGTAAAATTTAACCGCGCAATGTTAGCACGAGGGCAGCGATCGCTTCGCGCGGCAACTTGCCGGTGCTGTTGCGCGGCAATGCATCGACGAAATGAATCGGCCTCGGCAAAAATGCCGCGTCGATGCGCGTGCGCAGCGCCGTGATAATTTGCGCGGACGTTAAGCCCGGCGCGACCACCAGCGCGGTTAAACGCGTGATGTTGTGATCTTGTTCGTCCGGCATGAAGAACACGCCGTCGGTGACGCCCATAATCGCATTGAGATGAAAGTTTAGATTTGCCAGCGAAGTACGTTTTCCCGCGATGTTGATGACGTCCGCGGCGCGGCCGTGCAACAGAAAATGTTCATGGTCGATCACATCGATGACATCGAGTAGCTTGGCTTCCACTTCGACCGAACCACCGTGGGTGAACACCTCGTCGCCGCGCGCATAAACGCGGATGTCGCGATAGGTTTTCCAAGTTGGATTGACGACGGTACGCCGTGTCGCGACTTGTCCCGCCTCGGTGCAGCCGTAAACCTCGTACAACGGCACAGACAGTTTTGTTTCGGCCAACTGCGCCAAATCCAACGGCAGCGGCGCGGTGGCGCTAACCAGGCACGCGAGTTGCGGCACGTGCTCTTCGTCACTGAGCAATGCGCGCAAATGAAACGGCGTCGTCACCAGCACGCGCGCGCCGGAAATCTGCGATAGCGCGGCGCGAATATCAGCCGGATAAAACGGATGGCCACCGAAAAACGAAATGCCGGTTTGCAATGCCAAAATCAAACTCGATTCCAGGCCATACATATGTTGCGGCGGGACAGTGGCGACCAACGTCGTTTCAGAGCCCGGTGATAATGCAAATCGCTCCGCTTGCGCGATGGCGCCACGCGCAACGCCGCCCCAGGTTTTCACATGGGCAGTCGGGCGGCCGGTGGAACCCGACGTAAATACGTACGCGGCGATTTGCTGTGCGGGAATTTTCGGAACGACAAATGCGCCGGAAATCGACGGCGCTAGCTCGGGAAAATCAAAGCGCTCAAGCACAATTTCGGTGAGCGGACTATCGGCGAGCGCATACAACCCAGGATGATCTTCAAGCAACGACGCAACAAACGCCGGCGTGTAGTTGGGTGGCAACAAACTGATTTGGCCGCGAACGAGCGCTGCACAAAGGCCGACCGCGAAGCGATAACGATCGCTGCATAAGTTGATGACGTAGCGCCGCTCGGGAAGCTGCGCGGCGAGGGATTGCACATCGCCGATAAACTGCACTGCGGAGATCGCGGCCCGCTTGTGGAAGGCGACCGGCTGCTGCGCGCTCTGATGTTGAATTAACGGAATTGAAATCACATTAAAATTGCGGGCGCGTGTTCGAATAGGCGCCAACCCCTCACCCTGCACCGTCTCCCCATAGGGGAGAGGGGATTCGGCTCCCTCTCCCGCTTGGGGGTGAGGGTTGGGGTGAGGGCCGGCACATATTTCACAAAGATCGTCGATCCAATTTGCAAAAGCCTAACGCCGCTGACTTTTTTCATCCGTATGCTCAGCCATCGCTTGCATGCCCTTGAAAATCGACACGTGCGGAAAATTCGGAATGGTCTTGATGCGGTAAAGATACTCACCGACGAACAGCAATACCGCCAGGGGAATGCCGAGCACGTTAGCGAAAAACGACCAAACCGTTAGCGGCGCGAAAAAATAAAGCAGCAACGAGATAGTGATAGTCGCCGCAAAATAAAACGTCCAAACCCACGTAACTTTAACCGTATATTCAGCGATTTCCTTTGGAAGCGAGCCATGTACGCGGCGCGCCAAACTGGAAATTAACGGCTCCCGACCTTGGATCAAGCTGCTGCCAAACAAAATCATCAACAATGAATTGAACAACAAATGCTCGACAAAATACGACGCGGAAAAATCGATTAACTTCGCCGACCATGCCAAGCCCAACAACAGCGCGCCGACTGCGAGCATCAGCGCAATTCGCATCGGATGTTTTGTTTTGCGCATCAACCACAGCACATAGGCGCCAATCGGCAACAGAGCAAGGCCGATTCCCGACGGGCCGGTTGCATTTTTCACGATGAAGAAATGCAACAAAAATGGATAAGCCACCACGGCGGCCACGGTAACAACCTTAACCAGCCAGCCGGCGCTAACCGTCATGCGGATTACTTGGTTCGATTCGCTTCGATATGTTGATTGAGGCTGCGCAGCGAGGTGAAGATGCGGACATTGTCGCTATCGTCGGACTTGATTTGAAATCCATAGGTCTTGGAAACCGCTAACGCTAATTCGAGGATGTCGATCGAATCAAGCCCAAGCCCTTCTTTATAGAGCAGCGCCTCCGGCTCGATTTGCTCAGGCGCGACTTCTAAATTCAGCGTCGATACGATCAATGATGCCAGCGTTTGCTCTTGGCTGGTCAATGCTTGAATGTTGCTCATAATTCCGGCTAAAGTGCCTTGCAGTCGCGAGAATTGATATTATACGGGTAAGGTTTCAATCGCCAAAACTCATGCAAGCATAAACCGTATGCAACCACTGGTCATTCAATGTTATACCGCCGCTAACTGCGTCGGCATTGGCCGCAGCGCGTTGTACGACGCATTGCGCGAGCGTCGCTCGGGGCTGACCCATTGCGCATTTGAAACCGTCGACCTCGACACCTACGTCGGCCAAGTACCGGACGCCGAGCTCGCACCGCTGCGCGAGGATCTCAACGATTTCGAATGCCGCAATAATCGCCTGGCGCAGTTGGGCATGCGGCAAGATGGCTTCGAGCAAGCGGTGGCGCGGCTGTGCGAGCGATATGGCGCTTCGCGCATCGGCGTGTTTATAGGCACCAGCACGGCGGGCATTTTGCAAACCGAGCTCGCTTATCGGCGGCGCGACCCCAACAGCGGCGCATTGCCCGCTGACTTTCGCTACGAACATACGCACAACACATTTTCGCCGGCGAGTTTTGTACAGCGTTATTTAGGTCTGACGGGTCCGGCCGTCGCGGTGTCATCGGCGTGCTCGTCGAGCGCAAAAGTATTCGGCAACGCGCAGCGCATGATCGCGGCGGGAGTATGCGATGCGGCAATTGTCGGCGGCGTCGATAGCTTGTGCTTGACCACGCTGTACGGTTTCAACTCACTGCAATTGGTGTCGAAAAATCCGTGCAAACCATTCGACGCCGAGCGCGACGGCATTTCCATCGGCGAGGCGGCAGGATTTGCATTGTTGGAAAAAGCCGATGGGCCAATCGGCAATGATCGGCTAGCGTTGCTCGGCGTCGGTGAAAGTTGCGATGCTTATCACATGTCGACGCCGCATCCGGAAGGGTTAGGCGCGCGCATGGCAATGCAGGGCGCGCTGACGCAATCGGGACTTGGCGTTGCGGACATCGACTACATCAACTTGCACGGTACCGCGACGCGCAGCAATGATGCGACCGAAGCGTTGGCGGTGAACATGATTTTCGGCAATAGCGTTGCCGCCAGTTCCACCAAAGGTTGGACCGGCCACACGCTCGGCGCCGCGGGAATTATTGAAGCGATTATTTCGTTCATCGCCATCGAAGAAAATTTTATGCCCGGCAGTTTGCATACGAACACGATCGATCCCGGTGTGTCGATTCGATATTTGAAAGATAACCGGCAAGGGCAAGTTAAACGCGTGCTGAGCAACTCATTCGGCTTCGGCGGCACGAACTGCAGCCTTGTGGTTGGGCGCGTTTCATGAACCCTATGCAGGTCATCGCGAGCGAACGCGAAGCAATCTCGCGCGCAGCGCGCTTCGGCGGCTTCAAATCGAGATCGCCACGTCGCCCTTCAGGCGCCTCGCGATGACAAGATTGGACGGCGTTCCCGGTCGCAATCCGCCATGCCATTTAGTGACCACGTTCCATGAACCGGATTTGACGGATGATTGTTTTGAGGACGGCTTGCCCCTCATAGCCCAAGGCTACGCTACCGCACTTGGTCGCGCTCCACCGCAGACATTTAAGCGTCTATTTTCCAGTGTTATCCGATCTATGGTACTTGAGCAGTATCGGCAGCGCCGAATAAGGTAGTTCACAATGATGCGTGTTTTTGTCGATGGCATTGGGCTGATCGCGCCGGGATTGAACGGCTGGGCGGCAAGTGCGCCGATTCTCGCGGGGAGCACAAGCTACGCCGCCGAACCACTAACGATACCTGTGCTGGAAATTTTGCCGCCGGCCGAGCGGCGGCGCACACCGATGGTGGTGAAACTAGCGATCGCTGCCGGTTGCGAAGCGCTCGCGAATGCCAATCAACCCGCTGCCGAAACGGCATCGGTGTTCACATCGTCTGGCGGCGATGGTGACGTGATTCATCAAATTTGCGATACGCTCACTCAGCCCGAGCGCGAAGTTTCGCCGACGCGTTTCCATAACTCGGTGCACAACGCGCCCGCCGGCTATTGGGGCATCGCCACCGGCGCGCGCGAGCCATCGACGAGCTTGTGCGCATTCGACGCGAGCTTCGCCGCCGGGCTCATCGAAGCGGCGACGCAAGTCAGTGTCGACGGCCGCAAAGTATTGCTGGTCGCCTACGATGCGCCCTACCCTGAACCGATCAACGGCGTGCGTCGCATCGGCGCTGGGTTCGGCATCGCGATGTTGTTGTCGCCGCAGCAAACGGATCGAAGTTTGAGCGCGTTAGATATTTCGCTCACATCGAATGCGGCGCTCGTGACAAAATTAGCGCAACCGGAATTGGAAACTTTTCGCGCGAATGTGCCCGCTGCTCGCGCGCTGCCGCTTCTGACAAGCATCGCCAAGCGCGAATCCACAACCGTGATCACCGCTTATCTCGGCGAAAATTCTTTGCAAACGGTCGTCACACCATGCTAATCGACAAAGCGGAAATTGAGCGGCGTATTCCCCACGCGGGGTCAATGAATTTACTCGACGGCGTGATCGAATGGAATGCGGAAACGATCCGCTGCCGCGCGACGAGCCATCGCGATCCGGCCAATCCGCTACGTGTCGCCGGTAAACTTTACGCCATCAGCGGAGTGGAATATGCCTCGCAAGCGATGGCGATCCACGGCGCATTGTCCGGCACGGTTGCCGGACGACCGCGCGCGGGCTACCTCGCCAGCTTGCGCGATGTGGTTTGCCATCGCGCGACGCTCGATGGCACGCACGACGAACTCACGGTCTATGCAGAATGTTTGATGGGCGATGACACCCGCATGATGTATGCATTCACGGTCAGCGATGGCGCTGAAGAAATCATCACCGGCCGCGCCACCGTAGTGTTAGACATCAGCAATCTCATGACATGAAACGCGCGCTCATCACAGGCGGCAGCGGCGCTCTGGGCGCGGCGATTGCGAAAACGCTAGCGGCGCACGGCATGGAAGTTTTGGTTCATGCCAATAGCAATATCGCCGGCGCCCAGGCCGTCGTCGCCGATATCAAAGCGCATGGCGGCGCTGCGAGCGCAATCGTGTTTGACGTGACCAACGCCGAACAATGCAAGCAAGTGTTGGAGCCGATTCTGGCCGAGGGCGCGATCCAAATCGTCGTCAACAATGCCGGCATTCACGATGACGCGGTCATGCCCGCTATGTCTGCGAAGCAATGGTCGCGCGTCATCGACGTGTCACTGAACGGATTTTTCAACGTCACGCAACCACTGCTGATGCCGATGATCCGTACACGATGGGGCCGCATCATCAGCGTCTCGTCCATCGCCGCGCAAGTCGGCAATCACGGCCAAACTAACTACGCTGCCGCGAAAGCAGGCTTGCACGGCGCATCAAAATCCCTCGCGCTCGAACTCGCCAGCCGCGGCATCACCGTCAACGTCGTCGCGCCGGGCATCATCGCATCCCCAATGGCAGACAACGTGTTCAGTAAAGACCTGATCGATCAAATGGTGCCGATGAAACGCGCCGGCCGGCCCGATGAAGTCGCAGCGTTGGTGAATTTTTTAGCGTCGGACCAAGCGGGCTATATTTCCGGGCAAGTGATTTCGATTAACGGCGGGATGGCATAGCCAGGAGACGCGTCCTTATTGCCTCGTGGCGTGACATGCTCTATGAGCCAGTATCCATGCACCTCTTGGCGATGCCTAAATGTAGGCTGGGGTGAGGCACGAACCCCAACACAACTGCCCACGCGACCCTGACACGCTATGCAATACCGTCGAGCAAATATCCCAGGCGCAACCTACTTCTTCACCGTAAATCTCGCGGATAGGAAAGAATCTCTTCTTGTCGAAAACATCACCGGGTTAAAGGAATCAATCCGTACCGTTAACGCGGCCCACCCGTTCGAGATCGTAGCGTTCGTTGTGTTACCCGATCATCTGCACGCATTTTGGACATTGCCTCCAAACGACTCGGACTTCGCAACCCGTTGGGCGCTGATCAAAGCCGGCTTTTCTCGCCGTTTACCAAGGAACGAGCGCATCTCAAAAAGCCGCCAATCCAAAGGCGAGCGCGGCATTTGGCAACGCAGGTTTTGGGAGCACGTGATCCGCGACGACAATGATTTGGCGCGCCATATCGATTACATTCATTACAATCCGGTGAAACACGGCTACGTCGACCGCGCTTCCGATTGGCCGCATTCAAGCATTCATCGCTTTATCTGTGAGGGTGTTGTCCCCTCGGATTGGGGAAGCAACGGAAATTCAATCGAAGGTGATTGGGGTGAACGCGGTTGATGTTGGGGTTCGTGCCTCACCCCAGCCTACATCTCCTTAATTTGGTAGGTTGGCGGTGAGGTACGAACCCCAACAAACCACATTTTTATCAACCACGGATATCGATTTCGGCGGCAACTTGTTTTTTGAACAGAGTTACATCCGCGGTCGTCGATGTTGGGGTTCGCTCCTCACCCGAACCTACCCGCTGACGCGCGCGATACGTCATCGCCCTGAGAATGTTAAAATATTTCGAGATTAAAATTTGATGCGCTATGACATCCACTAAACAACACGACATCGTTATTCTAGGCGGCGGCCTCGCGGGTTTGACGCTTTCGCTGCAACTGAAACAACGCATGCCCGATCTTGACATTGCGGTTATCGAGCGGCGTCGCCATCCGGTTCCGGAAGCGGCGCACAAGGTCGGCGAATCGTCGGTGGAAATCGGCGCGCATTATTTTGCGAATGTGCTTGGGCTTAAAGAATACCTGCAAAAACATCAGCTCAAAAAATTTGGTTTTCGATTTTTCTTTTCCGATGGCGAGCGCGACATCACGCGCGTGACGGAGTTGGGCGCGAGTACGTTTTTGTCGACGCCGGCTTATCAAATCGATCGCGGCTTATTTGAGAACGCGCTTGCCGGTTTTGCGCTGGAACGTGGTATTCGATTTATCGATGGCGCGATGGTGCGCAAATTTGCGTTGAGCGACGGTGATTCGCCACACAACTTAAGCTACGAAAAAGACGGCGTCACCCAGGAGATCCAAGCGCGCTGGTTGCTGGACGCATCGGGCCGCGCCGGCATGATTAAGCGCCATCTCGATCTCGCCGAATTGAACGATCACGATGCCAACGCGATTTGGTTTCGCATTTCCGAGCGCATCGACATCAACGATTGGTCGGATGATCGCGCTTGGCTGAATCGCTGCAACCCGCCCAATCGCTGGCTCTCGACCAATCATTTGATGGGCGAAGGCTATTGGGCTTGGTTGATTCCCCTGGCTTCGGGGTCCCATTCCGTCGGCATTGTCGCCGATGCGAAATTGCATCCGATCGACACGATGAACACGTTTGACAAGGCGATGACCTGGTTTGAAAAGCATCAGCCGCGACTGTTCGATGCGCTAGATAGTAAACGAGAAAAGTTACAAGATTTTGCTTTCTTCAAGCGTTTTTCCTACGGCTGCAAACAAGTCTTTTCCGGCAGGCAACGTTGGGCGCTCACCGGTGAAGCAGGCGTTTTTCTTGATCCGTTTTATTCGCCCGGCAGCGATTTCATCGCGATCGGTAATACCTTTATCACCGAGCTTGTCGCGCAAGACCGCGCCGGTGGGCCGGTAGAACTGTACGCCAACATTTATCAGCAAATTTATTTTTCGCTGTATCAAAACATGATGCCGCTTTACACCGGGCAGTACAAATTATTCGGCGATGCGGAAGTAATGCCGGTGAAAGTGATTTGGGATTACACCTATTACTGGGGTGTGATGTGTCAGTTGTTTTTCCAGAATCGGCTGACCGATGTCGTGGCGATGGGCCGTATGCAAAAGACCTTGGCGAATGTGCAGCAACTGAATATCGCGATGCAAAACTTTCTGCTCGAATGGCATGGCGTGAGCAAGCAACACAATCCGCCGCAAATGCTCGATCAATCGCGGCTGGATTGGTTTGCGGAAATGAATCGTGGTTTGACCGACTCGCTTGATGATGCGGGATTTAAGCAGCGCATGGATGAGATGCTCACACAGCTTGATGTGCTGGCGAAAGAAATTGTCGTTCGCGCGACGATGGCTTATACAACACTGGACGGCAGCAAGGTGTTAGGGTTTACCGATCGCGAGGCGAGCGAACGCGCGCCGTCAATGTTGTTTGCGCAAGCGGCTTGACGCTGTTCTTCGCAGCCAAAGCAGCCACGGCAACCGCACGATAAATCCGCAAAACAAACGCGTGTGCATCCAGGTTAGCAGCGCATTGTCGCGCACGTAGTTGAAATGCGACACGCCGCCCTCGTCGGCATTAAAATATTTCACCGGCGCAGCGAGGTTAATCGGCGGAACGCCGCGCCAGACAAGGCGCACAGCGGCTTCAACATCGAAATCGAAGCGCCGCATCCACCGATTCGCCTGCATAATTTCGAGCAGCGGTTTGATCGGATACACGCGAAATCCAAACAGCGAATCGCCGATACCTTGCCAACAGGTTTCTAAATTCGCCCACCAGTTTGAAACCTTGCGGCCGCGCACGCGCAGGCTCGGCGCGCTGGTATCGAACTGCGGCAAACCGAGTATCAATGCGTTCGAATTAGCCATCGATTTCGCCATGAATTCGGCAATTTTTTCCGCCGGGTGCTGCCCGTCGGCATCCATCGTCAACGCGTGGGTGAAGTATTCTTTCGCGGCGATTTCTAACCCATGCAACACCGCCGCGCCCTTACCGCGATTCTCCGGCAATATGAAAACACGAAGGCCGGTATCTTCAGCAGCGATCGCCTGGAGTTGCTCCGCCGTGCCGTCGTTGCTGCCGTCGACAACCACCCAAACCGGCGCCCAATGGCTGCGCGCGTTGCGAACCGTTTCTAAGACTTTCGCGCCGGTGTTATAGCTCGGAATGATGACGACGTGCGTCGTCGAAGCAGCCATCATTTTACCGCTGGTAGTTCACTGCGAAAGTAGTCTTCGAGTTCGGCGACGAAGGTTTGCACGTCGCCATTTACCTCAAAGCGCTTGCCCAGACGCACCTGAAAAGTCACCGGCATGATGGGCTTTTTCGAAAATGGCCAACCTTTGCTCAGGCAGGGATTGTCGGTTTCGATAAATACGGTTTGTATCGGCACGCGCGCGCGTTTTGCAATCAACGCGAAGCCGCCCTTAAAATCGTTGATCGGTTTTTTCCGCGTGCGCGTGCCTTCGGGAAACACCAGCAATTGTTGGCCGCGCTGCAATTCGTCGGCGGCAAGACGAATCATATTGACCGGCGTGTCGTTGCGAATATAACCCGCCAGCCGCGAGCCGCCGCCGAGAAAAATATTGTCCCAAATCTCCGCCTTCATAATACAAACCACGCGCGGCAAGCGCGAAATGACTAACACCGCATCGAGCAGACCAGGATGGTTTGCCGCGATGATCAGTCCCGGCTCGTCGCGCAACGTGTCGAGCGCGCCTAAGTCCGCTTTGAAGGTGCCGAGCTTGGTGACGAGCCATAAATAAATGCGGAACATTCGCGCCATCATCGCCCGGCCGAATCGTGCACCGGCTGCGCGCGGCAACAGCGGATAGAGAATCGCACTAGCCAGCGTAAACAAAATTCCGCCGCCGCCAAACAACACGAAGGCGCCATAAATTTGAAAATACTCGACCGGCAACATGAGCCAGCGTTTAATAATTCGAAGCGGACCGGGGACCATGCTTTTGGTCTGGTTAGGGACGCTGTTTTCCATGGTCGATCCGCTTACGGCTTCCCTAGTCTTTCGACTCGACCAACTGTTTGGATTCCTTAAATATCCAAGAAATCGCAACGCCGGCGGCAAAACTATTTTTGGTTTTTACCAGCGGGCTATCTTCGTAGGCGGCACCGCTCAGATTGGTTAACGAGGCAAATCCGCCGACCCAAAATTTCGGATAACGCTTGCTGACAGCCGCGAGAAATTGCATGCCGGCATAACCGCCTTTGGCGTCATAGGCGGAACGCTGCGGTGTCGCAAACGCGCTGTCGACACCATAAAAATATTGATGATTCTTGCGTGTGGCGAACATCGGCCCAGTGGCCAATCCGATATTCCAGCCGGGCCCGAGAAAATTGTTGCGTATATCAAGATTCAGCCGCGGCTCAAACACCCAGCCGGTTTGGCGCACGTAGGTCAGGTCGGTCGCGAATACCGTTCGCAGCGGCAAACGCAAATCGAGTTCGGTATGTTGGCCTTTGCTTTTGTGCAAATGGATATTGAAGGTTGGACCAAATTCGAGCGTTGGGTCCAGATCGTTCATGCCTCGCCGCGCTTCGTTCTCCGAGCTTTTTACCGGCACCGAACCGCTAAAGCTCAGGTCAAGCTCAGCCCAATCTCGCTTGAAAAACAAACCGCGAATTTTTTGCCGATCGACTTTGAGAAAATCGCCGCGGTAAACAAAGTAAGGAATGGGCAGCGCAAAGAATATTGTTTCATCGGAACCGCGGTAGTGCGGAAACTGAATGAGGGATACGCCCGCGCCGGCTTCCCACAACGGCAGTTGATCGGCGGCGGCGGGCACTGCGAAGGTCGCGCAAAGCGGAAGTATCCACGCGCTTGATGTTAGTTTTTCGAGCATATTGAGGTCGTTAATTTATCGCTTATTGTAACCGAGCTTTGCAGCCCGCGCCGGCACTTCGCCAGAAGCCAATCAGGACGCGGCACTACGAGCATGCCATGCCACGAGGCAAGCAGGGCGCGGCTCGTAGCATGGGTAACTTTTAAGTTGTTACCAGTACAACGAACCAAACCACGACCACGTTGACCAAGGACAAAAACACCGCAGCACTGCCCATGTCCTTCGCGCGCTTGGCTAACTGATGATTTTCCAGCGAGATACGATCGACGACGGCCTCGATGGCCGAATTGAGTAACTCGACAATCAAGACTAACAAGACACACGCGATCATCAGCGCCTTGGCAGATCCGGGCACATGGCAAAACCACGCGATCGGCACCAAAATCACGGCGAGAATGAGTTCCTGGCGAAACGCATCCTCGTTTTTCAACGCTGCGCCTAGGCCTTCGGCCGAGTAACCGCACGCCCGCCACAGACGCGTCAGCCCGACTTTACCCTTGTGCGGACTCTCGTCCATGCCGACCGATTACAGTGCCGCGAGCGCGGCGTCATAGTTCGGCTCTTGCGCGATTTCCGTCACCAGCTCCGAGTGTTTCACTTTATTGTTCTCATCCAGCACCACAACGCCGCGCGCGGTTAAACCGCGCAACGGGCCATCGGCGATATCTACGCCATATTTAGAATGAAATTCTTTGGCGCGGAAGGTCGACAACGTGACCACGTTTTTCAAACCCTCGGCACCGCAAAAGCGGCTCATCGCGAACGGCAAATCGGCAGCGATCACCAACACGACGGTGTTATTCATGCTGCTGGCTTTTTCATTGAAGACACGCGTCGATTGCGCGCAGGTCGGCGTATCCAAGCTCGGCACGATGTTCAGCACCTTACGTTTACCGGCGTAGCTGGCGAGATTGACATCACTCAGATCACCGGCGGTTAAAGTGAAATCCGGTGCATTGTCGCCGGCTTTAGGAAAGTTGCCGCCGACATTGACGGGATTGCCTCTGAGGGTAACGGTTGCCATACTGAACTCCTTATATAAACGGGCAGAAAAACAAAATTTCAAATTAAAGCGAAGGCGTTAAGGAAGCTCTGATTTATTTCGAGTTCTAAGCAAGACAAGGCGCGAAGGAAAAATTGTGACGCAGCATATGTTGATATGTGAGGAACAATTTTTCCTTCGTAACACAGGATTGCGACGAAATCGGAATAAATCAGAGCTTCCTTAATTTGATTGCTCGACCGTTAGCGCTTCATAGGCATCGGCGTTAAGCAATGAATCGATTTCTTTCGAATCGCGAAGCTTGATCTTAAATAACCAGGCATCATAGGGCGATTGGTTGATTCTTTCAAACGAAGATTCTAGCGCCAAGTTGCATTCGATAATCGTTCCGGACAACGGCGCGAACACATCGCTGGCCGAT
Source organism: Pseudomonadota bacterium (assembly GCA_031406045.1). Taxonomy (GTDB): domain Bacteria; phylum Pseudomonadota; class Gammaproteobacteria; order Burkholderiales; family JALYOK01; genus JALYOK01. Next base: position 38,781 of record JANOGO010000312.1, read on the forward strand.
TTAACCGATTCGACAACGGCGCACGCTTCGTCTTTGCCGACGGTTTTATCGAGCGCGGGAAATTCAACGAACACGACATCGCCCAGTGCTTCTTGGGCAAAATCAGTGATGCCAACCGCGGCTACACCGTCAGATTCGACGGCGACCCATTGATGGCTCGCGGAGTAAAACAAATGCGTTGGCGTTTGCGACAAGACGGTTCTCTAAAAAATGGTTGCCGAGCTAAGGATAGTAAACGTACAACCGATACCCGACGGCCGCTAAGTCTATCAATTCCACACGCAGGCGTACATTCGCCTCTTGTAACGGTGCGATGCCCTGGCCGGTTTTGGCTTTAGTCTGCAGGTAATCGGCGGGATGAAACGTCTTTTTTATCACCGCTTGGTCGGTCGCGTCGGTCAACGTTAACTCTAACGATGGAAACGCTTGTTCATAATTTGCACGATTTCGCAGCAACGCGGTCAACAAAATTTCCTTCGGCCGATCGGGAAATTGTTTCAGGTCGGACGATTCGATCGTAATGGCCTCGGCGTTGCGCGGCAACGCGATTTCGCAACCGACGATGTTGCAATAGGTCACCAGAATAGGTTTCATCGACGGCATATCGCGGGCTAAGGAATGGCGAAAATATGTCATGCCCTGCAATAATAACAACAAAGCCATCACCGCGGAGCCGGTTAGCCAAAGCGTACGATTCTGCGTGGCCGGTGGCGTGAAATCGGGGCGATAGAGAATCGGTGCGTCCGATTCATCGAACGCCGGTGCTGCCGCGACTTCTCGTGCTTCGTCAATTTTTCCGACAATATTTTCTGCGGCCGAGGCGCTTGTTTCAACATCATTGGCGCTTGTTTTCGACACCGGATCGGCCATCGCCAACGTGACCAAGCCGTTGAACAACGTATTGCAGTGGCCGCAGCGCACCTGGCCCTGCCGCGCTGCCAACTGCTGTGGCGTGACGCGAAAGCTAGTGCCACATGACGGGCAGGTGGTGGTGACTTTTTTCACTGAAATTTCCGGCCAGCAAGGCAAACCCAGTCGGATTCTTCGCCGGCGATTTTGAGATCGACGGCGTCGCGGTAATGATTGATCACGCCGATCGCCTGATTCTTCAGAATGCCGGATAACACAATCCATCCGCCCGGCCGGGTTTTGCCGATGATGATGTCGGCCAGCATTTGCAGCGGATTAGCGAGGATATTCGCGACGGTTACGTCGGCAAGAACGCTCGGCACCTGGTCCGGCAATTGAAAATCGGCGCTGATATCATTGTCGGCGGCGTTAAGCCGTGCAACGTCAACAGAAACGGGGTCGATGTCGGTGCCGATCACTCGAGCGGCGCCGAGTTTCGCCGCTGCTATCGCTAAGATTCCGGAACCGCAGCCATAATCGAGCACCGTTTCGCCGCCTTGAATATGTTGATCGAGCCAGCGCAAACATAATAGCGTAGTGGGATGGCTACCGGTGCCGAACGCGCGGCCGGGATCGAGTCGTAAATTGATCGCTGTCGCATCTGGCGCTTGATGCCAAGTCGGCACGATCCACAAACGCGACGACACTTCGATCGGCTCAAATTGACTTTGCGTCAGGCGCACCCAATCTTGCTCGTCGACTTTTGAGGTGGTGAACGGTGGCACGGTTTTTATATCTAGGGTGATGTAGGCTTGTTCCACCGCGTCGGCGACATTCGCGCTGGATTCAAACAATGCGGTCACCACACATTCGTTCCAATAACCGACAAACTCGCCAGGCTCCCCAAAAATGGGTTGTTCCTGAAACGCGCCATCGGCGGCATCAGTAACGGTTACGGATAACGCACCCTCAGCGATCAACGCGTCGCTTAATGATTCGGCAGTCTCAGCGGTAGTATGAAGCGCGACGGAAAGCCAGCTCAAAATGGGCGACCCGAAATAGTAATGCTTACAGGCAATTCAATGCTGCTCCCCTCACCCTGACCCTCTCCCCATAAATGGGGCGAGGGGACGATACTCCCTCTCCCACTTTGCGGGAGGGTTAGCGTGAGGGTTAGGCGGATCACCGATAGTAAACGTCAAAAATTTTTGTCCGGCAAGGTTGGAGCTGGAATTTTAGCCCTTCTTGCTCTTGCGCAGCGCGAGCTTTTCTTCGAGGTAATGAATGCTGGTGCCACCTTTGATGAACGCGCTATCGAGCAGTAATTCTTGATGCAACGGAATATTGGTCTTGATGCCTTCGACGATCATTTCCGATAAAGCAATGCGCATGCGCGCGATCGCTTGATCGCGTGTATCGCCATGCGCAATAACTTTTCCGATCAATGAATCGTAATACGGCGGCACGACGTAATTATGATAAATGTGCGAATCGACGCGAATACCGGGGCCACCCGGCACGTGATATTGATTGATGCGGCCGGGCGAAGGCACGAAAGTATAAGGATCTTCGGCATTGATCCGGCACTCGATGGAATGGCCGCGATAAACGACGTCACGTTGCCGCAAGCGCAGCTTTTCTCCCGCCGCGACGCGAATCTGCTCCTGCACAATATCCACGCCGGTGATCAATTCCGTCACCGGATGCTCGACCTGAACACGGGTATTCATTTCGATGAAATAAAACTCATCGTTTTCGTACAAGAACTCGAATGTTCCGGCGCCACGATAACCAATGCGTCGGCATGCGTCGGCACAACGAGCACCGATGCGGTCCTTCAGGCGGTCTTTGATGCCCGGCGCGGGCGCTTCCTCGATGATTTTTTGATGGCGGCGCTGCATCGATCAATCGCTGTCGCACAATTAAATCTCATTATTATGTTGGTCGGAGAGTTTTTGGATTTCAACATGGCGCGGATTTTCCAAAAATTTTTCCATGTACACCATGGGATTGCCGAAAGCGTTCTGCGCTTCGGTGCGTGTCATTTGTACGGCGTTGACCAGCGCGGCTTCGGTATGCACCACGCGCATGCCGCGGCCGCCGCCGCCGCCCGAAGCCTTAATAATCACCGGATAGCCGACCTGGGCGGCGATGCGCTTCAATTCTTTCGGATCATCCGGCAACGCGCCTTCGGAGCCGGGTACCACCGGCACACCGGCTTTTCGCATTGCGTCCTTGGCGCTGACTTTATCGCCCATCAAGCGAATGGTGTCGGCACGCGGCCCGATGAAGACGAAACCGGAATTTTCCACCCGCTCGGCAAAGTCGGCGTTTTCCGACAAAAATCCGTAGCCGGGATGTATCGCCTCGGCGTCGGTCACCTCTGCGGCACTAATGATCGCCGGGACATTTAAATAACTCAGGCTAGACGGCGGCGGGCCGATACACACCGACTCGTCCGCGAGCATAACGTATTTTGCATCCGCGTCCGCTTCGGAATGGACGGCGACCGTCTTAATGCCCAATTCCCGGCACGCACGCTGGATTCTCAGCGCGATTTCACCGCGATTGGCGATTAGGATTTTTTCAAACATGGTTTGAGGGTGAGGTGTTAGGCGTTAGGGGTGAGGTGAGAAAATTTAGGGAGTGGTAAATGTTACGGCTGTGAATTCCCGTCGCGCCGAATTCACACCTCACTCCTCCCGCCTCAGACCTCACTGCAATTAGCCTATTACAAACAAAGGCTGCCCATATTCCACCGGCTGGCCACTTTCAACCAAAATCTTCTTTACCACGCCGGCGGCATCGGATTCGATCTCATTTAGAAGTTTCATCGCTTCGATAATGCACAGCGTTTGGCCATCGCTGACGGTTTGGCCAACCTCAATAAACGCTGGCGAGCCCGGTGACGGCGAACGATAAAACGTCCCGACCATCGGCGATTTGACGATATGCCCCTCTTCAACGACCTCGGCGACGACCGACGCGGCTGTCGCGGGCGCCATGGCCGCCATTGGTTGTTGCGGCTGCATCACCATACCGGGTCCCGCGATCGGCACGCCGGTGCGATTAATTCGCACGCGCTCCTCTCCTTCGGTGATTTCCAGTTCAGAGATGCCGGACGACTGCACTAATTCAATCAATGCTTTGAGCTTGCGCAAGTCCATAGGAACTCCTTAATTACTGTTTCAGCGCGTAGTCGAGGGCAAGTTCATAGCCCGCGACACCCAACCCCGCGATCACGCCGGCCGCGAGTGGGGAAAGATAAGAATGGTGGCGAAACGGTTCGCGGGCATACACGTTGGAAACGTGAACTTCTATGAACGGGATCGCAACGGCAGCGAACGCATCGCGAAGTGCAATGCTGGTATGGGTAAAGCCGCCGGGATTGATGATGATAAACCCTATACCGTCGGTACGCGCGGCCTGCACCCGATCCACCAACGCACCTTCCCAATTACTTTGGAAAGTATCCAGTTCGACTTGGGATTTTTGAGCGATTTGTTTCAGACGCTCATTCACATCGTCTAACGATGCACGACCGTAGACGTCCGGCTCCCTCGTGCCGAGCAGGTTTAGATTGGGGCCATGCAGCACCAAAACCTTCTTCATGGCGCGAAGTGTGCCTAAATGCAGCGATCTTGTCTAGTATTTCGCGATTAGGTTTGAGAGCGTCCACTCCAATACGATATCAAAATCGCGTCAGAGGCAAAGCCATCGGGAGCGCGACAAGACATTCTTGCCAAACAGAATCCTGATAAATCGGAGAAATTAAGAGGTTTTAGAAGATTTTACGGAAAAATAACAAAACATCTATCGATTAACTTATGTTGTACTTCGCGGTGGCTGTTGTGGCATGATCATCGGGTCTGAACTCAGGTAAATCCTATGGTGGAGGAAATTATGGCGATCTACGAACTGCGTACTTACTCACTCTACGTCGGCAAAATGGGCGAAGCGGTAAAGCTTTACACCGAACTCGGTTTTCCGGCGCTGCAAAAAGGCGGCTTCGATAAAAACTTGGTCGGCTATTTTCAATCGGACACAGGGCAGATCAATCAGCTCGTTCACCTGTGGAAATTCGCTGACGACACCGCGCGGCGCGCCCATTGGGCTTCGCTTTACGCCAACCAAGATTTCATCGAAGGCTTTGCCGTAAAGTTTCGGCCGCTGGTGATGACGCAGGAAGTAAAATTACTTACCGCCGCGCCGTGGGGGCCGCATCCGTAGTTTTTGTTTAGGTAATTGCCTGAAGAGGCGCATGAATAGTAGCTCCCGGCGATGCATAGCCGGAGCACCGCATCCCGATTGGCTCCTGGCATGCATCGTTTTTGCGCTTTTAACTAAGCCCGCTGGGTTAAAATCCGGTCATGACACCGATACTCAAGAACGATAATTTTCTGCGTGCGCTCCGTCGCGAGCCCACACCCTACACGCCGATCTGGATCATGCGCCAAGCCGGTCGCTACTTGCCGGAATACAACGCGACTCGCAAGCGCGCCGGTAATTTTTTGACCCTATGCAAAACACCGGAGCTGGCGACGGAAGTGACACTTCAACCGCTGGAACGCTTCCCACTGGATGCCGCGATTATTTTTTCCGACATTTTGACCATTCCCGACGCGATGGGCTTGGGCCTGTATTTCGCCGAGGGCGAGGGACCGAAGTTCGAGCGGCCGTTACGCGACGAGGCTGCGATCAAGGCGCTGCAAGTGCCGAATCCCGATGAAAAGCTCGGCTATGTCATGAACGCAATCCGTATGACTGTCGGCGCGCTCGATGGCCGCGTGCCGCTGATCGGTTTTTCCGGTAGCCCGTATACGCTGGCTTGCTACATGATCGAGGGCGGCGGCTCGGACGATTTTCGCTTGATCAAAACCATGCTGTACGATCGCCCTGATTTACTCAAACATATTCTCGCGATCAACGCGGCCGCGGTCACGGCTTACCTCAAAGCGCAAGTCAGCGCCGGCGCACAAGCGTTGATGATTTTCGATACCTGGGGCGGCAACCTCGCGCACGGCGCGTATCTTGAGTTTTCGTTGCCTTACATGCAGGAAATTGTCACGGCGCTAAAAAGCGACGCGGCGACCAAAAACGTGCCGGTGATTTTGTTCACCAAGGGCGGTGGCCTGTGGTTGGAAAGCATGGCCGCAACCGGCTGCGATGGCCTCGGATTGGATTGGACGCAAGATTTATCCCGGGCGCGAAAACGCGTCGGCGATCGCGTCGCATTGCAAGGCAATATAGATCCGATGAGTTTATTTGCTGCGCCGCAACAAGTACGCGATGGCGCGGCCGAGGCGCTGGCCGCGTTCGGCAAAGGGAACGGCCATGTATTCAACCTGGGGCACGGCATTTCACAGCATACCCCGCCGGATCGAGTGGCGGCGCTGGTCGCAGCGGTACATGAGCTGAGCGCACCGTATCACTAGCGATTCCAGGGGGCCGGAATGCGTGCTTATGCACAATCGTCATCATTGTGTCAAGAATGTAACGTGGCCGTCAGACAATCCACCCAACAACCCTAACTAATTGATTTAATTTATTTTTTATTTTGCCTGATTTTTGGGCAGATTAGCCTAAGTCACGGTTTTAAAGGGATGTTGGGGCAGTTGCTGAAGGTTATGTACACAGTTATCCACAGATAATGTGGGTGGTAATAGATTTCGCCTTTTCTCAACACTGATTGACCCAAAATTTAATTTATTACTTTAAGTTTCAAGCGTAACTATCCGCTAACAAATCCATGAAAAATTTTCAACTGGTTCGATGACATTTGCACGAGTCGCACTGGATTTGCCCTTGGCGACAGTGTTTGACTACTTCGCGCCAACGCTAGATTCGGCGGGCATCGGGCGGCGCGTGATTGTGCCGTTCGGCAAAGCACAGCGGGTCGGAATCATCTTGAGCCTGTCACAAACAACCAAACTTGCTGCAAAGCAAGTTAAGTCAATCATCTCAGTCGACTACGCCTCGCCTCGCCTCAATGCCCAGGATTTAGCGTTGCTGCGCTTCGCGTCGGATTACTATCACCACCCGATCGGACAAACGATTTTTAGCGCATTGCCGCCCGCGTTTAAGTTAATCAATCCGCCCAACCCACGCGCCGCGCCGCAACACTATCGGCTGACGCCCGAAGGCGTGAAACACGCACATGAAACTATCCCAAAACGCGGGGTAGCGCAGCAAAAATTGCTCGCCGCGCTGAATCAGGAACACCCGACTTCCCTTGAGGCGCTTCGCGCGGTCAACCGCGCCGCGCCGCGTTTGCTGCGAGAGTGGCTGGCGCTGGGTTGGGTTGAGGCCAACGAAAGTGCCCTTCAAGAGACTTCCACGCCGCGAAGCGATAACCTCAATCTCAATGTGCAGCAACGCGCTGCCGTCAATGCGATCAGCGCCACGCTCGGCGCGTTTCAATGCCATGTGTTGCACGGCATTACCGGCAGCGGCAAAACCGAGGTCTATCTACAAGTGGTTGAACGCGTATTGGCGCGCGGCGAGCAAGCGCTTATTTTGGTGCCGGAGATCAGCCTCACGCCGCAATTGGAAGCGAGATTTCGCGCGCGATTTCCCGCCGTTGCGCAGGTCAGCCTGCATAGCGCGTTAGGCGATAGCGCCCGTTACGCCGCGTGGCGCGCCGCTGCGCAGGGCAACGCACAAATTGTGCTCGGCACGCGGCTGGCGGTATTTACACCGCTGCCCAAACTCGGCTTCATCGTCGTCGACGAAGAACACGACGCCTCGTTCAAGCAGCAGGAAGGCTTGCGCTATTCGGCACGCGATCTGGCGGTTTATCGCGCCAACGCCGCAAAAATTCCCATCGTGCTCGGTTCCGCGACGCCGTCGCTGGAAAGCTGGGCGCATGCGCAGCGCGGCCACTACAAGTTGCTCGGGTTGAGCCAACGCGCACACCAACAGGCGACGCTCGCGACCGTTAAACTGATTGATACCCGAGTCAACAAAACGATCGACGGACTGACGGACAATTTAACCAAAGCCATCGCGCAACGTTTATTGCGCGGCGAGCAGAGCTTGATTTTCATCAACCGCCGCGGCTACGCGCCGGTGATTCATTGCCGCGGTTGCGGCTGGATGGCGGGCTGTCCGCGCTGCTCGACGCGCCTCGTTTTTCATCTGAAAAAGCGCCCGCTGCGTTGCCATTTGTGCGGGCACATCGAAGCCGCGCCGGAACATTGCCCGCAATGCGGCAACGTCGATTTGCGCCCGGTCGGCGAAGGCACGCAACGCGTCGAGACAGTATTGAGTCAACACTTTCCCGAGGCGCGAATTCTGCGCTTGGATCGCGACAGCGTCGCCAATAAAGACGCGTGGCAACAGCACCTCGCCACCATCGCGAGCGGCGCCGCCGACATTTTGGTCGGCACGCAAATGCTCGCCAAAGGCCACGATTTTCCCAAGCTTACGCTGGTCGGCATGGTCAACGTCGACAGCGGCCTTTATAGCACCGACTACCGCGCCGCCGAGCGAACGTTTGCGATGGTGATGCAAGTCGCCGGCCGCGCCGGCCGCGCCGAGCATCCAGGCGAGGTGCTGATCCAAACCGAATTCCCTGATCATCCGTTATTCCGCGCCGCCGTCAAACAGGATTTTGCCGGCTACGCGGAAATTTTGCTGTGCGAACGCCGCGCCGCCGTATTCCCGCCGTTCATTTATCAAGCGCTCTTGCGCATGGAAGCAATACAAGTTGATGCCGTCGCCGGTTTTTCTAAACGCGCAAAATATATCGCCGACAAATTAAGTTCGAGTGTGACCGTGTATCAGCCGGTCGAAGCAAACATCCAGCGCATCGCCGGAAAAACCCGCTACCAAATCGTCGTGCAATCGGAAAGCCGTGGCGCGTTGCAAAATTTTTTGCGCGATTGGCGCGAGAAACTTGGCGAAATTACCGAACGCAAGGTGCGCTGGTCGATCGACGTCGACCCGATTGAGGTTTAGTTTTCGCTGCAAACAATGCCTAGAGAAGCGCATGGATACTGGCTACCAGGGGATATTACTTAG
>JANOGO010000321.1:0-14015 GCA_031406045.1 Pseudomonadota bacterium
GCCGCCACTTCATTTTATTGAAGAAAAACCGGAATTGCGGAGCAAACTCAGAATTGCGGAGCAAAATCTCACCGGGTTTTCGCGTGGAAAGTGGCGTGGATATTGGCTCCCCGACCTGGGCTCGAACCAGGGACCTGCGGAGTAACAGTCCGTCGCTCTACCAACTGAGCTATCGGGGAATATTCGGTTTATTTCAAAATTGCCAAGAGATTCCGGCGCTACGTACTTAAACTCACCGGCGACGACTTGGAGGATTATAAAGTAATTCGTCCTTTTGAAAAAGTCCTGTCGTACCGTTTCATGAACTACCGACAATCGCACACCTCGGCACTCATTCGTATCGCGAAAGACGTTGGATTGGGCGCTTCCGATTGTATTTAGCAAGTCAATGCTATTGCGTTGTCAATCGGTGCCAGAAGCCCCGGCGAATTTTAATCGGTACTTCGGCGCAAATAGCGTAATTTTGCCTCTGCGACACCGGCAACCCCGTCAAAAAAATCGACAACACCGGTCTCCAATGAATACTCGGCGCCTACGATTAGCAGGCCATCGTTTTGGATCATCTGCTCAAGCATTTCTGAACCATGGCGCAAATGATTCGCCGATGCGCGGATGTTCGCGCGTACCGCGAGCGGCATAAGGTTATCGTGATGGTGGGCGAGCTCGGTAGCGAGTAAGGGCTCGATGGACGGGCGTATGCGGTCGACGATTGAATGCAAATTTCGTGATTGTTCCATCGACGGTCGACCTAGTTGTTCTAGTGTTGCTTCGATCGCGCCGCATTGGGAATGGCCGAGCACAACGACTAGTCGGGTCTTAAACCGTTCTGCCGCAAATTCGACACTGCCAACTTGCGACGGCGCGACGATATTTCCTGCGACACGAATGACGAACAGATCACCGAGGCCTTGATCGAAAACGATTTCCGCTGGGACGCGCGAATCGGAGCATCCAAGAATAATCGCGAAAGGCTCTTGGCGGGCCGTCAGTTCGTGCCGGCGGCTTTGCCCAGTTGCCGCGTCGCTTCCTCGCGCATCGGCAACGAATCGTTGATTACCCTCGCGCAAGCGTTCAAGTGCGTCGTGTGCAGGAATCATCGGTGTTTCAACTTTTCTACTATCACTTATTTCGGCCGTCCATTTGGATTAAGTGGCGTTACCGTTGGTGCCTCAGCGTTTTGATTCTCGATCATTAAGCCCGCGCGATCTTTCAGCAATGGATCGAGCCGCCATTTTGGCGTGGTATACGTCCAGCTCGAGAGGCTTTTTTCGAATTTCAATCGCGTCTCGAGTTTTGCCAAACGCTGCTTGAATTCGTTGTCCAAGCGCGCTTTATCTTCGGCTTTTTCGTCCGGCGCCGCGATGCGTTCTTTCAACACATCGCCGCTGACAATTACGCCGATATATTGATTATCATCGCTCGACGCGTTACCGATACGAAACGTGTAGGTTAATCTGTCAAAGGTTTCCGCAACAACAGCACGCGCCTTCGCCATGCCGGTGTCGATCGATGCGGTACTCGCCACCACGTCGATGAAACTCATCATTGAGATCGCGTTTACTGCGCTGGTGCCGCGCGTGCTGTCGAATTTTTCGTTAGGCTTGGCGCCGAGCAACTGCCAATCGCCACCTTCTTTATCGCGCTGCATTTTCCAAACGCTCGCGCCATCTTCAGTATTGAAGGCGATCGATTTGATTTTGTCAGCTCGCACGAAATCTTTGACGATCCAGTTTTCTGCCTTCGGCTCAGCGTCGAGCAGCACATCGGCTACCAGCGCCGCGGTCTTCTCATCGCCGGAAACCATCACGTAACGGCCGGCCGGGGCTTCGCTTCCGTTCGGACTTTTTTTCAAGTAGCGCTTGCCCAGCAGTAATTTCGCGATGGGTTTAGCGTTGCTATTGTGCAGATCAACCGCAATCGCGCTCGGCTTGTCTTTGTTCGGCTCAATCAAATACAAATCCGGGCGCTGCTCCGCGGTGACCGCATCGCTTTGAATAATTTTTTGCTCCTGTATTCTCAGCAGCAAGTCGGTGATCATCGTAAAATTCGCAGGGTAGTCACCTCGCTCTTTGACGCGCCATTGCCCGTCTTTTTTCACCAGGCTAACAGCGGAATGGCCATTGTCAATGCGAATACTCGCCACCTCGTTGACCGGAAAATTAGGGATCAAGGTTTGACCGACGCGATTGGCCGTTTGCGCCCAACTATTTTCGTCGTTCTTTTTCAATGCCCATACCAAACCTCCTAGAATCACCAATGCAGCGAGTAGGATCGAAAACTGTTTTCGATTCATCGTGCGCCCACCCATTTTCTTTTTAACATGGCGAGGGCGATTCCCGCGAGCGCCACCAGCAACGGCATCGCACCGACGTTAATCAGCTTGGTCCAAAACTCCAGCGCATCAGAATCGGTGCGCAAGCTTTTGCGCAACTCTTTAAGATCTTTACGGGTTTCTGCTTGCTTCTTACGGAAATTTTCAAGCTCGATTTTTTGTTCCGGCGACAGTACAAATTGCTGGCCTTCCGCTTTGTTCTTTTGCAAGTCAGCGATTTTTCGCTGCGCGTTTGCCAACGTTCCTTCCATCTCGCGAATTTTGCCGGCATAGCTTTCCGCCGCTTTCGCTTCCATTTGTTGTACGACGGTCAACGGACGGAATTGCGCCGCACGGCTACGTAAATTGATGAGGTTTTCGTCACCGGCAAATTGCTCAACTACACTCTGCGCAAAATTGATATTGCCGTTGCGCGGCACATAAACGCGCTGCCCCATCGATTCGCCGATATCCTGAATGCTCGCCTGATCCGATAACATATCCGCATCGCTAACCAACACGAGGGAATTTTCCTGCGCGGATTCCTTGAGTTGCGGCGCCGGGTTCTCCTCGGGCTTGGGCATTTCCGGCTTTGCGTCGGGATTATTGGGATCGATTTTGGGCTCTTCTCTCGGCTTACCCTCGTGGAACGCAGTCTTGAATTTTCCACTCAGACGAATGGCGATCGGATACTCGATCCCGGCAGCTTTCAATGTCATCGCATTTGCATCAACGCCATGAGTCGCCATAATCGAATCGCGTAATTCCGCGCTCTTCGAGCTCTTGATCAATACGATTTGCGTCAAACCTGCGGCTGGCGTTCCAGAAAAAGCTCCCGCGAACGGCAGCAACATCGAACCGACCTGGCTTGCGACAACGTCCTGCATATTGAACGCCTCGGCGTTCAAATTCAGCAGCGCCGGTAAACCGCGTTGGCCGTTGGCACGCATGAAGCGCATGTCGGCGATGACTTTGCTGGGATCCAGCGCCACACCCCACGTTTGCAATAATTTATCCAGCGAAGATGCGCCGCCACCCATTTGCTGCTGTGGGTTAACCGGATTTTTGATCTGATCGAAATAAGCATAGGTATCGAGAAACGCAATTAACTTGCCGCCACGCATGACGAATTGATCGATCGCGTATTGTCCGATTGCGGAAATATCCCGCGGGTGCGCAACCATTAACACTTTGACATCGTCGTCGATTTTGCTACTCGCGAGTGGAATTTCACGCAGATCATAGTCGCGCTGCAGTTCGCTGATGACGGCCCACGCAGGCTGTGGGCCTTGGTTCATCATCGGCATGCCGGGCGAGCCGAACATCGGCAGTGCGGTCATGATGCCGAGCACCGGTTTGGTTTTTTTGCTGACCTGGGAAATAGCGCGCGTCAGATCATATTCCAATAGGGTCTCGCGCTCCGGTGACATATGCGGAATCGCGACGCGCTGGTCGAGGTGGCTGATGGATAGACCGAGGTAAAACTTCTCACCGGTATTTAGCGGTTGCGGCTCGATGCCGTCAAGGTTAGCCGAATCTTCCGCATCGGAATCGGGTGCCGGATCGTATTTTTCGACGATCAGTTTTCCGCCGGAACGGGCTTTATATTCATTGAGCAAATCCTCGATCCGTTTTGCGTAAGTCTTCATCTGCACCGGCATCGCCGTTTCCGATTTGCTCGCGTAGTAACGCACTTTGACCGGCGCCGGAATTTTTTCCAAAACACGTTTAGTCCCACCCGACAGCGTATATGAATTACCGTGGGTCAAATCAGCGCGTCCGGGAACGGAACGAACGATAAAATTCACCGCTAGCAGGATGACGAACAGAACAATGACGCCACCGGCGGAGTACATCAAATTAGATAAACCGTTATTTTTCATGGTAGGTCCTAGCCAGCGCGGTGGGCGCGAATGATCACGCCGGTGGTGAATAACGCGAACACGATAATTGATACAAAAAACACAATGTCACGCAAATCGATCAAGCCTTTTTGGAAGGGATCGAAATGGGTGATCACGCTAAATGACGCAACGGTATCGACTAAGGCGGGGCTGCCCCAACTGGTCAACAAATCCGTCACGGGTCCATAGCCGACGATGATCAAAAACAAACAAATCACAACTGACACAATAAAGCTCACGACTTGATTGCGCGTCATCGACGAGGTCATCGAGCTAATCGCCAAGTAAGCACCGGCGAGCAACAAGCTTCCGATATAACCAGAGAAGATAATGCCGTTGTCCGGATCACCAAGATAATTCACGGTGATGACGATCGGGAAGGTCAATAACAACGCGATGGCGAGAAACGCCCACGACGCCAAGAATTTTCCGAGAATCGCCTGCCACGTAGTGATCGGCATGGTCAGCAATAACTCCATCGTTCCCTGGCGGCGCTCCTCGGACCACAGCCGCATGCCGACCGCGGGAACCAGGAACAAATACAGCCACGGATGCCAGTAAAAGAACGACGTTAGCGACGCCTCGCCGATTTGAAAAAATTGACCGACGTTGAACGTGAAGAATCCCGCGAGCAATAAAAAGATCACGATAAATACGTACGCCACCGGCGAAGAAAAATAGGCCCCGAGTTCCCGTTTGGCGATGGCTTTGACATTGTTCCAAGCGCTCATTGCATTGCTCCCTTCTGGGTTTCCGAGAGCGTAATGCTGCGGAACACATCGTCCAGCTTGCCCTCCTCCACGCGCAATTCTTCGAGGCGCCAGCTTTCGCGCTGGGCAAGTTCAGCAATGACACGAGAGAACGTACCGCTGACCTGATCTTTAATCGGAATACAGCGTAGCACCAGGCGTCCGCTTTCATCGGCGACGATTTTTATTTCTTTTACTGCCGACAGTGCGCTAAGTTTTCCGGTTACGTCCGCCGCTGCTGCGCCGATCAGGGAAATCGTTACCGCTCCGGCATTTTCCGATCTTGCTTTGAGTTCGCGCGGCGTGCCGTTCGCGACGATTCGCCCGCGATCGATAATAATCGCGCGCGAACACACGGCTTCGACTTCTTCCAAAATGTGGGTCGAAAAAATAATTACCTTGGTTTCACCCATGCGGCGAATCAAGGTACGAATTTCATGTTTTTGATTAGGATCGAGGCCGTCGGTCGGCTCGTCCAAAATCAAAATATCGGGATCGTGCAACAGCGATTGCGCGAGCGATGTCCTATGACGATAACCTTTCGATAACGTATCGACGCTTTGATGCAATACGCTTTCCAGGAAACACATCTCGACCGCGCGGCCGACCGCTTTTTTCTTCGCCTCGCCTCCCAAGCCGCGCAATTCGGCGGCGAATCCGAGAAATCCATGCACCGTCATGTCGGTATACGCCGGCGCGTTCTCCGGTAGATAACCCATCAGACGTTTACCCGGAATCGGATTCTCGGCCATATCAAATCCGCCGACGCTGATCTTGCCGTCGGTCGGCGGAATGAACCCCATTATCATGCGCATCGTGGTGGATTTCCCCGCGCCGTTTGGCCCTAGAAAACCCAACACTTCGCCGCGCTCGACTGCGAACGATACACCGTCGACGGCGTACTTCGCACCGAAGGCTTTCTTCAAATTCTCTACTTTAATCATCCTCGCGTTCCTAATCTCACGCCTTCCGGATAAAGGGAAGGCAATCATTTTTCTGTCCGTGATTGTGTCGCTTACGAATACTCCGAGCGGTTGGATAGCTGCGCTACAAAATAATTCCCGTTCCGTTTTATCTCGGTGAGAGTCGGCTTTGAGTTGGGAATATTATGTAGAATCATTATTTTACAACAATGACGGCAATTTCCAAAACGCCGTATCCAAAGGTTCGATGGAATCCCACGCAATTACGCTCGCACCATTTTCCATCACCGGATTAACGGTACTCGGTATTTTCACCATCTGCATGGCCGCCATCGTGCTTGAAGCCAAGCTGCATATGGACAAATTCAAGCCGGCGTTGCTGATGCTGCTGGCGTGGCTGGTGATCGGCTTGCATTATTTTTTCACCAGTGACGATCCGGCGCGTTTCGAGCCTTTTTTGAAAGCGCAGGAACACAACGAAATCCAAGTGTTTGGCCTCATCGGTTTTATGGCCTTCATGTGGATGATCGTGGAGATACTGGCGGAGCGCAATGTCTTCGCCGCGCTGAACAGTTACATGCTGCAACGGGGCCTCGGCGCGAAAGGATTGTTCTGGGCGACAGGTGCACTGTCGGCGCTGCTCAGCCCGTTCGTAAACAATATCACCACCGCAATGATCTTCGGCAAGTCCATCAAGCAAGTGTGCGAAAATCGCGAATATACTCACGTCGCCTTATGCAACATCATCATCGCCTCGAATTCCGGCGTGTGGTTTCTCGGCACCGCCACCAGTTTGATGGTTGTACTCGCCGGCAAAATCAGCATCGTCGGGCTGCTGATGCTGGCGCCCGCCGGGCTGATCGGCTGGGCGATAAGTGCCTGGGTGCTGCAAGTTTTCTATCTCAAAAATCTGCCGGACGATGTCATAGCGCAGACAAAAACCGATAGCTCGCTCAAGCCCGGCGCGCGGCCGCTGATCGCCATCGGCGTTATCGGACTCGTTCTCGCCGTTCTGATGAATGTGTTACTTAACATCAAAATCGAAGCCGCCATCGGCATGGTGTTAGGCATCATCACATTGTATTGCTGGCGATTGAAGAAGCGCGGCGAATCTATCCAGATGCTCGTGCAATTACAGAAAGTCGAATGGAACACATTGATGTTTTTTATCGGCATCATCAGCGGCGTCGCGGCACTGAATCATGTCGGATGGCTCGGCTATATTTCTCACCTGTTTGAAGTCGTCTCGCCGACCTGGGTCAACGTTATCTTGGGTGTAATTTCCGGCATCCTCGACAACGTCCCGGTTGAAGCCGCCGCACTCTTGTCCAATCCAAAATTGAGCTTAGATCAATGGGCGCTGAATGCGCTGATGGTCGGCATCGGCGGCAGCCTCACGGTCATCGGCTCTGCTGCGGGCGTCATGGTCATGTCGATCGACAAAAGCTATACATTCGGAACCCATTTGAAATATTTGCCCGCGATCTTGGTGAATTTCTTCGCGTCGCTGGCCGTTTGGTACATTCAATTTCACTTAGTAATGGATTAGCACTAAGCCAGAAGGCGCTTGGATGCTGGATCGTGGCGATGCATGCCCGGAGCGCCGCTCTAGTGCTTACTCTTCAGGCACCACCCATTTTGGAAAATCGATTTCAATGCGATTGGCTTTAACTTCGTTTGCGACCTAAACAATGCCTTGGTCAAAATTTAGCGGTTCGTTTTTGCAGCAGGATATCGTCGCGCCGCAGTCTGCCACGCGTCACTATCGGCCCGATATTGATGGGCTGAAGGCAATTGCAGTCCTCAGCGTCATCATCACGCATTACTTCAAAACCTTATTGCCGGGCGGTTTTGTCGGTGTCGATATTTTTTTCATTATTTCGGGCTACTTGATCGCACGATCGACTTTCCTCGAAATTCATGCGGGAAAGTATTTGGTCAGCCGGTACTTCCAGCGACGCGTGAAGCGCATCTTTCCTTCGCTGATCGTAGTTTTGATTGCGGTGCTTGCTTTAGGCTGGCTTGTTCTCCTGCCGAACGAGTTCGAACGTGTCGGCAAACACATCGCGGGCGCGTCGGTGTTTATTTCCAACTGGCAGTTTTGGCGAGAAGTCGGATATTTTGACGTCGCCGCCGAATTGAAGCCGCTGCTGAATTTATGGTCGCTCGGTGTCGAGGAACAGTTTTATCTATTATTTCCGCTGCTGATTATCGGATCGATCCGAGGTCGTCGCGGCGCGTTCACGGCAATACTGATCGTACTTGTCGTGTCGCTAGTCAGCTCGTTAGCGCGCGTAACCCATCATGCGGGCTGGGCCTACTTTCATTTGTTCAGCCGACTTTGGGAACTGCTGCTCGGTTCACTCTTCGCCTATGTCGAATTGAGCCGAATGCACGCCAGGTTTCGCGATCCCGCGCAACACCGCCAACGCGAAGAGACAATTTGGCAAATCATCCCTGAACAATGGCAAACGCTGAGTTCCTGCCTTGGATTTGTGGCCCTCCTCGCGTCCATTACTTTAATCGACAAAAGCATGCCCTTCCCGGCCCCAACGGGACTTTTACCGACCGTCGGCGCGTTGCTGCTAATCGCGTCAGGCCCCGGCGCACTAGTCAATAGAGTTGTCCTTTCGCATAAGGTACTTATCTACATCGGCCTGATTAGCTACCCGCTGTACTTATGGCACTGGCCTCTCATATCGCTGACGCGCATCGTCGATCAGGCAGACCCGACGACAGCCATGAAGTTCGCGATGATCGCCATGACATTTGTGCTATCAGCGTTGTGTTATCACTTCATTGAACGACCCATACGCTTCGGCCGCAGTTCATCGGCAGTTGCCGTTCCAATGACCTTGGTGGCTTGTATGGCAGTGGTGGGTTTTAGCGGACTGGCCGTATTCAAGAGCTATGGCGTACCAACGCGGATTGATCGCCTTGATAGCTTCGGCCAACCCCCGCTTCCAGATCGCGTCGCTGTGCCCGGCGATTTCAAATCGTCGCGCAAAGTAGCGCTGATCGGAGACAGCCATGCGTCGATGTACGAAAGCGCTTTGCGCAGCCACTTTTTCCAGCAAGGTTTGCAGGTGGTTTCGTATATCCGTGCCGGTTGCCGTCCGTTTTGGAATCTCGATCAGCATTCCCCCGGCCACTCGCCGCAAGGTTGTCCGGAGAACGTGAATCAAGGTATTGAGGCGGTGCTCGCGGATGCGTCGGTCGAAACCGTAGTAATCGCCGCGCGGCTAAATCGCCCGACGCATCTGATTCATCCCGATCAAGCGACACTGCCGGCGTCGTTGCAACGCGGCGCGACAACGGAGGAAGATCATAGTTTTGCGGTGTTGCGGCTGGCTGCGAATCAAACGCTTGAAAAACTACTTGCCAAGGGAAAACGCGTGATTATGTTCACCAATATCGCGGAATTTGAATTTTCGCTGAATGCTTGTCAAGCACGTCCGCTGCGCCTGAACTCGCATGCGATGGAACCTTGCGCAATAAGCAATTCTGACGTTGTTCGTAATCTTGCTAAGCAACGTCAATTTGCCGCGCAGCTCACACATGATTTTCCAACGCTGAAAATCTTCGACCCGTTGCCATTCCTCTGTAACGCACAAGCGTGTAACGCACGCCATGAAGGAAAATTTATCTATTGGAATACGACTCACCTCAATGAACTCGGAGCCGATCTCGTGATGAAGGGCTTTGCAACACAGTTTTCGAATTTTCCATAGGCATCTTGCAACCCTTCTTCGAAGCAGCCACGCTACGAGGGCATGAGGAACGTCTTCCCCTCTTGTCATTCCCGCGAAGGCGGGAAAACGAGGCCGTAGGCCGAAGTTTCGAGGAACGGCCATCCATCACATTTAAAAAGTCAACATGGATTCCCGCGTTCGCGGGAATGACAATTAATGATGATCGAAGGTTGATCAAACCTAGGCGGATTCTTTCAGACATCTCAAGTCATATTCAACGTGATATTCTTTGACCTCTAAATCGCCATCCATTCGAACGTCATGAACATCGAACTTCTTTACGGCAAAAGTACCCTCACTATTCAGCTATCGCCGGACTGGGATGTCTCCGTCATCCGCAAAAAACCCATGCCGATTCTTAGCGATGCCAAAGCTGCGATTCATACCGCACTCGCCAAGCCGGTTAATGTTGCGCCCCTCGCAGAAGAGGCTAGAGGCGCGCGTAGCGCTTGCATTCTGATTTGCGACATCACACGGCCGGTGCCGAACGGATTATTTTTACCGATCCTGGTGCGGCAATTACTCGATGCGGGAATCGGGGCGGACAAAATCACGATCCTAGTCGCGACCGGTCTGCATCGACCGAACGAAGGCGATGAGATGCGCGAATTAATCGGCGACGATTGGGTGATGAACACCGTTACGGTCGCAAATCATTTCGCGCGCAATGACGAAGATCACGTCGATCTAGGCGTCACGCCGCGCGGCACCGCCGTTAAACTCGATCGCCGATTTGTCGAAGCGGATATTCGCATCGCGACCGGCTTGGTCGAGCCGCATTTCATGGCAGGCTGGTCCGGTGGCCGCAAAGTAATCGCGCCCGGCGTTGCGCATAAAGAAACCATCACAACGTTTCACAGCGCGCGCTTTATGGCCCATCCGCGCGCGGCGAATTGTGTGCTCGACGGCAATCCGTTACACGAAGAGCAGCTCGCGATCGTAAAAATGTTAGGCAAGGTTTACGCACTTAACACCGTGATCGACGAGCATCGCAATTTGTCGTTCGTGAATTTCGGCGAGATCGTGCAAAGCCATTTGGATGCCGTGGCATTTTGTCGCGACTACGCGGAAGTGCCCGTCGCGCGGCGCTTCAAAACTGTCGTTACCAGCGCCGCCGGTTACCCGCTCGACAAGACTTATTATCAAACGGTCAAAGGCATGGTCGGGCCGTTGGATATTTTGGAGCCGGGCGGAAATTTGATCATCGCTTCCGATTGCTCCGAAGGTATGGGCTCCGACGAATATGTCGAAGCACAGCGGCGCTTGATCGACCTTGGCGCCGATGGATTTTTTGCCGACATCAGCAAAAAACAATATGCCGATATCGACGAGTGGCAAACGCAAATGCAACTAAAGCCGATGAAGGTCGGCTCGGTATCGCTATTCACCAACGGACTAAATGCCGAACAAAAAGCGCTGACGGGTGTTCGCTTGGTCGATTCGGTCGAGCAAGCGATCACCGATAGCGTGCGAACGACCGGCGACCACCGCGTCGCGATCGTCCCGGAAGGCCCTTACGTGGTGCCGGTGTATGCGCCGGAATTGCCGATTCGTGCGGCTGCCTAGCGTTGGCAACATGAATCGAGTTTGCCTTTTACTGGTATTTTTTCTGCCGATGAATTTTGCCGTGGCGAACGATTTCGCTCATGACACCATCGCCGACGTGCTCGAACTCACAGGCTCGGGCGGCACGGCGGGCGAACCGCGACGGTACGAGCTGCAGGTCGGTGCGAAGTTATTTACCGATAAATTGGTCATGTTGGATCGCGGCGCGGTGCTGGTGGTTCGCTACAACACCGATCAAGCCATCTACGAATTTCGCGGCCCATCGTTGATTGTGATGTATCGCGCCGGGCCGTTGGTGGTTGAGGGTGAAAAGGCAATTAAGCGAAGCGGTGATTAGCGGCAACTCCTTCCCCTTCAAGGGGGTGAGGCGAGGGTTTCGGGGAGCATGCTCCCCGCTCGGCGAACGGTGTCCCGATGCATCGGGACACGCGCCCTGCAAGGGGGTTGGGACGACGTGGCCTTGGGCCATGGGGATGGGTTTTGTGAGCGCCAGCGTGAGCCCATCCCCACCCCTTAAGGGGAGGGAGCCCGACGCGGTAAAATAGCAAGATCTTTTGCAATCAACACTCCTAGGAAACATCATGGCTCAGTGGCTCAAGCGCGGCGCGCTATCGGATCAACGGGAAGAAACCGACGCGAAAGTCCGGCACACCGTCGAACAAATTCTTGACGACATCGGCAAGCGCGGTGAAGCAGCGGTGCGCGAGTATTCGCAAAAGTTCGATAACTGGGCACCGAAAGAATTTAGGCTCAACGCGAACGACATCGAGCAAGCCGTGGCGAGTTTGCCGAAGCAAGCAATCGACGACATCAAGTTCGCGCAAACGCAAATTCGTAACTTCGCGCAAATCCAGAAAGATGCGCTGCGCGAGGTCGAAGTGGAAACCATGCCGGGCGTGATTCTCGGCCACAAAAACATTCCGGTGAATTCCATCGGCGGCTATGTGCCCGGCGGTAAATATCCGCTGCTTGCCTCGGCACACATGAGCATCGTCACCGCGCGCGTCGCGGGCGTGAAGCGCATCGTTTCTTGCGCACCGCCATTCCAGGGTAAGCCTGCACCAGCCATTATTGCTGCGATGTACTTAGGCGGCGCCGACGAAATCTACGTGATGGGCGGCGTGCAAGCGATCGGCGCGATGGCGCTGGGCATGGGCGGATTGGAGCCCGTCGACATGCTGGTCGGCCCCGGTAACGCTTACGTCGCGGAAGCGAAGCGCCAATTGTTCGGCCGCTGCGGTCTCGATCTATTGGCAGGCCCGACCGAAACCTTGATCATCGCCGACGAAACGTGCGATGCGGAAATGGCCGTCGTTGATCTACTCGGCCAAGCGGAACACGGACCAAATTCGCCGGCGATTTTGCTCACCACCAGCGAAAAACTCGCGCGCGAAGTCCCCGCAGAAATCGAACGGCAACTAAAAATTCTGTCGACCGGTGAAGTAGCAGGCATCGCCTGGCGCGATTACGGCGAAGTTATTTTGTGCAAAGACGAAGCAGAAATGGTGCGCGAAGCCGATCGCATTGCGTCCGAACATGTGCAAGTAATGACCCGCGATCCCGATTATTTTTTACATAACATGAGCAACTACGGCGCGCTATTTTTAGGTCCGGAAACCAACGTCGCCTACGGCGACAAAGTGATCGGCACCAACCACACCTTGCCGACGCGTAAAGCGGCGCGCTACACCGGCGGCCTGTGGGTCGGCAAATTTATCAAGACTTGCACCTATCAAAAAGTGAAGCCGGAAGCGAGCGCGGCGATCGGCGAAGTGTGCTCGCGGCTGTGCGCGCTGGAAGGTTTCGCCGGTCATAAAGAGCAGGCAGACTTGCGCGTGCGGCGCTATGGCAAGCTGAAAAAGGCGGCGGCCTAACCGATGGATACGCCCGGCGAGCATCACGATTTAAAACTTCCTTCCTTTCGCCTCGACGGAAAAGTGGCGCTGGTCACCGGCGCAGGAGCCGGGCTTGGCGCCGCGATTGCGATCGGTCTCGCAGAATCCGGCGCCGAAGTTTTGCTTGTCGGCCGAACGCCGTCGAGTCTTGAATCGGCACTGGCAGAAATTGTGGCGCGTGGCGGACGTGGACGAGTGATAGTTTGCGATGTGACCGATTCCACGGCGATACGCGAAAAGTTTGCCGCGTTACTGCGCTTGGACGTGTTAATCAATAACGCCGGCACGAATTTTCCCGAACCGTTCGTCGACGTGTCGGACGAACATCTCGATACCATGCTCAATCTAAATGTCCGCGCTGCCTTCGTCGTCGCGCAAGCGGCCGCTCGAAAAATGCTTGAAGACACATCACGAACGGATGCGGCAATCATTAACATCTCATCGCAGATGGGCCACGTCGGCTCGCCGAACCGCACGGTTTATTGCATGACCAAACATGCGCTGGAAGGTTTGACGAAGGCAATGGGCGTGGAACTTGCGCCGCATAAGATTCGCGTCAACAGTATCGGCCCGACGTTTACCGATACCGCGCTGGTGCGTCGCGTTGTCGACACACCGGAAAAGCAAGCGTTCGTAATGTCGCGCATTCCGATGGGCAAGCTCGCGAGCTTAAAGGACATCATGGCTGCAGCAATATTTCTCGCCTCGCCTGCGGCCGCGATGATTACCGGTACCCATTTAATTGTCGATGGCGGTTGGACCGCCCAGTAGCTTGTCATTGCGAGCTGCCTGTATTGGCGCGGCCGATACTGCTCATGGACCATGAACAGCGTAAACGTTGGCGTGGTAGGGTGGATCAAGCAAAGCGGATCCACCGTGGCGAACATCGTTCGCCGATTTTTTCGCCCATGGTGG
>JANOGO010000323.1:0-3693 GCA_031406045.1 Pseudomonadota bacterium
CTCCCAGCTGAGCTACGTCCCCACATGCTATATATTCTAGCGAGAAAACCAAGCGACTACAACGCGGCTTTATTGCTTTAATTCAGGCAATAGCCGCAGAGGCAATCTGGGAGCGGCTCTGCGAGCATACTATCGGGAGAGGCACTATCCACGGGCATGCTGGCGCGCCTACGTTTTTTGCCGCGCAGCTAACACTAACATCACGATGCCACCGGCAATCATCGGCAGCGATAACCATTGCCCCATGCTGAAATTAAGCGCAAGGAGGCCGAGAAAATCATCCGGTTCGCGCGTGAACTCGGCGAGGAAACGGAAAATCCCATAGCCAATCAGGAATACACCGGACGCCGCGCCAAGCGTTCGCGGCTTACTAGTAAAAATCCACAGGATAATGAACAGTAACAGGCCTTCACCCGCCGCTTGATAGAGTTGTGATGGATGGCGCACGATGTTGTCGACGGCGGGAAATTGCATTCCCCACGGCACCGCGGTTTCGCGGCCGGGTAATTCTTGGTTGATGAAATTGCCGATGCGACCGAACATCAATCCCGGCGGAGTCAGCGGTGCGACAAAATCGGTGACGGCGAACCAATGTTTTTTATGATGCCGCGCGAATAACAGCATCGCGAAAATCACACCGAGAAATCCGCCGTGAAAACTCATGCCGCCTTGCCAGACGTAAAAAATTTCTAGTGGATGCTGCAAATAATAATCGAGTTTGTAAAACAGAATATAGCCAAGACGCCCGCCCAGTATGGTTCCCAGCACTCCGTAGAAAATCAAATCGTCGAGTTCGCGCAGGTTCCAATTGAGCCAAGGTTGAGTACGGATGCGATGGCGGCCCAGAAGCATAATGCCGATAAATCCGAGTACGTACATGAGCCCATACCAACGAATTGCGACGGGGCCAAGGGCAATCGCGATGGGATCAAACTGGGGATGAACGAGCATTAATATTTTTCCATAAGCACGGCGCAGGCTTTGCGGTAAAATCATAATATTATACGTAACCCACTTTCGAGAGAGAAATATGGCCTACAACTGGCGCAGCAAACTGATCACCGGCGGCGTGTCCCGCTCCCCCAACCGTTCTATGCTCCGCGCGACGGGCTTTCAAGATGGCGATTTCGACAAGCCATTGATCGGCATTGCCAACGGTCATTCGAACATGAATCCGTGCAACATGGGCATTCAGCCGTTGGTCGATCGCGCGTTCGATGCGGTGAAAGTTGCCGGCGGTATGCCGCAAACTTTCGGCGTGCCGACGGTAACCGACGGCATCGGTATGGGCACGGAAGGCATGAAATATTCGCTGGTGTCGCGCGAAGTGATAGCCGATGCGATCGAGACATCGGTCAACGGCCAAATGATGGATGGCACATTGGTGATCGGCGCGTGCGATAAAAATATGCCGGGCGGCATGATGGCGATCGCGCGCATGAACGTGCCGGCGATTTATGTTTACGGCGGCACGATCAAGCCGGGCAATTGGAAAGGCACCGATCTCACCATCGCCAGCGCGTTTGAAGCCGTTGGCGCATTCGGCGCTGGCAAGATGAGCAAAGAAGATTTCGAAGGTGTGGAGAAAAACGCCTGCCCGACCGCCGGCGCGTGCGGTGGCATGTTCACGGCGAACACCATGTCGTCGTCGTTCGAAGCGTTGGGCATGAGCTTGATGGGATCATCAAGCATGGCCGCGCCCGACCCAGAGAAAGCCGACAGCGCGGCAGAATCCGCAAAAGTGTTGCTCGAAGCGATCAAGAAAAATCTGCGTCCGCGCGACATCATTACGCGCAAATCCATCGAGAATGCTGTGACGTTAATTATGGCAACCGGCGGCTCGACCAACGGCGTGTTGCATTTCCTCGCCATTGCCGATGCAGCGGAAGTGGAATGGACTATCGACGACTTCGAGCGCGTGCGCCAAAAAACGCCGGTGCTGTGCGACATGAAGCCGTCCGGCAAATACGTGATGACCGATTTGCACAAAGTCGGCGGCGTGCCGCAAGTGTTGAAGATGCTGCTGAAAAACGGTTTGCTGCACGGCGATTGCATGACCATCACCGGCAAAACCATCGCCGAAGAATTAGCGAAAATCCCCGATGCGCCGGCGAAGGATCAAGGCGTGATTCGCCAGTGGGACAACCCGATGTATAAGCAAGGCCACCTCGCGATTCTCAAAGGTAATCTCGCGCCCGAAGGCTGTGTCGCAAAAATCACCGGGCTGAAGAACCCCGTCATTACTGGACCTGCGCGGGTATTCGATTCCGAGCCGGAAACCATGGCAGCCATCGTCGCCGGCAAAATCAAAGCCGGCGATGTCGTCGTGATTCGTTACGAAGGCCCGAAGGGCGGCCCCGGCATGCAAGAAATGTTGGCGCCGACGTCGGCGCTGATTGGCCAAGGCTTGGGCGACAGCGTCGGCTTGTTGACCGACGGCCGATTCAGCGGCGCAACTTGGGGCATGGTGGTCGGCCACGTCGCGCCGGAAGCTTACGAAGGCGGCACTATTGCGCTGGTGAAAGAAGGCGATTCGATCACCATCGACGCGCACCAACGGTTAATTCAAGTCAACGTCTCCGACGAAGAATTGGCGAAGCGCCGCGCGTTATGGAAACAACCGGCGCCGCGTTACACGCGCGGATTGTTGGCGAAATATATGAAGTTGGTGAGCACGGCGAGCAAGGGCGCGGTGACGGGTTGATCGGTTGGTAAGAACCGACACCAATTAACTGTCATTCCCGCGAAAGCGGGAATCCATTTGGCCGTTCAAAGTCAACATGGATTCCCGCCTTCGCGGGAATGACACTGTAGTGTTTTAGTGGCATCGCCAGAACCCTCATGGCCCCCAGGCCACCCTGTGGACGGTGGCTCTACAGGCATGCCATGCCAAGAAGCAATCAGCAAGCGCCTCCTGGCACGATGCCTACTTCAATTCCACCAACACCTCGTGATAGCGCGTCGCGCTAACGTTCTTCGCCGCGTGCGTGTCGCCGCCCTTGCGGTAATACACTTTCCCCGGCTCTAGCGTCGCCTGCGTCACGCCGGATTCGCGCGTGACTTCCAACGTTCCGCCTTCGATCACATAGAAAAAATAATCGCGATCATGCGGGTGCGCGTCGATTTTCTGTCCCGGCTCGAGCGTAAATTCCCATACTTTTACGCGCTCGTTTTCGAATACCAATTTTGTGCCGACGTCGATCATACTTCCTCCAAAAAAATTATGTGATTCGTTCTACCGAAATGCGCGGACGCAAATACGGAACGCCGCGCGCGCCGATAGATATTTTCCAACGATCATCTTGATAAAACACCGCGATCAAATTTCGATCGTCGAGCCATTCGATTTTATCCAGCAAAAATGAGCAATAGGCGCCGCCGATAGAGCGCCGCGAAATCACGCGCAATTCGCGGTTGAGCAGAGTGAAATTCGTCGATTCTTCAAATGGGCAATCGTAATCCGTGACCAATAAAAAACCATCGGCAATTTCAAATTGATGCAGTAAAGAATAACCGTGCACACGAGTTTGCGTTAACTCACCGTCGACAATCAAGCGCGATTTCAACGGCCATTTTTCGTAGGGGCCGTTGTGTTTTTCCAGTGCGAAACGATTGAGCAACGAAGTACAAATCATAAATAAGTAGGGCGGGTCCCACCCGCCATTTCGAACTTGTGGTGTGGCGGGTGGGACC
>JANOGO010000370.1:0-3315 GCA_031406045.1 Pseudomonadota bacterium
CGGCCCCGCCCCCACGCCCCCCCCGGCCGCTGCCGGCCGCGGCGGGGCCCGGGCCCCCCGCCGCCCCCATCCGATGGGCGCAGCGGCGCGGCGAGGCGCTGCTGAGAGAGGGAAAATGGCTCTGTCAACGCCATGACGAATTGCGTGCAACCAATGCAAATCAAGACGTGGCGTTGAAAAAGGCGATCAGCGATACTTTGGCCACCGGCCGGCCGGGAAACCTGAATTTCGGCAGTGGCGCGGAACATTGCTGCGTCACTTTGTTGGCAATCCAAGAGCGAAATCCGCTTGCGCTTCACAGCAGCCGCGCCGATATTCTCGCGCTGGTGACAACCAATAGCGGGCAGCGCGTGGCCAGCGTGCGGCAGTTGATGGATCATTTCAAATTATCTCCGGCGGAAGCGCGATTCGTTCGCGCACTGGCCCATGGCGAAAGTGTTGATGACTATGCAAATCACGAAGGACTGAAGCGCTCGACCGTGAAAAGCCATCTGTTATCTGCAATGGCCAAGACCGGGATGAAATCTCAGAAGGATATTGTGCGACTGGTGGTTACGCTTCCGGCGGTTCGCGGTTGAGAATTTATGAAGGGTTTGCCGCACCGTTCGGCGCGCTGCTCGGGCAAATACGTAAGCTGAGGCTACTTCATCCGATGATTGTGCGTTACGCAAGTACGGCGCATCGTGCCGTGGCGAAAAATAGATCGTAATCGGATTCGTCAATTGGCAATTGGCGGTAAAACGGATAAGGTTCTTGAGGGCGACGGTAGTTCGAATTCTCAACTACATCTCAATTTGTCATTCCCGCGTAGGCGGGAATCCATGCTGAGTTAGTTAAGGCCAAATGGATTCCCGCCTTCGCGGGAATGACAAGTAGTAACTGCTCTCGCAGAAATCATTTCCGCTTCAGCGCCGACACGATCGAAAACACCCACGGCCGTATCGCCAGTACCATGCCGACGCTCTCGCGTTTGGAAATCGCGAGCGAACTGTCAATTTCGGCGAACTCGTTAAATTCCACCGCGATGCGCTCCAACTTGCGCTTGATGATGGCGATGGACGCGTGGCTTAACTCTCGTGCCTCTAACCTGAGTAAATCTGTTTTCGGCATGAAGTTGCCAGCCAAATATTCCGCCATCGCGGCTGCCTGAAATTTTTGTCGCACCGGCCCATCGACGCGCCACGTGAAGCGTTGCGGGCAGAGCATGCGCACGCGATTATTCGGCATTAATTCGATCAGTTTCAAGCGATCCAATTTAGTCAGAAGTTTGATGCCTTCCGTGTCGGAAATCGCAAACTCGTTGCAAATGTCTTTGAAGCTCCAATCGTGCAGCAGCAGGTGAAATAGCGTCAGCAATTTAATATCTTGCACGAGCGCCTTTTCCTGAGGCAGCGAAAGCTCAACGGATTTTTCGCTGGTGCCGCGCGCCATTTTCGCGAGCGTATAAATATCTACTTCCAACGCATCGCAGATTTGTGCCAGACGTTTTAACGTGAACGCTGAAGTCGAAAATAAACGCTTCACACTTGCTTCGCTCAAACGAATTTTCTGCGCGAGCATGGCATAGGTGACGCCTTTTTCTTTCAAAAATTGTTTTAGCGCGGCGGTGATTTGTTGTGATTGGTCCATGGCCGTGATAAGAAGTTGCGGATTCACCGATTGTAGTGAAGAGGTGTTCATCGCGTCTAGTGTAGTGCTGCGCCATGTTTGGCACTTATGCAATAGCGCGGAATCAGCGAAACTCCTCTCCCTTCAAGGGGGAGGTTGGGACGGGGTGGCCTGGGGCCAGGGGGATGGGGTTTACGCGTGAATGCCACCCCATCCCCATGGCCCTAGGCCACGCAGCCCTAACCCTCCCCTTGAAGGGGAGGGAATGTCTCTGAAATTGCGACGCACTACACCAATTTCGATTTCCCAAGAGAGTTGGCCAGCAGCCGCACGGTGCTTGGCTCGTGGCATGGCATGTCTGGAACGCCTCGTCAATATTGGCTCTCAGGCCGATTGCTGAAGTGTGCGCAGCGATCGATATCGTCGAGTTGTTAGAATGCCAACATGGAATTCAACATCTACTGGCGTCTCGCCGGCTTCTATTTCACCTACTTCGCCTTCGTCGCTGCCCATTCCTCGTACTGGAGTTTGTATCTGCAATCGCTGGGTTTTGCCGCCGCCCAGATCGGTACGTTAATGGCGGTGCAGCAAGTCACGCGAATTTTCGCGCCGACGTTTTGGGGAGCGATGAGTGACCGGATTGGGCGGCCCGATCGGGTGATTAAGTTCACAATGCTCGCGGCCGTGCCGGTATTTTGTGCGGTATTTTTTACGGATAGTTTTGTAGGATTATTCGTGATGATGTCGATCGTCGGATTTTTTTGGAGCGGCCCGCTGCCGCTGGTCGAAGCCTCGACGTTGCAGCGCTTAGGCGGCGCGACGGCGCAATACGGGCGTGTGCGCTTGTGGGGATCGATTGGTTTTATCGTCGTCGTGTGCGGCGTCGGCGCAATGTTGGATTTCATTTCGATTTCCCGTCTGCCGGTGATCTTGTTATTTCTGATGTTGGCGATGTTGGTCTTCGCGTGGCTGGTGCCTCCGGGGGCAAAAACCCTGCACGCTGATGATCAAGGTGCGATTCTGTCGATTTTGCGGCAGCCGAAAGTTGTCGCGTTTTTTGTCGCTTGTTTTCTGATGACGTTCGCGCACGGGCCCTTGTATGTATTTTTTTCGATCTACCTCGTCGACCACGGCTACAGCAAAACCAGCATCGGCTTGCTGTGGTCGATCGGCGTGTTGGTTGAAATCGTTATCTTCTATTATTTCCCGCGCATTCAGCAGCGTTTTTCGGTGTGCCGCATTTTTCTATTTTGTTTTTTTGTTGCGGCATTGCGATTTTTGCTAATCGCCTGGTGCGCAGAGTGGTTTCCGCTTCTGTTTTTCGCTCAGGTATTGCACGCGTTTACCTTTGGCGCTTTCCACGTTATCGCGCTGGGCTTTGTCCATCGCCACTTTAGCGGTCGTCATCAAGCGAAAGGGCAAGCGCTGTTTACCGGATTAACCTACGGCGCCGGCGGTATGCTGGGTGGTTTTTTAAGCGGTTTCGTTTGGGATCCCTTGGGGCCTGCCGTGACGTTTTCATTGGCGGCATTGAGTGCGGCGGCGGGATTTTCGTTGCTATGGTGGAAACGCCCGTTCGATGCGGATTAACGGGCTTTTTCATTGTCGTCTCCCGCGCGTCGTGGCATAATTTCTGTTTTACTTTTCACCTCGCCATGGCTGCGCTTACCCTCTACGATAAACTTTGGAACGCTCATCTTGTTCATG
>JANOGO010000024.1:0-23334 GCA_031406045.1 Pseudomonadota bacterium
CCGGAAGATGTGCAAGCGGTGTATCACGAAACCATGGCGCATCGCGTCTTCTTCAGCCCGATCTACGAAATGCGCCGCGGCGAAGTCTCGCGCGCGCTGATGAGCCAGATTCTGCAAAAGATTTCTGCGCCGTAATGAAAACCCGCAAACGAGAAAATCATTTCCCTCCCCTTCAAGGGGAGGGTTAGGGTGGGGATGGGTTTATCGCCGCCAGCCGGTTACTCGTCCCGATGCAATGCAACGTGCGTTTATCGGGAAATAAGGTTGCTCTTACTCATCCCCCTCCCAACCTCCCCCCTTGAAGGGGGAGGAGCCACGAGCCTCATAAATAGTGGCTCCTAGCCGTACATGCCTGAAACTCCCCACCACTATTGCCTCGCAGCGCATCTATCAAAAATAAAACCTTTCTTTCCCTATGAGATCGTGGCTCAACCGCATCCTTAAAACCGAACCGCACGAACTGCCCGCCCTGCTCTGGGCGTTTTTTTATTTCTTTTGCTTGTTGTGCAGTTACTACATTCTGCGGCCGGTGCGCGACGAAATGGGCATCCAAGGCGGCGTCGACAAATTGCAGTGGCTATTCAGCGCGACTTTCGTTGCGATGCTCATCGCCGTACCATTTTTTGGAT
The DNA here is from genome assembly GCA_031406045.1 of Pseudomonadota bacterium. Classification (GTDB taxonomy): domain Bacteria; phylum Pseudomonadota; class Gammaproteobacteria; order Burkholderiales; family JALYOK01; genus JALYOK01. The sequence goes on from JANOGO010000024.1 coordinate 630, forward strand.
TCTTGTCCGCTCGATTCCCGCGACAACGCCTCATCCCATTTGTTTACTATTTTTTCGCGGCCAATTTATTGCTGTTTTTTGTGCTGATGCAAAACGCTGCCGACAAAGTTGTCATTGCACGTTCATTCTTTGTTTGGGTCAGTGTATTTAATTTATTCGTCATCTCCGTTTTTTGGAGTTTCATGGCCGATATTTTTTCCAATGAACAAGCACGACGATTGTTCGGTGTCGTCGCTGCCGGCGGTAGCACGGGCGCAATTGTCGGCCCGTTAATCACATCACTGTTTGTCGGCAAAATCGGTACGAGTTTTTTGTTATTATTCTCGATCGGATTTCTTTTGCTTAGCACCCTCGCGGTCGCCAAGTTGAGCGGGTGGGCAAAAATTCACAGCGTCTCACAAAAAGAAGCGCCGCCGATCGGCGGTAGCATTTGGGCGGGCATCAAACTCACGTTCAAATCGCCCTATTTGATCGGCACATCGGTTTATCTTTTGTTTCTGACGTTACTGGCGACGCTGATTTATTTCGAACAAGTTCGCCTCGTCGCCGATCAAATCAAAGACTCGGCTGCGCGCACGCGCTTATTCGCCCAGATCGATCTCGTCGTGAATACGCTAACGTTGCTGGTCGAAATTTTCTTTACCAATCGGTTGATCGGGCGCTTTGGCGTAGCAATCTTGTTGATGGTGCTACCGCTACTGAACGTAATCGGTTTTGGCGCGCTCGTAATCGCGCCGACACTCGCCGTGCTGGTGGTGTTTCAAGCGCTGCGGCGGGTAATCGAATACGCTCTCGCCCGCCCTGTCCGAGAAATTTTGTTTACCGTCGTATCGCGCGAAGAAAAATACAAGGCGAAGAATTTTATCGATACGGTAATTTATCGCGGCGGCGATGCATTGAGCGGCTGGCTCTCCAGCTTTCTCAAAGGCATGGGCGTGAGCCTCGCGGCGGTAGCAACCATGGCGATTCCATTGGCGCTCGGTGCGGCGGCGGTCGGTTGGTTGCTTGGAAAGAAGCAGGAAAAATTGCGCAATCTGGAATAGGCAACTTGCCGGACCGCGCGCGTATTCTCGTCTTGCGCAGCCCGATAGTGATAGCTAGGGAAGCTCTGAACAAGTTCGAGTTCTAAGTGAAACAAGGCGCGAGCAAAAAATATCGACGTAGCATATGTATTATATGTAAGGCGATATTTTTTGTGAGTAAGGCAGTATCACAACGAAATCGGACTTATTCAGAGCTTCCCTAGGGAAACCTCGCGCACCGCGCGATGCTCGCGTTGGTCCGGCTCATAGCGCGCGCGAGATCACTTCTTTCATGATCTCGCTGGTACCACCATAGATGCGTTGGATGCGCGCGTCGGTGTACATGCGAGCGATCAGATATTCGTTCATGTAACCGTAGCCACCGTGCAACTGTACGCATTCGTCGATCACTTTGCCCTGCTGTTCCGTAGTCCATAGCTTCAGCATGGATGCAGTTGCGGTATCCAAGGTGCCCGCGACTAGATCCATCACGCAGCGATCGACAAACGCACGCGCAACTTTAATCGTGGTCGCGATTTCAGCAAGTTTGAATTTGGTATTCTGAAATTCCGCAATAAGTTGTCCGAATGCGGTGCGCTCGCGTACGTATTCAAGCGTCGCCTGGTATGCACCTTCCATCGCGGCCACGGCGATCACGCCGATCATGGTGCGCTCGTAGGGTAAATCGGCCATGAGTTGGTAGAAGCCTTGCCCTTCCACGCCGCCGAGCAAATTCACTGCGGGTACTTCAACGTTGTCGAAGAAAAGCTCGGAAGTGTCCTGCGCCTTCAGACCGATCTTATCGAGTACGCGTCCGACCGCAAATCCTTTTGCTTGTTGGGTCTCAACGACCAAGATCGACGTGCCGGGCGCGCGCAGCGCCGGATCGGTCTTCGCTACAATTAAGACGACTCCCGCCAAGTAGCCATTGGTGATGAAGGTTTTAGAACCATTGATTACATAATCATTGCCACGTCGCTCGGCACGGGTGCGTACACCTTGCAAGTCGGAGCCGGTGCCGGGCTCGGTCATCGCGATTGCGCCGACTAATTCGCCGCGCGCCATGCGTGGCAAATAGCGTTGCCTTTGTTCTTCGGTACCGTGGTTTAAAAAATAGTGCGCGACAATGCTATGCACCGATGGGCTCATGCCCGTCAGGCCGCGCCGCGACATCGCCTCATACAGTAGCGCTTCATGGCGAAAGTCACCGCCGCCGCCACCATATTGCTCGGGGATATCGGAACACAAAATTCCAAGCTCGCCGGCGCGGCGCCACAGCTCATGACCAACATGGCCGCGCTTTCGCGCTGCTTCATCAGCGGGCTGCATTTCTGTTTCGACGAAACGCTCGACGGTGTCGCGGTACATCGCGAGGTCCGAATCCATCCAAGATGGCGTAAAGTTAATTGGCATTAGAAACCCAGATGAATAAAGTTAAGCCGTTAAGAATTCCGTGCCCAATGGCTGCTCTGCGAATCCCGCCGTACTCCTGAAGTCATCACGGAATGCGCCTTACTCCGACACCGATGTTACGCATTACTCCGGCACCAGCCAAGAAACCGTTACGCCGCCGGTTTTTTTCACCGACAACACCGGCCACAACCAATCCAGCATGGCTTGCGCGTCGTCCTCAAATTGCCACGGCGGATTGACGATGAACATACCGCAACCGCGCATCGTGAGCGCCCAATCTTCATCTTCGAGCGCGAAATCAAGTTTGAGAATTTTTCGGATATTGGTCTGCTTCATCGCTTGATCGAACGCCGTCATCGCGTTCGGCTCCATCAACGGATACCAAATCGCATAGCATCCGGTCGCCCAGCGTTTGTGCGCAACGCTCAAGGCTTCGGCGATGCGCGAAAATTCTTTGGCGCGATCGAAGGATGAATCGATTAACACCAGGCCGCGCCGCTCGGGCGGCGGCAAAAATGCTTTTAATCCATGATAGGCATCCATGCAATGTACGTGCACTTGCCGATCGCCGGCGTAGAGCTTTGTGGCTGCGGCGCAGTCGTCGCGATTGAGTTCTGTTAACACCATGCGATCACCCGGCCGGAGCCATTTTCGAGCAACGCGCGGCGAACCGGGATAAAAATGTAAATCGCCATTGGGATTTTCGGCACGAACGAGCTTCACATAATCCGACAACAACGGCGGAAAATCTTTTTGCTTCAATAGCAACGCAATGCCGTGTTCGTATTCGCGATTTTTCTCCGCCCACGGATGCTTCAAATCGTAACGCCCGATTCCGGCGTGGGTGTCGAGGTAAAAATAAGGTTTGTCTTTACTGCGGATGGACAATAACAATCCGGTCAACAAAGCGTGTTTGAACACATCGGCATAGCCGCCGGCGTGGAATAGATGTCGGTAAGCGAGCATTACAACCTGTTATATTTCTTGGCGTTGCCTTTAGATTTTTCGACCGGATATTTTTCCGCGTTTAATTTCATTTTTTGTTCCGCTACCGCGATCGGATCAATGTCCAATTTATCCGCGAGCCGCAGCAAAAACAACAACACATCGGCGATTTCCAGTGCGACTTCCGCCTTGGTTTCCGCCGGCAGATTCGCTGCCTGTTGCGGCGACAACCACTGGAAATGCTCGACCAGTTCTCCTGCTTCGGCGATCAGCGCCATCGCCAAATTTTTCGGATTGTGAAATTGATCCCAATCGCGCTCGTTCGCAAACTGTGCGAGCTGGGTACGAAGTGCCTCGATGCGATCCATATTGCGCGAAAGTATAACTTAACGTCGCGCTGGTGTGATTTGTCAATCGACTTTGCCCAAGCCCTCGCGCTTGATTCGCGATAGAACTTGCTTATCCAGCAGATCTTTCTCTCGGAAATCGGTTTTGGTGAGTAACAGTCCATCGATGTCGAGAACGCGAATCAGAACGTCATCTACGACGATCTCGCGTATGAACGACTGTACCGATTCGTAGGTTTGGCCGTTAGCCGAAAATAGCAGATCGACAAGCAAGTCGTCCGCCACTCGGATATTCTCAATTTCATCATTAGCGTTGGCCACAAACCAATCCGAAACCAGGTCACTTGCGGCAGGTAAGAAATTCATGGCGCGCTTTATTTTCTCGCCATTGCCTCGCGTTGCCTTAACCAGCACATCAACGTCTTCGGTCGCTCGCAAAAATCCGTTCAAGCGAACCGCTTGCCCGCCCACCAATACATATTCAACGCTCTCTTCATGAAAACGTTGTAATAATTGCAGTACCGGATCGAATGTTGTCATTCGTCGGAGGGACGATCTAATGGGCCATTTATGCGTTGTGCCAACTCAATCATTCGGGCTTCATCGAGTTGCTGAAAATGAGCGTGAGAACCGCGCGTTACACCCGACGGCCGCATCGGGTTCGCGGCACGCAACATCAAATCCAATCGACGCCCACGCCGGTAAGCGATGGCGGGATCGAGCTCGATTTCATTTCGATTTTGGTTACCGATAATTCGCATAACATAAGTGTAACGCGTCGGCCCGTTAAAGTGATAACACATCCGTGCCAGGCTTGGCGTCCCATTTCCCTCCTGGCACGACATGCCCTGCGAGCCTTTATCCACGGGCCTCGTGGCTCGATGTTAGTTTTGCTCGGCATCTCTCGCCACGCCGCGCACTAAATCGCACGAGTGCGGCTACAATATCGGCTCACCACAAACTTTCTTTGTTATGGATGGGAATGAATATACGTCAAAGCAATCGCGCCGCCGCTGCTTGCAAACGGTCGGCATCGGCCTGGCCGCGCTGGGGTTTGGAAAATTCGCTATGAGCGAGGTTGCCAAGCCAATTGTGCGCATGATTCCGAAAAGTGGCGCGTTGTTGCCGGTGATCGGCTTGGGCACCTACGATGCGTTCGATATCGGCAACGACAAGAGCGATCGCGAACCGGCGAAAGAAGTCCTCAAACGTTTCGTCGAACTCGGCGGTACGCTCGTTGATAGCTCGCCGATGTATGGGCGCGCGGAAACAGTCATCGGCGATCTCTCGACCGAGCTCAATGTCAATGAAAAGCTTTGGGTTGCGACGAAGGTGTGGACCAGCGGCCGCGAATCGGGCATTACGCAAATGAACGATTCGCTTCGAAAACTACGCCGCGAAAAAATCGAACTGATGCAAGTTCATAATTTACAAGATGTGAAAACTCATCTCGTCACACTGCGCGATTGGAAGAAATCCGGCAAGATTAAATATCTTGGCGTGACGCATTATCACGGCGGCGCTTACGACTCACTTGAGCAAGCGATTAAGTCCGGTGAGATGGATTTTGTGCAGCTCAATTATTCCATCGCCGAGCGTGAAGCCGAACAGCGCATGCTCAAACTTGCGGCCGACGTCGGCACCGCAGTCATTGCCAATCGGCCGTTCGCGAATGGCAGCTTATTTAGCGCCGTCAACGGTAAGGCGTTGCCGGCTTGGGCGAGCGAAATCGATTGTGCCAGTTGGGGGCAATTTTTCTTGAAATATATTCTCGGTCATCCCGCGCTCACCTGCGTGATTCCCGCGACGCGCAATCCAAAACATTTGATCGACAACATGGGCGCGGGTCGCGGACGTTTGCCGGATGACGCCATGCGAAAAAAAATGGTTGCGTATTTCGCCGGCCTTTAACTCGTTCAGCTATTCGTGACCGAGCACATCCTTTTTCTAACCGGCAAACTCGCCGAAAAAGCCTTGCATCGCGTGCTGGAAAGTATTCAACCGACACCATTTAGTTACGAGGTGCTGAATATCGGCCTCAATGTTGCCGGCCTGATGACTACCGATCTGATTCGCCGCCGTGTCAGCGCCACCGGCAAAGCCACTCGCATCCTGGTCCCCGGCCGCTGTCGCGGCGATATGCAGGTAATGACAGAACACTACGGCCTACCCGTCGAGCGCGGTCCGGAAGAATTAAAAGACTTGCCGGAGTTCTTCGGTAAAAAACAGAAACGGCGCGAACTTTCGCAGCACGATGTCAAAATTTTTGCCGAAATTGTCGACGCAACCCAACTTGATGTTCCGGCGATCCTGCGCCGCGCTAAGCGTTACGTTAGCGATGGCGCCGACGTCATTGACCTAGGCTGTTTACCCGATACGCCGTTCCCCCACTTGGAAGATACCGTCAGCGCGCTCAAGGCGACAGGCGTTCAGGTCAGCGTCGATTCCGTCGACCCGCAAGAATTATTACGCGGTGGAAAAGCAGGCGCAGATTTTTTGTTGAGCTTAAAGGAAGACACGCTGTGGGTCGCGGACGAAGTGGCATCGATTCCGATTTTGATTCCGAGTCAACCCGGCGATCTTGATTCTTTGGCTCGTGCGATCGATGCTCTCTCTAGAAACAATAAGCCATTCATCGCCGATGCGATTCTCGACCCGATCCATTTTGGCTTCACGCAATCCATCGTGCGCTATCACGCCTTGCGTCAACGCTATCCGCATGTTGCGATCATGATGGGCGTTGGCAATCTGACCGAACTGACCGACGCCGACACCAGCGGCATTAACGCGATGTTGATGGGTATCATTTCCGAACTTGGTATCGGCTCGATACTAACCACGGAAGTCAGTCCCCATGCGCGCCGCGCGGTGCGCGAAGCCGACGCCGCGCGTCGCATCATGTTCGCCGCACGCGCGGACATGAGCTTACCAAAAGATTACTCTAACGCGTTGTTGACCGCTCACGACCGCAAACCATTTGCCGACACCGAAAGAGAAATTCGCGACATTGCCGCGGCGATTAAGGATCCGAGTTTTCGCGTACAAGTGAGCGAGAACGGCATTCATATTTACAATCGCGATGGTTTTCATACGGCCGACGATCCGTTCGCGCTATTCCCAAAACTCAATGTGGAGACTGACGGCAGTCACGGGTTTTACCTTGGTGTGGAATTAGCGCGCGCGCAAATCGCTTGGCAATTGGGCAAGCGCTACACACAGGATCAAGAATTAGATTGGGGTGTTGCCGTTGAGAAAAAGCAAGCAGATCAATCTGCCTATCACGCGATGGGTACAACGCTACAAAAGAAAAATAAATGATTTTCGAAACCATTATCACCACCCAATCGCCGCAAGGACAAGTTCACATCGCGCCGATGGGTATCCGTGAGGAAAATGGATTGGTGATCCTCGCGCCTTTTCGGCCGTCGACGACACTCGACAATGTCATCGCCAGTGGCTTCGCGGTACAAAATTTTTGTGACGACGTGCGCGTATTTGCCGGCTGCATAACCGGCGCGAAACGTGATTGGCCGACGCTCGCGGCGACCACGATTGCTGCTGTCCGTCTGCGCGATACCTTGGGGCACAGCGAGTTAAAACTCGAACGTCTTGATGACGACCCACAACGACCGAAACTTTACTGCAAACGAGTTCACGACGAGCACCACAACACATTTCGCGGCTTTAATCGTGCGCAAGCTGCGGTGATCGAAGGCGCCGTACTGGTCAGCCGGTTGCACATGCTGCCGCCGGAAAAAATCGAGCAGGAGTGGCGTTATCTGACCATCGCCATCGAAAAAACTGCCGGCCCAATCGAACTCGAAGCCTGGGACTGGCTCGAAGAAAAACTCAGCAAGCATCGAAAGAAAATCGTGTCATGACAAAGATGCTCGCCAGCGTCACCTCGGTCGCCGAAGCTGAGCTGGCGCTGGCTTTAGGCGCCGATATTATTGATTTAAAAAATCCAAAAGACGGTGCGCTCGGTGCTTTGCCACTCGCGACTATTCGCGACATCGTTCGCTTCGTCGATCATCGCCGCATGACCAGCGCCACGATCGGCGACGTGCCTGAAGCTCCCGCTGAAATCATCGAAAAGATTAGCGCGACCGCCGCAACCGGCGTTGATATCGTCAAGATCGGCATCGCCATGAGCCGCTGTACGCTTACCTCGTGGCGGGGTATGGCTGGGAATCCATATTCCGCGAGCCTCGTGGCGGTGCTGTTGGTGGAGGACCGGTTCGATTTGGCATGGATCGATGGCCTTGCGGCCTCGGGATTTTATGGTGTCATGCTCGATACCGAAGACAAACGCAGCGGCGGACTGCGCAGTCGTTGCGATGAGAAGTTTCTAACGCAATTTCTTCGTAGTGCCAACGCGCGAAATTTAGTCTGCGGATTAGCGGGCTCTCTGGCTGTTGACGACATCGCCTCGCTGCTAACGCTTGCGCCGGATTATCTCGGCTTTCGCGGCGCGTTGTGTTGCGATTCCGAACGTACCGCGCAACTCAGCACCGAGCGATTTCGCGCCGTTCGCGCATGTATCCCGATCGAAACACAATGCGCTGCAATCAATCCCATGATTGCATCAACGTCGCTTCAAATAGTCCGTGATCAGATGCAGAAATAATTTGAATCAGATAGGCTGCGTTAGCTGTCATTTGCATAAACCCTCGATCCACAATTCCGAGTTGCGTGAGGCCACTGATGGTTGCGCCGGCCGCGATATCGCAGGACTTCACTAGCGTCAAGCGATCGGCGTGAAGTGAACGCGCAAGCCAGGCGGCGAGGCTATCGGAGGTGCTGTCCCAACTCGTTGCAATGGTTTTATCCGACAAGACCATCTGACTCGGTAACCAAATCGCTACTTGATTGTTTGCGACCACCGCTGAAATTTTCGCTAACGTCGGCGCGAGGACGAGAGCCGGATTCATCGCTTGTAATTGCAGCGCAAACTGATCCATTGCCAACACCGCCATGCGATGCGCGTGCTCATCGGAAAATCGCCAACGCTGTTGCTGCGCGCGAACGACATCGGCATACGGCCCGCCGCCGGGCACAATCACCACGCGCCCAGATCCGTGCTGCGCTAACATCTCGAGCCACGTCGCCAACCGTTCATCGTGACTTAGGCTACCGCCGAGTTTAACTACGTGAATCATATTTGTAGCGCTAGTAATGCGACGGCAATCGCGGGCGCAATGTCGGTAGCTGATTCGGCACTCACACCATCCAGTTCGAGCAATTGCGCAAAAGATAAATAGCGTCGGCACGAGTTCTCAGCGATTTGGCGAATGAGAAAATCACCAACACCCGCACCAACCAACAACGCCTCACGCGCATCAACGGACGCCAACGCGGCATTAATTTTTGCAAGCTGCGCGGCACGAAACACATTCGCCAACTCGCACCAATCACCAAACGATGCTGACGCGACATCGCGGCCGATCATGCGTGCGATGCGGCGCGCGCTGGCGGACGCCGTTTTCTCGGCGCCGTCGGCGCTCGGGTGTTGATCGGCGGTTTCCGGCAAAGCGCCGAGTACGCGATAGACATCCGCCGTTGTCGCAAAATACTCAGCGATCACTGGGACGTTGTCGCCGCGAAATATCACGCGGTCGCTCAACGCCATTAACGGCGTGCGCACGACGCCGCTATAAACCAACTCGCCGCATACCAAGCGCGAATAATCATCGTGACCGCGAAACCGCGGTACGTGATTATTGATCGCAACGATGTCGGTGGTCGTGCTGCCGATATCGACAAACACACCGTTGCTAACTTTGCTCACGACGAATTCTACCGATGCGCGCCAATTTGCAGACGCAATAGCGGCAGCATGATTTTTGACGGCGTCGATCGCAACGAAACTGCCCTCGCCGCGAAAAAAATGAACGGTGCAATTGGGCAACCGCTTGACGACGAAATGTGCGATTTCATTCACGCCGGTAAAGCGATCCGCAAACCAATCAACCATCTCTCCGGTCATCGTGACGGCGTGACGAGTGCTCTGGCCAACGTGAGCAGTTGCCGCCGCCATTGCCTGGTGTAATTCATCCATGCCGCGCCACAAGGCGCACGGCACTTGAATCGCAGCCTGCACACAACCGGCGGCGTTCACACGCGCTGCCTTGAGATGCGCACCGCCGACATCCCAACCGATGATGTCGCTAGGCATGGTTCGCTAGGTCTAAATCGACAACACGGTCACCGGCAAATTTCAACACGGGCAGCGCACCATCGCGACGCCGGCTTAGCAGCGCCTGCGCGACATTGATGCCGAGCGCCGCGCGCAGCCCGCAATACGACGTGGTCAAACGCGGATTGATTTCCAATACCCTTAGTACACCGTCTTCGGAACGAATCAAATCAACACCGATGTAGCCCCACAGTCCGGGCAATGCCAGCGCTATGCGTTGCGCCAGCGTTCGGAAATCATTTGCATCGCGCGGATAGGCGTTGACCGTTATTGCAGCGAGCGTTACGCCATCGTTTTCCCAAGCAATATCGTGGCGATTGACCGAGAGCAAAACCGCCACGCCACTCGCACACAGTAGCGATAGTGACAACGATTCACCACAGCACCATGGCTGAAACACGCGTGGATAGTGCCTCTCAGCCATGCATCCTCGAAACGCCGCATCCATACTGGGCCACAGCCGAATGCCTTCGCCACCGGAGCCATCGTCGGGTTTGCTCACCCATTTTCCCTTGTGCTTCTGGGACTCGGCGAGAGAGCGGTAGGTCGGCACAACCGCTATTCCTGCATCGTTTAATACGCGCGCCGTTTGGTATTTGCTCGCGCAAATGGCCAACGTCATCGCATCGCTCAGCAAGACTTTTTTTCCCGCAGCGCGCGCCACGCTCGCCAATCGTGCCAATGCGCCGTCGCTCTCCGGCGCGATAGGCCAAACCATGTCGGCCTCAAGCAAGGCTCGCTCAAAATAAGCAATTGCCGTCCCGTGATCATGAGGTTCAACACGATGGATTGGCGTAGCGGTATCCGGCCATGTGCACCGGGGATCGCGCGTCAAAGTCACATTGATTTCGGTCACACTCGTGAGGTCGGCCAACAATGCGTCGCGCATCATCCGCCCTTCGCGTAGCAGCGTCGGCGGCAACGGCGCGCCGATCAATCCCCCGCCTGTGATAAATTCGTACACCAATAAACGCATGTAACACTCAGATGAAACTTATTCCCGTGATGGATTTGATGTCAGGCCAAGTGGTCCACGCTCGTCGCGGCGAGCGTGACCGTTATCGCCCGATACAATCGACATTATGCCCGAGCGCCGCGCCAGAAGCCATTCTTCAAGCACTCGTCGAGAATTTTCAATGCGACACGGTGTATATCGCGGATCTGGATGCGATTCGATTTCAGCGACCGCAGCTTGTGCTAATCGAAACACTCAAGCGGCGCTTTCCCTCGATTCAGCTTTGGCTCGATGTCGGCATCACTGATCAAACGAGTTTTTTTTCGTTACAAAAACGCGATCTCGCAACGCCTGTTATCGGCAGCGAAAGCCTGACAGAAATCCATTGGCTGGAAACGCTCGCGACTGACGCGTGGATTCTTTCACTCGATTTCAGCCGAGATAAATTCTTAGGCCATTCGTCGCTGGCCGATAATACCGCGATCTGGCCACAACGAATTTTAGCGATGAATCTTGCTCAAGTCGGCAGCGAAGACGGGCCGGATTTAGCGCTGCTGAATAAGTTGCGGCGGCTCGCGCCGGAAGCTGCAATCTATGCGGCGGGCGGCGTTCGCGACCGCGATGATTTAATGGTACTTCGGCGAAATGGTATTCAAGGCGCGTTGGTCGCTACAGCGTTGCACAATGGTTCCAACTTAAGAATAGATTGATCGCCGCGCCGTTCGCTGAAAATTTAGCTGGACGAACAGCAAATACCGTTAGAATCAGGAATTCTGTTTTTCGATAAGTTGAGGGCGTCAAACTTGCAACCCCATTTTGTGTTGATCGATTACGAAAATGTGCACGTTAAATCGTTGGCATTGCTGAAAGCAGAGCAATTTCATGTGCGTGTTTTTCTTGGCAAGAGCAATACCAAGATCCATAGCGAGTTAGCGATTGCCATGCATAAATTGGGCAAGCGCGCCGACTACATCACGCTCGAATCGTCCGGCGCCAATGCGCTAGACTTTCATATTGCCTACTACCTTGGCGTCTTAGCCAGCGCCGATCCGACCGCCCATTTTTGTATCATTTCCAAGGACACCGGTTTTGATCCGCTCGTTGCGCATTTAAGAAGCCGCGCGATCGAAGCGTCGCGATCGGTATCAGTCGAGGCGATGCCAGGTTTTGAGTCTGCGGCGGCGGCAGCGGCGCGGGATCAAAAGCCGGCGTCATTACCAGCAAAAAAAAGTAAAACTTCTCCACCGGCGAAATCAAAAATCAGACCCGCCGGCAGCAAAGCTTCGCCGGCGCTCGAAGCGCAAATTCTAGCCGTGATCGAAAATCTGAACAATCGCCGATCGGCCCGGCCCACCAAAATGACCACGTTACTCAATACCATTCATGCGAAGATCGGCAAGGGGCGGCCGCTGGCGGAAGCCGAGACGTTGCGCGACATGCTGCTGGATCGAAACTATGTGTCGGTCAGCGGCTTGAAGGTGACCTACAACCTGCCTACCGATTAATGATGACAGCCAAACAAAATTCTCAAATTCGCAATGGCGCAATCGAGTAAGCGGCTGGATCAAATAGTCGGCGATGCTCGCCGCAATGCTGATAAGCGCCAGGCGGGCTATCGCGCACAGGCACTCAAACTATTCCCGTGGGTATGCGGGCAATGCGCGCGCACCTTCGACCATAGCAATCTGCAACTGCTGGAAGTTCACCACAAAAACAGCAACCATGATGACAATCCCGCGGACGGCAGTAACTGGGAACTGCTCTGCACCTATTGCCATGAGCACGAGCACTCGAAATTGAAAGATATGGCGGGGCGAACCGATAGCGCAAATGCATCGCCTACCGCAACGTTCAATCCCTTTTCGGCGTTAAAAGAAAAGCTGGATTCTAAAAAACGGGACTAGAAATCAAATCGCGGCGACGTCGGCGTTGGGGTTCTTACCTCCCTCGCAGGGCGTACTGCCCGCTGCATCGGGCAGTCGCTTCGTAGGTGGCCAGCGTGCGGGCCGAATTCCCCACTGCCGCGCAACCTACGGATTAAAAATGGCCTCGCCACGATTAAAACTTCACCATCACATGCCTGGCGACGGTGTAATCTTCCAACGCGTACATCGATAGGTCTTTGCCGTAGCCGCTGGATTTCAAGCCGCCGTGGGGCATTTCGCTGACCAGCATGAAGTGGGTGTTAATCCAGGTGCAGCCGTATTGCAGTTTTTTCGCGACCTTCATGGCTTTTGCCACGTCTTGTGTCCAGACCGACGACGATAGGCCGTAATCGGAATCGTTCGCCCATTTGATCGCTTCGTCGGTGTCGCTAAAACGCGTGATCGATACCACCGGGCCGAATACTTCTTTGCGCACGATTTCGTCCTCTTGGCGCGCGCCTGCGATGACCGTCGGCTCATAGAAAAATCCGGCGCCGGCACGTGCATTGCCGCCCGCGGTGATTTCGATGTGGCTGACTTGCTTGGCGCGATCGACGAAACTTGCAACGCGATCGCGTTGCCGCGCGCTGATCAGCGGACCGATTTCGACGTCGGGTTCGTCTTGCAAACCGACCTTGATTGATTTCACCGCGCTCGATAAATCGGCGACTAAGTTATCGTAAATTTTCGCACCGGCATAGAGGCGGCACGCAGCGGTGCAATCTTGGCCGGCGTTGTAGTAGCCGAAAGTGCGAATGCCTTCCACGACCGACGCTAAATCGGCGTCGTCGAATACGATCACCGGCGCTTTGCCGCCGAGCTCTAGGTGAGTGCGTTTTAAAGTTGCCGACGCCGCGTTTAAAATTTTTCGACCGGTCGCAACGTCGCCAGTCAGTGAAACCATGCGCACGCCGCTATGCTCAACCAACGGTTGGCCGACGCTTAGGCCGCGGCCGCAGATGACGTTTAACACGCCTTTCGGAAAAATATCCGATGCAATTTTTGCAAGATACAGCGCCGTCAACGGCGTTTGTTCGGAGGGCTTCAGTACCACCGTGTTGCCCGCCGCCAACGCCGGCGCGATTTTCCAGGTGGCCATCAGGTGCGGATAATTCCACGGCGCGATGGAACCGACCACGCCAATCGGATCGCGGCGGATCATGCTGGTGTGGCCGGGCAAATATTCATTCGTCACCGTGCCGCTCATGCAACGCGCGGCGCCGGCGAAATAGCGATAACAATCGGCGACCGCGGGAATCTCATCGCCTAGCGCGCGGGCGTAAGGCTTGCCGCAGTTCAGCGATTCCAAGCGCGCAAATGTTTCCGCATTCGCTTCAATGGCATCGGCAAGTTTTAGCAATAGCCGCGAGCGCTCCATTGGCGTGGTTTCGCTCCACGTTTCGAAGGCACGGCTCGCGGCCATCACCGCGTGATCGATCTGCTCGACCGAGGCTTCGCGCACCTCAACCAGTAGTTCACCGGTCGATGGATTGAGCACACGTTCGACTTCGCCCGTGCCGGTAACGAATTGACCGTCGATGAATAAATCGGTAATCGGTTTAACGGATAATTGCGACATGATGTTCTCCTAAAAATCAGTGGGCGGCGGGCGCTTCGTCACCGCGCGTGAGCCAGTAGGCGGCGATAATTGGAATGAAAGTTAATGCAATGATAATCACTGCAACGACGTTCGTCACGGGGCGTTGGCGCGGGCGAATCAATTCCTGCAGCATCCAAATCGGCAACGTGGACTGTTGACCCGCGGTGAATGTGGTGACAATTACTTCGTCGAAACTCAATGCGAATGCCAGCAACCCGCCGGCCAATAGCGCGGAAGCCAGTTGCGGTAAAATAATGTAGCGCAGCGTTTGAAACATATTCGCGCCGAGATCCATCGACGCTTCGAGTAATGATGGGCTAGTTCGCCGCAATCGCGCGACGGCATTGTTGTACACCACGACGACGCAAAAAGTCGCGTGGCCGATCACGATAGTCCAAAAACTGAACGGAATGTCGAGGGTGTTGTACGCCGAGCGTAACGCGATGCCGGTGATGATGCCCGGTAATGCGATCGGCAAAATCAGCAGTATCGACACGAAATCACGGCCGAAGAATCGTGTGCGCGCCAGCGCCGCGGCCGCAAGCGTGCCGAGCACGATCGCAATTGCCGTCGACCAACAGGCCACTTGAACCGACAAGCGAATCGCGCGCCACACGTCGTCGCGCCCCCAGGCGATGGCGAACCATTTTGCCGTTAAGCCGGGTGGCGGAAAAACGTAGGACTTATCTTCCGCGCTGAAGGCATAAACGATAATCAACAGCAACGGAATGTGCAAGAACGCGACGCCGGCCCAGACCGCAATTCTCAGAGCCAATGGCGACCTAGAGCGCATCGAACGCACCTTTGCGCTTGGCAAACCACAGGTAAACAATAATTACCACAATCGGCACCAACGAAAACGCGGCCGCGAATGGAATATTACCCGCGACGCCTTGTTGCGTATAAACGACGTTGCCGATATACGGCGTCGAGTTGCCGATCACTTGCGGAATGATGTAATCGCCGAGCGTTAACGAGAACGTAAAAATCGACCCGGCGGCGACGCCGGGCATCGCGAGCGGCAAAATAATTTTCCAGAACGTCGTGGAGTCTTTTGCGCCAAGATCGCCGGAGGCTTCGATATACGACGGGGGAATGCGCTCCAGTGCCGCCTGAATCGGCAAAATCATAAACGGCAGCCACATATAAACGAAGACGATAAAGGTGCCGAGCGGCGAGAACGACAATGAATTACCGCCGATTACCGGTGCGCTTAGAACGACATCGAGCATCCACGTCAGATGCATTTTCTCCAACGACCAAGCGATCGCCCCTTCTTTCGCCAGCAGCAATTTCCACGCGTAAAGCCTTACCAAATAACTCGACCACAACGGCAACATAATGGCGACGTACAGCAACGCCTTCTTCGCGCCGCGCGCATAACGCGCCATGTAATAGGCAATCGGAAAACCGATCACGGCACAGGCGATCGTCACCAACAGCGACATCAGCGTGGTACGGATCACGATGTCGCGATTCGCCGGTTGAAATAGCTCGATGAAATTATTTACGCCTAACTCGCGCACCACTTGACCGGTGTAATCGTCGAGCCGGAAAAATGAATTGGCGAGCAACGCGGATAATGCACCGAGATACATCACCGCGAACCATAAAAGCGGCGGACCGAGGAGTAGGGCTAACGTGGCGCGCGGGTGGTGGTAAAGGAAATCCGAAAACTGGCGCATGGTGCCTAGTGGCGCGTTTTGGCTTGACGAAGTAACACTGCTCATCGTTAACCCGCAGCGCAAACGCCGCAATCTATCCAGTGCGCCATCGTGAGGCACCTATATCGGCGGCACCGATGCTGCCCACGAACCATGAACTGACGAAAATTTACGGATTTCGCTTCGCTTCGCACTCGCCGGAGGCAATAGGTGAGGCCCACCCTCATGGCCCAAGGCTACCCCGCCCCATCCCTCTCCCGCGAAGCGGGAGAGGGGGAACGGTCCCCTCGCCCCTTCGGGGAGAGGGGTGGGGGTGAGGGGCTAGCCGTCCTTAATACAAGCATGGGTCAAATAGGGCTTATGGACGGGCGCCCACAAGGCAACGAAGCAATCTCGTTTTTAATCGATGTTGGAAATACGAGATTGCTTCGCGTTGCTCGCAATGACATGTTGGGATAATCGTCACTGGCTAAACTGCGAGCTTATGCACGGCGCTGTCGTCCCAATTCAAGCCAACGCGCTCCCCAACGCTCGGTAACGGCGAACGGCTTTGGGCGGGAATATCGGCAGTCAACGATGTCTCGCCGATGCCGACACGAACGCGCGAAAACGATCCGAAGTATTGAATTTCTTCGACTTCACCTTGCGCTCTTCCCGCTTCGGGCGCGCTTAACGCTAACCGCTCCGGGCGCAACATCGCGGCATTGGCTCTGGTGAGTTTGCGCGCGCTTTCGCCTTCCAACACATTGGCCGCGCCGATAAATTGCGCGACGAATTTCGTCATCGGACTGTTATAAATTTCCGCTGGGCTGCCGATCTGCTCGATCTTGCCGTGATTGAATACGCCGATGCGATCGCTCATCGACAATGCTTCGTGCTGATCATGGGTGATAAACAAAAACGTAATGTCCAGACGCCGCTGTAATTGCTTCAGCTCGCTTTGCATTTGTTCGCGTAGCTTCAAGTCCAGCGCGCCCAATGGCTCGTCGAGCAGCAATACTTCCGGCTCGTTGACCAATGCTCTGGCCAACGCAACACGCTGGCGCTGCCCGCCGGAAAGTTGCGCCGGACGCCGATCGCCAACACCCGGCAACCGTACGATTTCTAACATCTCATTCGCACGCTTTTCGCGGGCAAATTTCTCGACGCCTTTCACCATCAAACCATAGGCGACATTCTCCGCGATGGTCATATGCGGAAACAGCGCGTAGTCCTGGAATACCGTGTTGACCGGACGTGCGTAGGGCGGCACTTGGCTGACATCCTGATCGCCGATGAATATCTTGCCCGACGTCGGCAACGTGAAGCCGCCGATCATGCGCAAACAGGTGGTTTTGCCCGAGCCCGATGGGCCGAGCAACGTAAAGAATTCGCCGGATTTTATTTCCAAATTCACAGCGTCGACCGCGCGCACTTCGCGCGCCGATTTGCCTGTGCCGGGGAAGATGCAGGAGACGTTTTCTAGAATGATGCCTGCGGTCATTGTTTATGCGTCTATTCTTTTTTGGCGAGGCCCCTCACCCCCGGATCGAGTCCGGGGCAGGCTCTAGCCCTCCCCCGCATTCGGGGGAGAGGGATTTATCTAACGGCCGCCTAACACGGCGATGTAATCCGACACCCACTTGTGATACGGCACGCATTGGTTATTCTGCGTTGCACACTTGCTGGTCGGCGTTTTCCAGAATGCGATTCTGTCGAAGCTGCCCAGGCCCTGGCGATTGCAACCGTCGTCGCCGAGCAGCGCGTTGCCCTTGCACGCTTCGAGCACGACCGGCACGGAGCCAAACCAAGCAGATAGATCGCCTTGCAATTTTTTGTTCAGCGAATGTTCCATCCACAAATACGCGCAGGTCGGATGCGGCGCCTCGGAATGCATCATCGTCGTGTCCGCCCAACCGGTCGAACCTTCAACCGGAACGACCGTCGCGATCGGCGCCTTTTTCGATCCGAGCACATTGGCTTGGAACTGCCAGGACGATGACGCAACCACGCCTTCATTGGTAAAATCATCGATCTGCACGAATGCATCATGCCAATATTTGCCGACGATTTTGCGCTGGCCGCGCAGTAAATCGAGCGCCGCTTTGTATTGCGTTTCGTTTAACTCGTACGGATCTTTGATGCCGAGTTCGGGTTTGGCTTTCATCAAATACAACGCCGCGTCGGCGATGTAGATCGGACCGTCGAACGCCTGCACGCGGCCCTTGTTGGACTTGCCATCGGGCAGCGTGGTTTCCTCGAACACGACTTTCCACGACGTCGGCGCGTTGTCTTTAAACACGGTGGTGTTGTACATCAATACGTTCCAGCCCCACTGATACGGCGTGCCGTAATGAACATTATTCACCGTATGCCACGGCGCATTTTGTAAGCGCTTGTCGATGTTTTTGTAACTCGGAATTAGGTTAATGTTAATCGGCTGCACGCGCTTGCCAACAATCAGCCGCATGCTCGCATCGCCCGATGCCGTCACGAGATCAAAACCGCCTTCGTTCATCAGCGCGACCATTTCGTCGGACGTGCCGGCGGTTTTGACGTTGACCTTGCAACCGGATTTTTTCTCGAAACTCGTCACCCAGTCGTACGCTTTGTCGGTCTCGCCGCGCTCAATATAGCCGGGCCAGGCGACAATATCGACTTGGCCTTCCGGCTTGCCGAGTTTCTTGATCGGCGTTTGCGCGAACGCGCCGGGTGCCGTAGTTAAAGTAAAGCTGACTGCAATCGCAGCCGCAATTCCGCGTTTTAGTGCTTGCATTGTTGCCTCCATAGAATTTTGATTACTTGCCGCATCAGACACCGACATCGGCACCGAACATAATAAATTGCGCCAACTACAAATCAAAGTGTACCTAAGCGCGACGCTGGTGACAAACCGAGCGAAAATTGATCCTATGCCGGCAACCAATACCAGAGCGGCTCTCCAGCCACTATGTGCCACAAGCCAAGCTGGGAGCGGCGCTTAGCCTACCCCGTTGCCAAGAGAAAATCCTGTGCTATACCAAAGACATACGAGAATAAAAATAACAGGAAACAAAATGGATTACGAAACACTTTGGTATGAAGCCTCGCCCTATGTTTACACCTTTGCCGGCATCTGCGCGGCAATTTCAACCGACGCTCAATTCGGCAAAATTTCCGGCATATTGTTGCTTATAGCCGCGTTGACGATTATTCGATTGCGTTGGCGGAATCGCCGAAAAACTTAACGCCCGAACTACTTTTAATTGCAGCGTCCGCCGGCGAATGGTTTCCATTGCGCTTAGGCGGAATATCGTTTTTGTTGAATTCGTTGGTGTAACGTTGTGGATTAGTGAAACCGCCGGGAATGAGCCCGTACCCTTTCATTTGCCAATAGGTCAACGCGTAAGGCCCGGACGGCACGACCGTGGTGAACCCATAAAAATCCTCGGGAACGAAATTCAACGATGCCGCCGCACCTCGGCAAATCTCAAACTTTACGCCTTGTTGCGCCAGGCTCGCGGCGCGATCGACCACTTCTTTATATTTCGCGTAGTTGCGCTTGGCGAATACCACCAACTCCGGGCCGTGAGACACCACCACAATCTTCAGCGGCTCGAATTCATGCGGGCCAAATTCTGCCGTCTGCGCCATCAATGAAGCGATGCTGGAGAGCACCAGCGGAACGCTATTCGGCTCGGGAAAGTAAAAATCGTAAACCGCTTTGAGTTGCTTGACGTCGTCGATATCAGCGTATGAGCTGAATTTCGCCGTGCCGTAGGGCGTCGATTGGACCGGCGCGACCGGCTTGGAAGGCGCAACGCAACCAATAAGCGTCAGACTTAGGACTGCAACGACAACACATTTCATCGGAACTCCGAATCGCGGTTTGTTATCAATATACCGCTGATGATACCAATTTGTTATATTGCCATGTCACCTGCGAAAAACAACCTGCGAAGGAATTCCGATGAACTTACCCGGCAAATGGCTTGGAGCAATAATTATTGCGATGTTAGGCGCTTCGACAAATGCGCAAGACCGCATCCTGATGCCGAGCGTTCCCCTCGGAGAAGAAAAATGGATCGTCAATCCCTCCGTTCCACCGACCATGCAAATGATGATGATCTACGGCGCGCCGAACAAACCGGGGCCGTTTGTTTTTCGCGCTAAGTTTCCGCCGGGCTATAAATTACCACCGCACAAACATCCCGACGTGCGCACCGTGACGGTACTAAAAGGCACCTACTATTCCGCCATTGGCGACAGGTTCGACGAATCGAAACTGCAAGCTTTCCCGGCTGGAACATTTTATTTCACGCCGGCGAATACCGGTCACTTCAGTGCGACTAAAGACGAAGAAGTAATTATTCAGGAAAGCGGCGAAGGGCCGGAAAGTGGGATTAAGTACGTGAATCCGAGCGACGATCCGCGCGGGCAAAAATAGCGACGCCGCATAAATCTCAACCCTGTCATTCCCGCGAAAGCGGGAATCCATTTGGCCGTTACAAAGTCAAAATGGATTCCCGCTTTCGCGGGAATGACACAGTAGAATTTTCTACCGAAAAATGCCACGACGCACCTTTTCCAATCCATCGCAGATCACCTTCGCGCCGAATAAAATCCGTGGCGTCGCGCGCTGAATCCAATCCGGATTCAAATAAAAAATCATCTGCCGTCGCACCGCATCGACGTTTCGATGTGGCTGCCAAACGCGCCGAAACTCCGCTTCACTCACCGCCGACCCACCGCCGATGATCGCGCTGGGATTAGCTTGCAGCAAGGCTTCCAGGCCGATGCTCGGCGTCAACGTCGGCAAATTCGAAAGAATATTTTCACCGCCGCACAGCGAAACAACTTCGCTCATAATGTGATCGCCATTAACGCTCAACAGTGGCTCGTGCCAAATTTCGATGAAGGTCGGCACGACGGTTTTTCCTTGCACCGAGCGAGTCAATTCTCCTACTTTATTCTCGAATTTGGTGGCCGCCGCGTCGGAAATATTTGATGTACCAGCGAGTAAACCGATATTTCTAAGTAACTCAGGAATGCCGGCAAGCCGGCGGGTTTCGCTGACATAAACGGGAATCAAAAGGCTGCGCAGCCGCTCTAGCGCGAATGGGCTGACGTTGCTTTTCCACGCGAGCACCAAATCGGGCTTGAGCATAACGATACGTTCGAGATCCAGATTCGATGCATCGCCGACTTGCGGTAACGATTTCGCCGCGTCGGGAAAATCGCTATAGGCGCTGACGGCAATTAATTTTTCGCCCGCGCCGGCTGCATAGACCAACTCAGTTAAATGCGGCGCGAGAGAGATGATTCGTTGTGCGGGATGTTGAAGCTGAACTTCTTGACCATCATCGCCACGAGCCAGCAATGGCGCGGCGTTCAGAGCATGCCCTGCCAGAAGCCAAAAACAGCAGAGGCCCCAGGCAAGGTGTTGAAAACTTTTAAGCAGTCTTGCTCGCCAGCGCGAGGCGGCGCGCGCGTACCGCCGCCGCTAATTTTTGCAACATCACCGTGCTGTCCTCCCAACCGATGCACGCGTCAGTGATGCTTTGGCCGTAGAGGAGTTCTTTGCCGGGCACCAAATCTTGGCGGCCGGGATTCAAGTGGCTCTCGACCATCACGCCGAAAATACGATCATCGCCGCCGGAAATTTGCGCCGCGACATCGTCGGCCACAATCATTTGCCGCGCATAATCTTTCGAGCTGTTGGCGTGACTCATATCGATCATCACCCGCGCCGCGAGGCCGGCTTTGCCGAGTTCTTGCGCCGCCACCTCGACGCTGGCGGCATCATAGTTGGGCTGTTTACCGCCGCGCAAAATGATGTGCGTATCTTCGTTGCCGGTCGTTGAAACAATCGCGGAATGCCCCGCTTTCGTCACCGACAGAAAATGATGCGCGCCTTGCGATGCGCGAATTGCGTCCACCGCAATTTTTAAATTACCGTCGGTGCCATTCTTAAAACCAACGGGACACGAGAGACCCGACGCTAGTTCGCGATGCACTTGGCTCTCCGTGGTACGTGCGCCGATGGCTCCCCAACTGATCAGATCCGCAACATACTGCGGCGAAATCATATCGAGATATTCGGTTGCGGCCGGCATGCCTTGTTCGTTTAATTCGAGCAGCAGTCGGCGCGCCGTGCGCAGACCTTTGTTGATCTGAAAGCTACCGTCGAGATCGGGATCGTTAATCAATCCTTTCCAACCGACCGTGGTGCGCGGCTTCTCAAAATACACGCGCATCACAACGATCAGGTCTTTTTCCAGCGCGCGTTTTTGTTCGACCAAGCGCGTTGCGTATTCTTGGGCGGCGTTCACATCGTGAATCGAACACGGGCCAATCACAACGAGCAGGCGATCATCGCCGCCGTGCAACACACGATGAATCGCCTGGCGCGCTTCGTAGGTTGTTTCCGCCGCGGCGGGCGACATCGGAAATTCGCGCAACACATGGCCCGGCGGCGAGAGCTCCTTGATTTCTTTGATGCGTAGGTCGTCGGTGTTGTATTTTGCGAGTGGATCGTTCATTTGCATAGCTACCTCGGGTCGCACCGTTTTGGCACGAGGATAAAAATTAAAACAGAATTATATGCTGCGCCGGCGAAAACCCCGGCCTTAAAAGCTCACCTTTGTCATTCCCGCG
Source organism: Pseudomonadota bacterium (assembly GCA_031406045.1). GTDB lineage: Bacteria > Pseudomonadota > Gammaproteobacteria > Burkholderiales > JALYOK01 > JALYOK01. The sequence continues at coordinate 23,312 of JANOGO010000024.1, forward strand.
TAGGCGGGAATCCATTTGGCGGC
>JANOGO010000045.1:0-2228 GCA_031406045.1 Pseudomonadota bacterium
TGAAGCCGACGACCATGCTCTATCGCAATTTATTGGCGATGGAAACGGAAGAGTTATTGCGCTCCAATCCGGTCGACGGCGCGGTGTTGCTCGGCGGCTGCGACAAGACCGTGCCCGCCATGATCATGGGCGCGGCAAGCATGAATCTACCCGCGATCTTCGTGCCCGCCGGTCCGATGCTGCGGGGCAATTGGCGCGGCAATAATTTGGGCAGTGGCACCGACGTGTGGAAGTACTGGACGGAAAAACGCGCCGGCAACATCGACGACAAAGCCTGGGAGGAAATCGAACAAGGCATCGCGCGCTCGTACGGCACCTGCATGACCATGGGCACCGCGTCCAGCATGGCCTCGGCCGCGGAAGCCCTCGGTATGACTTTGCCCGGCGCGGCGTCCATACCGGCGCCAGACGCCAACCACAGCCGCCTCGCCACCGCCAGCGGCCGGCGCATCGTCGAGATGGTGTGGGACGATTTGAAACCCACCGACATCATGACCACCAAGGCTTTCGAAAACGCGGTAACCACTGCGATGGCATTAGGTGGCTCAACCAATTCCATCATTCATTTGATCGCGATGGCCGGCCGTGTCGGCCCGTTCAACGGCGCGAAGCTGGACATGGATCATTTCGATGAACTGTCGCGCCGCACGCCGTTCCTCGCGAATATCCGGCCATCGGGAAAATATTTGATGGAAGATTTTTACTATGCGGGCGGGATTCTCGGCTTGATGAATCGGCTAAAGGATTTGCTCAATCTCGATTGCATAACAGTCAATGGCAAAACCATCGGCGAAAATATAGTGGGTGCCGATGTTTACAACGACGATGTCATCACCACGCGTGAAAAACCGCTGAACCCGGAAGGCGGCGTCGCGGTATTACGCGGTAATCTCGCGCCAAACGGCGCCGTGATCAAACACACTGCCGCCGATCCGAAATTGCTCAAACACAAAGGGCCCGCCGTCGTGTTCAAAGACTACAACGACATGAATGCGCGGCTCGACGATCCGAATCTGAACGTCACGCCTGACTCGGTGCTGGTGTTGCAAAAATGCGGCCCGCTGGGCGGCCCCGGCATGCCGGAATGGGGCATGCTGCCGATCCCGAAAAAAATTCTCGCGCTTGGTGTGCGCGATATGGTGCGCATCTCTGATGGTCGCATGAGCGGTACGTCGTACGGCACCTGCGTATTGCATGTGTCGCCGGAATCCATTATTGGCGGCCCGCTGGCGTTCGTGCAAGACGGCGACATGATCGAACTCGACGTACCCGCGCGCAAACTGCAACTACACGTCAGCGATGAAGAATTAGCGCGCCGCAAAGCCAATTGGACGCAACCGGAAATCATCTACCCGCGTGGCTACGGCTTGCTGCATTCGCGCCATGTCACGCAGGCCGATCAGGGTTGCGATTATGATTTTCTTGCGGGTGGTGGACGGACGCCGGAACCGGAGATTCACTAGAAGAATATTTAGTAGGTTCCTTCCCCTTCAAGGGGAAGGACAGGTTAGGGATGGGTCTAAACATGCACGGCCAAGCAAACAAAATAATTCAAACAAAAAAACTACAAAGAACCCTGCGCAAGAATATGACCGACGCTGAACGAAAATTGTGGTCAGCGTTACGCTTTAGTCAAATGAATGGACATAAATTTCGACGTCAACATCCGTTTGAGAATTATATTTTGGACTTTGTTTGCCTTGAAGAAAAAATAGTCGTCGAAGTGGATGGCTCACAACATTTTGAGTTGGCCGATGAAGATGCATTTCGAACAAATTTATTGCAAAAAGCTGGGTTTCGAGTGATCCGATTTTGGAATAATCAAGTTTTGAACGAATTTGAAAGCGTGAAAGAAGCTATTTTTCTTGCCTTAGAAACCCATCCCCATCCTAACCTTCCCCTTGAAGGGGAAGGGACTAGTGCAAAGGAAATTTAAAATGGACCACCCCATCAACCGCTTCAAACAAGGCTTGCAAGCCAGGCAGCCCCAAATCGGGCTCTGGGCAAGCCTCTCCAGCCACTATGCCACGGAAGTCATAGCCGGCGCGGGTTTCTATTGGATATTGATCGATACCGAACATTCGCCGAACGATCCGCCGATGGTGCATCAGCAACTGCAAGCGATGATGGAAAAAAGCGCCGCCGAGAAGCGCGGCTTAAAGCCGATGGCGCGCTTAATTTCTTACGGCCATGCCGGCGTCGATCCGAAATATATGGGCATTGGGCCG
>JANOGO010000052.1:0-8462 GCA_031406045.1 Pseudomonadota bacterium
CAACACGATCACCGGCCCCGGCAAACCGCTGCCGGCAAGCGCGTGGATCGCGGTCAACGCCACCATCGCGCCGATCATCACCACTTCACCGTGCGCGAAGTTAATGAGCTGCATGATGCCGTAGACCATGGTGTAGCCGAGCGCGACCAAGGCGTAAATACTGCCGAGGACGAGGCCGTTGATGAGTTGTTGGAGGAAGGTGTCCATGGGATTAACGAGGCAACTAAGCGGAGTCCCCCTCCCCTTCAAGGGGAGGGCAGGGGTGGGGATGGGTGGTTTTCGGTGCGCGCGCTAAACCCATGGCCCAACGCCACCCCATCCCCACCCTTAATCCCTCCCCTTGAAGGGGAGGGAAATCGCAAAACTTCCGTCGTTGGTCATTGGATTAAAGACAGTGTTGGAAACATAAAGTATCGATAGCCAAAAAAATGGCACCGCGAAGGGTGCCATTTCCATTTTCGACGTTACGCTTAGCCGCCGATTGTTTCAATCGCCACCCATTTTCCGTCTTTCACTTCATAGACGGAAACCGGCCCGTTTTTGATATCGCCTTTTTCATCGAAACTGACGGTGCCGATCACGCCGGTGTAATTGGTCTTACTCATTTCCGGCAGATATTTATTCGGTTCGGTCGATCCGGCGCGCTTCATCGCATCGATCAAAATATTCGCCGCATCGTAAGCGAATGGTTCGTAGAGCTGAATTTGGCCGTACTTCGCTTCATACTTTTCTTTAAACGCGGTGCCGCCGGGCATTTTCTCCAACGGCAATCCGGGCGAGGAGGCCTTGGAGCCTTCCGCTGATTTACCCGCGAGCTCGATGAATTTCGGGCTATAGATGCCATCGCCGCCGAGATATTTCGCCGCCATGCCGAGATCTTTCAATTGCCGCACCATCGGCCCGCCCTGCGGATCCATGCCGCCGAAGAAAATGAGGTCGGGCTTTTTTCCTTTCGAGCTGGTCAGAATTGCATTGAAATCCTGCGCTTTATCGGTCGTGAATTCTCGCGCGACGATTTCGCCGCCCGCCGCCTTCACAGCTTTTTCCACTTCGTCCGCCAAGCCTTGGCCATAGGCCGTGCGATCGTCGATCAGCACCACTTTTTTCGCACCCCATTTTCCCGTCGCGTAATCGCCGAGGACTTTGCCTTGCTGCGCGTCGTTCGCCATCACGCGGTAGGTTGTCGGATAACCCTGCGCCGTGTAAGCCACGGCAGTCATCGACGCGGAAATTTGTGGGATGCTCGCTTCCATGTAAATTTTCGACGCCGGAATGCCCGCGCCGGAATTCATGTGGCCGACGACGCCATTGATTTTGGCGTCGACTAATTTCTGCGCGACGGTGGTTGCGGTTTTCGGATCCGCTTGATCGTCTTCGGAGAGCACTTCGAATTTGATTTTCTTGCCACCGATTTCGAGAGCGGCCGCGTTCGCTTCATCGACCGCCATGCGAACGGCATTTTCGATGCCTTTGCCATAATGCGATTGCGGCCCGGTGAGCGGCGCGGCGACGCCGATTTTCACCAGCACCTCCTCGCCCGCAGCAGGCGCAGCGGCGACGGATGCCGGTTGCTCCGCCGGTTTCGATTCTGCTGCGGGTGGCGGCGTTTCGGTTTTACCGCAACCCCAGAGAGCGAACATCAGCACGGCACTGGACGCGACGAAGCGAGGAAAAGTCATTATTTTCTCCATAAAAACAAGCAAAAAGCGGATGAGTGGATGATGCTAACTTGGGGGGGTAATGTCAAGCGCGGGATTTTAGACCTCCTGCACGCTTGCGCGATAAAACTCCTTCCCCTTCAAGGGGAAGGTTGGGACGGGGTGGCCTTGGGCCAAGGGGATGCGTTTGGTGCAAGCCGCAGCACCCATCCCCACCCTCGCCCTCCCCTTGAAGGGGAGGGAAATGTCGTTGATTCCCGCAGACTATCCTGTCACTACTTGCGCGCATCGCCCGCAAGGCGTTGGCTAAACAACCGCCAAGCGAACGTCAACATTGCCGCGCGTCGCGTTGGAATACGGGCACACCTCGTGCGCCGCGTGCACCAGCGCCTCGGCATCGGCCTTGGTCATGCCGGGAACGTTGATCTTCAAATCTACCTCAATGTTAAAACCGGCGGGAATTTTGCCGATGCCCACCACGGCGCCGACCTTAGTATCGGCATGCAGCGTGGTTTTCTTTTGCGCGCAGACAAACTTCATCGCGCCGATGAAACACGCCGCGTAACCGGCAGCAAACAATTCCTCTGGATTAGCGCCGGCCGCGCCCGCGCCACCCAATTCTTTGGGCGTGGTCAGCTTCATATCCAAGCTGCCGCTCGGCGTAAAAATATGACCTTCACGGCCGCCGGTAGCGGAAGCGTGGGCTTTGTAAAGAATTTGCTCAATGCTCATGTATTTCTCACTTTTAGGTCGTTGAATAAACCATGCAAAAAAAAATTGAAAATAAAAAAGCCGGAGCAGCAAGCCGCTCCGGCTTTTCTAAACGGTCAACTAGACCATTAGTTCATCGAGAGAACCCATTTCACCAGGGTTTTCACGTCGGCGTCGGAAATCGCTGCGTTAGGCGGCATCGGAATCGCGCCCCAAACGCCGGAACCGCCGCCTTTCACTTTCGCAATCAGCTTGGCTTCTGCGCCGGCATCGCCGGCATATTTCTTAGCGACATCTTTATAGCCGGGACCAACCAGCTTGCCTTCAGTTTTGTGGCACGCCATGCAGGCGCTCTTCTTCGCTAAGTCTTCGTTTGCATTCGCTGCGCCAGCGGACAATAGTGCCACGGCGGTAAGTGCTGCGAACCAGTAGGATTTCATGGATGCTCCCGTTAAAGGTGTCTAAAAAGCCGAAATTATCAATTAATCTGCCGCGATTGGCAAGTTTTCAAAAGTTCTTGCAAATCCGAAATCGGCGTCAAACAAGTAACGCCACGGCAAACCCAGGCGTTGACAGCATCATGCACGGGTTTATCGAGAATTTCTGTTAAATTTTGTGTCCCGGCAGGAATCGCCAGCGCCAGCCGATGGGGTGCGTAGAGCCGCGCCAGTGCTTGCTTCCAGGGCAATAATGCGTCTTTCTCGCCGCGCAGAATCACAGTTTCCGGCGGTTCCAAGTTTTCGGCCAACACGCCCATCAGGCTGGAAAAGCCGCCCTGGCGCTGTTCCGCTTGCGGATAAAAAAGTTTCAAAACTCGTTCGGCGGCAGCGCTGTAACGCATGTCCCCGGTGAGATAGGAAAGCCTCTGCAATGCCAGCGCCGCCACGGCATTTCCGCATGGTGTGGCGTTATCATGAATCGGCTTGGCGCGCTGAATCAGCTTTTCGTGGTCGTGGCTGGTGAAGAAAAATCCGCCGTTGGTTTTGTCTTCAAACTGTTCAAGCAGCACGTCCGAAAGTTCCTGCGCGAACGCAAAATCTTGCGCACGAAAATCCGCTTGAATCAACTCGATCAGGCCATCAAGCATGAACGCGTAGTCATCAAGATAAGCATTCAAATGCGCGCGGCCGTCTTTGTACGTCGCAAGCAAGCGGCCCTGTTTAAACATAGTCGTGCGAATAAAATCGACGGCATTCTGCGCCGATGCGATCCATTCTTTTCGGTTTAACACAATACCCGCGCGCGCCATGCCTTTTATCATTAGGCCATTCCAACTGACGAGAATTTTCTCGTCGCGGCCGGGATGAATGCGTTTTTCACGCTCAATAAATAATTTTTGCCGAGCGCTCTTAAGTTGCTGGCGTGCAGCGTCTTCCGCAATTCCCAATTGCTTCGCAACTTCCGTCAAGGTTTTAACAATGCGCAAATGCCAATGGGAATCTTCAAAGTTGGCCGGCCCGTCAAGTCCATACAGCGCGGCGGTCACGGCATACTCCTCTGGGAGCAAGCACTGGCGCGCCTCTTCAGGCAACCATACGTAGAACTTGCCTTCTTCGTGTTCCGAGTCCGCGTCGATGGTCGAGTAATAACCGCCCTCGGGCGATTGCATCTCACGCAACACCCAGGCGGCAGTTTCCTCGGTAACTTGCTTGAATTGATCGTCGCCCGAAATCAACCAAGCGTCCGCACACAATCGCAACAACGGCCCATTGTCGTAGAGCATTTTTTCGAAATGCGGAATCATCCAGTATTGATCGACACTGTAGCGCGCGAAGCCGCCGCCGAGGTGATCGTAAATGCCGCCGCTCGCCATTTTTTTCAGCGTCGTGATCGCGACGTGCAGCGCAGGTTCGTTGCCGTTCGCCGCGTAACGCTCGAAACACAGCTCGATTTCTGTCGGGTGCGGAAACTTCGGCGCGCCCCCAAAACCACCGTTGACCCGATCGAAAGTTTGGTGCAACGATTCGAACGCGACCTCGAGCAGCGCTGGGGAAAAAACGATCTCACCCTTCGCTGAAGGCATCTCGTTGCGATTCAGCGCGTCGACCAACGACGCGTTCTGGACACTAATTTCCTCACGCCGCTCGCGATAAAACGTCGCGATGCGCGGTAACAATTCTTGAAAACCCGGCAAGTTATAGCGCGCCGTTTTCGGGAAATACGTCCCGCCAAAAAACGGCGCGTGATCTTCCGCCGTTAAAAACATCGTCAACGGCCAGCCGCCGGAACGCTGCGTTAACATATAGTGCGCCGACTGGTAAATCTGATCGAGATCCGGCCGCTCCTCGCGGTCCACTTTAATGTTCACGAACAAATCGTTCATGATCGCCGCGGTCTGCGCATCTTCAAACGACTCGTGCGCCATCACGTGGCACCAATGGCAAGCGGAATAACCGATCGACAGCAAAATCGGCTTGTTTTGCAAGCGCGCAAGTTCGAGCGCCTGCGCGCCCCACGCATGCCAGTCGACTGGATTGTCGGCATGTTGCTGGAGATAAGGGCTGGTTTCTTGGGCTAGGCGGTTGGGCATTGGGTAGATTTCGAAGACTTGCTTGAATTGTACACGTGAATTTTTTGGCACCGGCCTGGGAATCAATTCCAGAGCGGCTCATCAAAGCATGTGCCCGGAACGGCAATCCCAGAGCGGCTTGTGGCTCGATATATCTTTTCATACGCCAGCGCAAACACCACTAACCCTTGACAGCCCGAACACCCCGCCCTGATACTTGACGCAGATTGTTAGTGCGGTAAAAAATCGTGGCATTTAAACGGTTCGCCGCAACGCAGCATCCCACCTTTGGAGGCGGAAATGGTCTTGTTAGCTTGGCTATTTGGCATCGTCGTTGCGATTGCCATCATCGCGATTGTAGTTGTATTCTTCAATCGTTTCTATCGCAAATCGAGCCGCGATGTCGCGCTGGCGCGCACCGGTTTCGGCGGGCAAAAAATCGTACTCTCCGGCGGCTGCTTGGCGCTGCCATTTCTGCACAAAGTCGACGAAATTAATATGCGGACTAACCGCATTGAGGTGAAACGCATCGGCGAAAAATCGCTGATCACCGCCGATCGCATTCGCGTCGATTTGGAATTGGAGTTTTACGTGCGCGTACAGCCGACGGTCGACGGTGTTGCGACGGCAGCGCAATCGCTCGGCGCGCGGGTGCTCAATCCAGAAGGCATTCGCAATTTATTGGAAGGCCGTTTCGTCGACGCGATTCAATCCGTCGTTGCGACAGAAACGATGGATGGTTTGCATGAGAAGCGCGGCGAATTCGTGCGCCGCGTGGCGGATTTGATGCGCGACAATCTGTCCCAGAATGGCGTCCTACTTGATTCTGTGTCGCTAACGCGGCTCGATCAAGCGCCGTTTGCGTCACTTGACGAGAACAATGCGTTTAACGCCGTCGGCATGCGCAAGCTCGCGGAAATCATCGCTTCCAATAAAAAACAACGCACCGAGATCGAGGCCGAAGCCGACATCGCCGTGCGCCAAACCCAGTTGGACGCGACCAAGCGGCGTTTAAACCTGGAGCAACAAGAACAAGAAGCCAACATTAATCAGCGTTTAGAGATCGAAAAGGTTAAGGCAATAAGCGATTCCGAAACGGCGAAGGCACGCGAGGACGCGATGATTCTAACCGAGCAAGCGCGCATCGAGCGCGAGCGCGAAACTAAGGCGCGGGAAATTTCCAAGCAGCGCGAAATTCGCAAACTGGAAGTCGAGGCGCAACTCAATGCGGAATTGAGTAAAGTCGACTGTTCCATTCGCCTCGCCGAAAAGCAAGCGGACGAAGCAAAAGCGCAAGCCAATGCTGAGCTGGCGCGAACCGATTTAGTGCTTGCGCAAGAGCATGTGCAAACCCAGCGCGAGCGCGCGATGGCGGAACGCTCGCGCGAAATCGCGATGAAGCGCGTGCAGGAGCAAGGCGAGGTGGCTGCCGCGAATGCCGACAGCGACAGCGCCGTGTTGATCAAGCGTGCCCAAGCGGAATCGCAAGCGACACGCACGAAAGCAGATGCAGAGCGCATACGTTTACTCGCGGAATCGGAAGGAAAGAAAGCGCTGATCGCCGCCGAAAATTCGCGTAGCGATAGCGTCATGAGCATTCAATTAGAACGTTATCGTCTCGAGCGCATGCCGGAAATTCTCGCGCAAATTATGAAGCCGGTGGAAAAAATCGACAGCATAAAAATTCATCAACTGTCCGGTTTCGGCGGCGCACCCGGTTCGACTGGCGCGAGCGGCGGAGACAATCGCCCGCCGGTGAATCAAGTGATGGACAGCATTATGGGCATGGCGTTGCAATTGCCTGCGCTGAAGAGCATCGGCGATTCGATTGGGTATGACTTTACCTCGGCGCTGCCTAAGCCCAAAAGTGAGGCGGGCGACGATGCGAAAACGTAGTTAAATTCAAAATTGTCATTGCGAGGAGTGCAACGACGAAGCAATCTCGTAGTGGACGGTGATTGAAGAGCGAGATTGCTTCGTCGAGTAAAACCCTCCTCGCAATGACAGTGCTTTTGGGATTTTGTAGCAAGCTGATGGTGTAGGTCGAGGCGATTGATCGCGGTCAATCGAATATTAATAAATAGTTTTGAGGAGTAAAACAAATGGCATTTTCAAGACGTGATTTTCTCTCGGCAACCGGCCTTACCGCAGTCGCCGGCGCGATGCCGCAATTCGCATTCGCACAAACCGGTGAAATTAAACTAGGCTCGGTATTGGATGGCTCGGGCAACTTAGATATTTACGGCAAACCGATGGTGATGGCGACCACGCTCGCCGTTGAAGAACTCAACGCCGCCGGCGGCTTGCTCGGCCGCAAGATCAAGGCGATTCAATACGACACGCAATCGGACATCGCGCTCTATACAAAGTACGCACAACAACTGAGCCGCGATGATAAAGTCGACGTCGTGCATGGCGGCATCACCTCTGCATCGCGCGAAGCGATTCGCCAAACCTTTAAGCGCGGCAATACACTGTATTTCTACAACGTGTTGTACGAAGGCGGCGTTTGCGACCGCAACATTGTGGTGACCGGCACCACACCAGCGCAAGCAGTCGAGCCGATCGTCGATCACGCCATGAAAAAATGGGGCGACAAAGTTTACATTCTCGCGGCTGACTACAACTACGGTCAGATCACGGCGAAATGGCTGGCGCATTACATCAAGCTGCGCAAAGGCACGGTCGCCGCGACGGATTTCTTCCCGCTTGATGTCGCCGATTTCGGCTCGACGATTGCAAAAATTCAGCAGGCTAGTCCAAAGTGGGTCGTCTCCGCCCTGGTCGGCGGCGCGCACATGTCGTTCTACCGCCAATGGGCCGCGTCCGGCATGAACAAAAAGATTCCGCTCGCTTCGACCACATTCGGCGTCGGCAACGAGCACTTGGCGTTGTCGGCAGCGGAAGGCGATGGTATTTTAATCGCCGGCAACTACAGCCAAGAAAATCCTGCCCCGGCCAACAAAGATTTTCTGGCCAAGTGGAACAAGCGCTTTGGCGACACGAAGATCGTCCATGAAATCGCGGTCTCGCAATATCAAGGCATCAAGCTTTGGGCGGAATGCGTTAAGAAGGCCGGATCGCTCGATCGTGAAAAAATGCTGGCTGCGATTGAATCCGGCGTGGCGATTGAAGGCCCGGCGGGAACGGTGGCGCTCGATCCGCAAACCCACCACGCGGCGCTGGATATTCATTTAATGGAAGTGAAAAACCAGAAACTGACTATTCTGTCGACGGTGAAAGGGCGTGCGCCGGCAGATACGGCGCAGTCTTGCGATCTGAAGAAGAATCCGAATGACAATAAACAGTACGAGGTGAAAGTTTAATAAAGTTCCCACATTGTCATTGCGAGCGCACGCGAAGCAATCTCGTTTTTCGGAATTTGAAAAGTCGAGATTGCTTCGTCGGAAAATGCCCTCCTCGCAATGACATGGTTGATCCACCCTACACCGGCTGTCATTGCGAGCTGCCTGTATTGGCGCGGCCGATACTGCTCATGGACCATGAACAGCGTAAACGTTGGCGTTGTAGGGTGGATCAAGCAAAGCGGATCCACCGTGGCGAACATCGTTCGCCGATTTTTT
>JANOGO010000081.1:0-4478 GCA_031406045.1 Pseudomonadota bacterium
TTGTTGACGGCGCTGGAATAAGGATGCGAAATCGTGTGCGGTCGCCTCAATATCGTCCGCATCAAACAACGCACTAATCACCGCCACCGCATCGGCACCCGCTTCAATCAGCAGCGGCGCATTGTCCAACGTGACACCGCCAATCGCGACCATCGGACACGCAATTTTTTGCTTCGCGTCGCGCAACAATTCCAGCGATGGCCGCACCGCATTCGGCTTCGTCGTCGACGCATAAAAACTGCCGAACGCGACATAATCCGCGCCGTTCTTTTCAGCGTCGATCGCGAGCGAAAGTTGATCGTAACAAGATACGCCAACGAGCATTCCTGAGAGTAAGGACTGGTGCGCTTCTCCAATGGGCATGTCCTGCGAGCCAAGATGGACGCCGCTTGCAGACATGCTTGCCGCTAGCGCTGCATCATCGTTAACAATCAGCGGCACGCGATATTTTTTGCACAACACTTGAAGGGCCTGCGCTTGATTGGCTTTCAAATTCACCGCGAGTGTTTTCGCGCGATATTGCAGCACGCTCGCGCCGCCGCGCAGCGCCGCTTCGACATCGCGCAGGAGTTTCGCCGTGTCGCTCATTTCCGGCGTGATGGCATACAGGCCGTTAATGAGTTTCGCCATTGTCGTCTTCGTCGCGCGCCCAAAACATGCGGTCAGGAATGAATTGCCCCATGCCGGGGCGAAAACCCGCTTGCAAGGTTTGCCAGGTGTATTCCTGCGCTTCATGAACGGCTTCAGACAAATTATCGTTCTGCACGATCAGCGCCGCGCAGGCCGAAGCGAGCGTGCAGCCCGAGCCGTGGTAGCTGCCTTGCAAGCGCGGCCAGCGGTCGGCGCGGATGATGCCGCTGGTGTTGTACAGCGTGTTGATGACCTCCGGCGTGTGGTGGTGCGTGCCGGTGATCAGCACATATTCGCAGCCGGTTTCCAGCAAAAGTTTGGCGCAAACGTCGAATTCCAATTCGTCATCGCTGCCGGTTATTTCCTGCGCGAGCCGCCGCGCTTCGTGCGTGTTCGGTGTGATCAGTGTGGTCTGCGGCAAGATCAATTCGTTCAGCGCCGAGATCATTTCCTCACTCGTTAGCTCCTCGCCACCACCGCTGGCGAGGACCGGATCGAGAATCAGCGGCACGTCGGGATAATCCGACATAATCTCCGCGATCGTCGCGATAATTTCCACGCTGCACAGCAGCCCAAGCTTGATCGCAGCGATCGGCATGTCTTCCAAAATGCAGCGCGCTTGATCGTCGACCCATTTTGCATCCATCGTCAGCAACGCCTCGACGCGTGAAGAATCCTGCACGGTGATGCCGGTGATAATCGGCAAAGGATGGCAGCCCATGCTCGCGAGCGTAAGGATATCCGCCTGAATACCGGCGCCGCCGCTTGGATCGTTGGCGGCAAACACTAAAACGGCGTGCGGATTGGCGGGCATGGGCGAGTGGATGAGTTGATTAACAAGGCGGCAACGCTTATCATGAGCGGCCTATTTTTTGCCCTGATTGGGCATTTTAACTCAAAGCGAATTACTCTATGAATGCAGTGGTAAACGATAAAAAATACATGTGCCTGATTTGCGGGTGGATTTACGACGAGGTCGACGGCGTGCCGGAAGAGGGCATTGCGCCCGGAACCAAGTGGGAAGACGTGCCGGTGAATTGGGTTTGCCCGGAATGCGGCGCGCGCAAGGACGATTTTGAGATGGTGGAAATCTAGGCCGCCAACCTCTCCTCTTGTTGTCATTCCCGTGAAAACGGGAATCCATTTGGCCTTGGCAAAATCACGTCAGTATGGATTCCCGCCTACGCGGGAATGACCGGGTGGCCCAGGGCTACAAACCAAAAAAGCCGCTAAACTTTATTCCAGTAATACAGCAACACCAACGTCCCGAATATCAATCGATACCACGCGAAGCCATTGAACGTGTGGCTTGAAACGAAGCGTATCAAAGCACGCACAGCGATTAGCGCCGCGACAAACGACGTTATAAAACCTACCGCAAACATCGGCAGATCACTCATCTGCAGCAAATCGCGATGTTTAAACACGTCGTAAAACGTCGCGGCGAACATCGTTGGGATCGCCAGGAAAAACGAAAACTCCGTCGCGGTTTTACGCGACAAACCCGCAACCATGCCGCCGATAATCGTCGCGCCGGCGCGTGACGTTCCGGGGATGAGCGACACCGCTTGCGCCAAACCCACCATCAGCGCATCGCGTGCCGTCATGTCGTCGACGTCCTTCACACGCGGCCGCAAATGCAGGCGCTCCACCCAAAAAATAACGAAGGCGCCGACGATCAACGCGATCGCAACACTGATCGGATTGAAGAACAGCGCCTTAATGGTTTTGATGAAAAAGAATCCCAGCAAGGCCGAAGGCAAAAACGCGATGATCAGATTGGCGATAAATCGCTGCGCGGTCGAATTCGACAACATGCCGGTGATGGTGCTGGCGACGCGTTCGCGATATTCCCACACCACCGCCAAAATCGCGCCGAGCTGAATAACGATCTCGAATACTTTCGCTTTGTCGTCGTTAAAGCCGAGCCAATCGCCGACAATAATCAAATGGCCGGTGCTGGACACCGGCAAAAACTCCGTCGCGCCTTCGACGATGCCTAAAATAAATGCGTGAAATAAACTCAGAAGATCCATTGTTGTTATTTATATTGACTGCCGTCCCCGCGAAGGCGGGGATCCAGTGTCTTTAAAGTTCAAAGTGGGAACTTAACCTTCGTTATAGCAGATTTATTCCTCTAAATCAGCTTGAGGTTTCTTGGTAAATTCCTCGGCGAGCTGGGCCAAATCCGGCGGCAACACGCGAAATAATTTCTTCTTCAGTTGTTCCATCATCACCGCGAATTGAAAGCCATATTCCAAACGCATCTCGGTCATGAAATCGCGCACCTTAGCTTTCAAATCCGGCGGCATGGGCAACTCTAAACCGAGCATCGCGCTAGACATGTATTCCTTCAATTTGAATAGGTCTTCCGGCGCAAAATGTTTGCGTAATATTTTCTCCACGTCGCGCCACTCGATTCCGGCGAGCGGCGATTGCGCATTCGGTTCGGCCGCACTCGGCTCCGGTGCGGCAAACGCGGAAACACTCACAGACAACATCCCGGCAAACAAAAATTGCTTAATCCACATCATTCACTCTCCCAGCTAATTAGGCGATCATCGCGTTTGATGTACCCGTCATTTCTCGGTAGCACCGGGTGCTTCCGATAGCGCTGGTTTAACGATTTTCGGCACCGGCGCTTCGTCGTCGTCGTGACGTTGTTTCGGACGCTTATAGCGAAATTTAAACTCTTCTTCCGTTTTCTCGACGCGTGCCGCATCATTCGCTGCCGCGTTTGCAGGTCGCGGCGTTTCCTGGGCGCGATTTTTATTCGCTTCGTCACGTACCTGGTCCGCCGCAGGGTTGTCCGCAAAAACGTCACCCATCGCGATGGTAGCCAAGACATTCGCAACGGGCACCAAGATCAACAAACGCACTCTCACGTATTCATTTTCCAGTGGATGAATACCTATTGTAAAGTCTATTGGCAAGCGTGCGATCGCGCTAGGTCAGTCCCGGCCGGGCAGTGGCGGTAATGGCGGCTTAGGCAAGTCGGGCAGATCGGGTAATCGTGGCTTCGGTAAATCCGGAAGCGGAGCCCGAGGTGGCGCAGGCAGCGGCGGCGCGTCGACAAAATCGCCATCGTCGTGATGTTTACGTTTTTTGTGTTTGTGCTTCTTATGTTTGTGGTTTTTGTGGCCGAGATGTTTGCCCTCGTCGTCCCCGTCTTTGTGCGCTGCGTGGCGCTTTTCGACATTTTGATGGTATTCATTCTCGTCGTAATCCCGATCAGCCATGACTGGTAGCGCGATTAGCGACGCAACTAGGACAAATGCAAGTTTACTGAGTTTCAATTGTTATTCTCCGTTGGCAAAAATCAATAGCAGTGATTTGAACATTGTAGTCCGAACGCCGAACCATCGTTGCGAGTTGACTCGAGCATTGTGCAATCGCCTTCCCAATAGTAAGATTCTTACTTTCGTAAAGTAATACTTTTGTGAGGTCATCATGCGCATTACCAGCAAAGGACAAGTCACCATTCCGCAAGCAATTCGCGAAAAAGCGGGCTTATTGCCCCATACCGAAGTCGAGTTTCATTACGTGCGCGGACAAGTGGTGCTGAAACCCGTCACACAGCCGACGGTGGCCGGCGAAGAAGTAATGTCACCCATTCGCGCCGCGATCCGGCGGGCCCGCGGCTCGGCTAACAACCCGATGTTCAAAGGCTGGACGACAGATCAAATCATGCTGTTTTTGCGCGGCGACGATTAATGGCGAAACGCGTTTTGCGTGCGCGCGAACCCAATGCGCAGTACGCGGTTTCGCGATACGTCCTAATCGATAGCAATGTTTTGATCGACGTAATAGATAACGACCTTAAGTGGGCCGATTGGTCGGAAGCACAG
>JANOGO010000085.1:0-5355 GCA_031406045.1 Pseudomonadota bacterium
CATTCCGAAGCAAGGTTTCGAGGAAAAAGCCTACTATTTCCAACACAACTTGCACGATCACATCGCCGCCAGCGTGCACAACATGCTCGAACTCGGCGCGCCGTATGTCGAGCGCAGCGTGCATTACGACACGCTGACCAAAGCCTCCGCCGCCGAATTGGTTTCGCTCGGCGAAGCGCTCGGCATGCAGGCGTTACAAACGGTGAACCGCCGCGCGCTCATTTTGGAAAAGAAAGATGCCGATCATCCCGACGCCAATCAGCGCATCACTTTCGGTATTTATTTTTATTACGACAAGCAAGAAAACACTAACCCTGGGCTAACCGAGAGCGACGAAAAACCGTTCTCAGAATGAAATAACCCACCTCAACGCTTAAGGACAAAACCATGCTCACCCAAACTCGCTCACTCGGGCAATTTTTTCGCCTCGATTTAACAGGACTATTTATTCTCTCGCTTAGCTTATTGCTTAGCGCTTGCGGCGGAGGTGGCGGAGGTGGAACCGTTGCCGGGGGCGGCATCGGCGGGACCGGATCGGTCGCAGCCGTCGGCACTGTGTCCGCAATCGGCAGTGTGGTGGTCAATGGCGTTCGGTTTGATTGCACCGGCGCGACGGTTACCACCGATGACGGCACGGTCGACCAAGGCCCCGGCGATCGTTGCGTCACGTCAAATGCCAACGGACAACTTGAACCGGGTATGGTCGTGGTCGTCAACGGCACCAGTGCCGGTGGCGTATTTACCGCGCAAACTGTCACCGCGCAAAATACCGTTGCCGGTCCGGCGGTAAACATCAGCACCTCACTACAGAGCTTTTCGGTGCTAAGCCAAACCATAGTTGTCGACGATGCCACCCGATACCAAATCAATGGCGCCGACAGCATTGGCGCGTCAGGGCTCGCCGCGCTGGCCGCCTTGAGTAACCCAACCGTGCAAGTGAGCGGCTTTAGAAACGACCAAGGCCAGATTCTTGCCACCTTCGTCGAAACCAAAACGATTGCGAACGGCGAATTTGAGGTGAAGGGTATTGCAACCAATACCGGCGGCGTGCTTTCGATTGGGTCGCTAACGATCAATACCGGCGCCTTCGGCGTGCTAACGGGTTGCGTCGAAGCAAAAGGCAGCTTGAGCGGCAATACATTGACGCTCACGCAGGCACTCAGCCCGGACAACGACTGTAATGGCGGCGCCGTTAGCGGTAGCGTATCGCAGGTCGAGGTCGAAGGTGTGATTAATGGCATCAACGCTACGCAGGATCAATTCAATGTCGGCGGCCAAGCAGTCACTACGACCAACGCCACGCTTTTCGAAGGTGGCGTCCAAGCTGATCTAATCAACGGCATGAAAGTCGAAGTGGAAGGCGCCACCGTTAACGGTGTTCTGATTGCGAAGAAAATTCAGATCAAGAGCAATGGCGTTCGAATCAAAGCCACTGCCGATGGGACTTATAACTCGACCACCGGAATTGTCAGCGTGCTGGGTATTGCCGTGAAAGTCGTTACCGCAACCGAGGTCGATGGCGATCCGCTGAGCACGATCGGTGCCGGCACGCGGCTAGAAATCGAGGGCAGCAAGAGTGGTGCTAGCTCGATCAACGCCGCTAAACTGAAAGTCATTAGCGGTGGTGGCGGCAATGCGCCCGAACTACGCGGCCCGCTCGATGCGAAACCCGTCGTCGGATCGTTCAGTATTCTCGGCGTTCAGGTTAATACCAGTGACGGAACCGTCTTTAAAAATTTGACCGGCGCGGTCATTAGTGAAACAACTTTCATCGCAAACACCGCCGCGAACGACATCGTTAAAGCTAAGGGCGCCGAAATTCCGAATAACCAAATTGCCGCAACCGAAGTGGAAAACGAAGACTAACCAACAATCAAAAATTTTAGCGCCATCAATCGAGCCTGGGCGCAATCGCCCAGGCTTTTTCTTTTTCTCCTCAGTCATCGCGAGCGCGGCGCGGCGATCTCGCTGTTGATTTTGCGCGATCATCCTGGCCCGCGACTTCTACCAATCATTACAAGGCATCGCCAGAAGACGCATGGATACTGGGTGGCCGTGGGCCAGTGCCTCTCCAGGCATGCGATGCCAGCTGGCAAGCAGGTATTGCCTTCTGGCGATGCACTCAAAATTCCCAACCTGTCATTCCCGCGAAGGCGGAAATCTATTTGGCATTCGCATCGCAATCACACAATCACTGGCTCCGCCTCAAGCTCAACCTGAAACCGCTCACGTACCGCATGTTGAATCGCGCGCGCCAACGCCAAAATTTCAGCACCGCTCGCCCCGCCACGATTTACCAGCACCAGCGCATGTTGTTCATGCACAGCGGCACGCCCGAGCGATTTGCCCTTCCAACCGCATTGCTCAATCAACCAGCCGGCGGCAAGTTTGACGTGGTCATCGGGCGCCGGATAGTGCGGAACGTTATCGTGACTTGTTTGAATGCGCGCCAAGATGCCGCGATCCACGATCGGATTTTTAAAGAAGCTACCGGCGTTGCCGATCACAGCGGGGTCGGGCAATTTACGGCGGCGAATATTGCAAATCACGTCGCTGACGTCGCGCGCACTCGGCGTGGCGCAACCCATGCGCGCGAGCTCCGCGCGAACATCACCGTAATCCAGATGAAGTCTTGCGGCGCGTGGCAAACGAAATGTCACGCTGGCAATGATGTAATGTTGTTTCAACTCGCGTTTGAATACGCTATCGCGGTAGGCGAACTGGCATTGTTCGCGATCGAATGTCCGGATCGCACCATCCACGATATCTATCGCTTGCAACGACTGAAATGTATCTTTCATCTCGACGCCGTAAGCGCCGATATTTTGAATCGGCGCTGCGCCGACGGTGCCGGGAATCAGCGACAGATTTTCCAACCCGGCGAGTTGTTGATCCAAGGTCCAGCGCACGAAGTCATGCCAATTTTCACCGGCCGCGGCTTCGACATAGTTTGTGTCGGCATCTTGCGCGGTGATATTTTTTCCGAGCAATTTATTATGTAGCACGAGACCCGGGAAATCTTGCGTCAGTAACAGATTGCTACCACCACCGAGAATCAATAGCGGCTCGGTAGAATTGCGTTGTTTCAATGCCGCGCGCAGTTCATCGATATCGCGGACTTCGGCGTAAGAGCGAGCGCGAGCGGCAACGCCGAAGGTGTTGAGGTCAGTGAGATTGACGTTATGCCGGATCGGTACGGGCATGTTGTTCAGCTATTTCGATACCCCGAGAGGCTCATGAATACTGGTTCTCCAGCATGCCACTCTATTGTGGCCCAAGGCCACCCCGTCATTCCCGCGACGGCGGGAATCCAGTGTCTTTTCACCTACGACACTGGGTCCCCGCCTTCGCGGGGACGACGACTCCGTGGCCATGGCCGAGCAGATGATCAATTTACTGGCCAAATGGATTCCCGCCTTCACGGGAATGACAACTCTAAACGTTGAAACGAAAATGCATTACATCGCCATCTTTCACGATGTACTCTTTGCCTTCCAAACGCATCTTGCCCGCCTCCTTCGCACCGTGCTCGCCTTTCAGCGCGACGTAATCATTGAAGGCAATCACTTCCGCGCGAATAAATCCTTTTTCAAAATCCGTGTGGATCACACCTGCCGCTTGCGGCGCGGTGGCGCCGATTGGGATCGTCCACGCGCGGACTTCTTTTTCGCCGGCGGTGAAATAGGTTTCTAAGCCGAGCAAGGAATAGGCGCCGCGAATCACGCGATCCAAACCCGGCTCTTCCATGCCGGCGTCGGTGAGAAATATTTTTTTGTCCTCGTCACTCAGGTCGGAAATCTCCGCTTCCAGCGCAGCGCACACGGCGACTACCGGCGCATTTTCTTTTTTTGCGTAGGCGACGACTTGCTCGAGCAGCGGATTATCGGCGAAGCCTCGTTCTTTGACATTCGCGATATAAAGCGCGGGCTTCGCAGTGAGGAAAAACATCGGCTTCAGCAATTTCATTTCATCGGCGTCGAAGCCCATCGCGCGAACCGGTGTGCCTTGATCGAGTTGAACCTTTACTTTTTCCAATAACGCCGCGAGTTTAATCGCTTCTTTGTCGCCGGAGCGTGTGTTTTTGCCGACGCGCAAAATTGCCTTGTCGACTGATTGCAAATCGGCCAGCGCTAATTCCGTGTGGATCACTTCGATGTCGTCGATCGGGCTGACTTTTCCGGCGACGTGAATAACGTTGTCGTCATGAAAGCAGCGCACGACGTGGGCGATCGCATCGGTCTCGCGGATGTTGGCGAGGAATTGATTGCCCAGGCCCTCGCCTTTCGATGCGCCCGCGACCAAGCCGGCGATGTCGACGAATTCAACAATCGCCGGAATAATTTTTTGCGGCTTCGCGATCGCGGTCAGTGCACTCAAGCGCGGGTCCGGCACTTCGACGACGCCGACGTTCGGCTCGATGGTGCAAAACGGATAATTTTCGGCGGCGATGCCGGCCTTGGTAAGCGCGTTGAACAGCGTCGATTTACCGACGTTGGGCAAGCCGACGATGCCGCATTGCAAACTCATTTTTTTTCCTCGGTGGGAGCCGCTTCCGCTTTCGGACGCGTGTGTAATTTCAACATCGCTGCTTGCAAATCGCCGCTTGCAATCTGCGGAAATATTTGCAACGAGCGCGTGATACTTTCTTCAATCAGCGCGCGTTCCTCGTTGCGCGGCGGCTGCAGCACGTAGCCGATCACCGCATCGCGATCGCCCGGATGGCCAATACCGATGCGCAACCGCCAAAAGTCTTGCGCGCCTAACTGCGCGACGATGTCCTTCAATCCGTTGTGGCCGCCATGGCCGCCACCCTGCTTCATCTTCACTGTGGCCGGCAGCAAATCCAACTCATCGTGAACGACCAAAATCTCTTCCGGCACAATTTTGTAAAACGTCGCCAGCGCCTGCACCGCGCGGCCGCTGGCGTTCATAAATGTCATCGGTTGCAACAGCCAAATATCGTGGCTGCTCAAACTCAAGCGCGCGGCGTTGCCGTGAAATTTCTTTTCCGGCTTGAGCGAAATCCGTTCGTTCGCGCACAGTTCGTCGACCCACCAAAACCCGGCGTTGTGGCGCGTTTTTTTGTATTCGCTGCCGGGGTTGCCGAGGCCGACGATCAGTTTGATAGGCATGATATTAATTTAAACACAAATACGCGATACCCTGTGAAGCAATACCAGAGCGGATCTCCAGGCATGCATTGGCACGAGGCAATCTGGAAGCGGGTCCTGGCACGATGTCCGACACCAACAAAATTTTTGTCATTCAGAGCGCAGCGAAGAATCTAGTGGTGATACCTCACAGCCCCTCGTCAGCCATCACTGCCGCAATCAAGATTCGCCGGCCACCGCCAGC
>JANOGO010000086.1:0-2956 GCA_031406045.1 Pseudomonadota bacterium
CCGCAGAATGGCATTTATGTTCTACTCGATGCTCACCCTTTTCTCGATAGCGCGGTAAGTCTGCGCGCGATTCGCGAAATCGCGATGGAGTATCACAAGTGCGAACGCACGTTAGTGTTCATCAGTAATTGGATCGAACTACCGCCGGAATTGCAGCGCATGAGTGCCACTTTCAAACTATCGCTACCGGACCAAAATCAGATTCGCAAATTGTTCAAAGAAGAAATGGAACTCTGGTCCGGTCGCAATGAAGGCGCACGGTTGAGCGGCAGCCAAGAGGCGGCAGAGTTATTGATCCAACATTTGGTCGGCATGAGTAACGACGATGCGCGTCGACTGATTCGCCAGGCGATGGAAGCCGATGGCTCGATCACGATGGAGGATGTCGCGCGCGTGTTGAAACACAAACACGAATCCCTCGGCGCCGGCGTGTTGGCGCTCGAAGTCGACACGGGTAGTTTAAAAGACGTCGGTGGCCAGCAACAATTTAAACGCTGGCTGGAATTGCGTCGCGCGACGTTTCTCGGTCACGCCGATGCGTCGGGCCTCGACATTCCTAAAGGCGTGTTGCTGCTCGGCGTGCAAGGCGGTGGCAAAAGTCTCGCCGCGAAAGCGTTGGCGGGAACCTGGGGCTTGCCGCTATTGCGTTTGGATTTTGGCGCGCTCTACAACAAATTTCACGGCGAAACGGAACGCAACGTGCGCGAAGCGCTGGAGACCGCCGGCGCGATGGCGCCCTGCGTGTTATGGATCGACGAGATCGAGAAAGGTTTGTCCACCGACGAAGGTTTAAGTGACGGCGGCGTATCGCGCCGCGTTTTAGGCACGTTGCTGACATGGATGAGCGAACGCAAGAAGCGCGTGTTTCTTGTCGCGACCGCCAACAATATCCAAAGTCTGCCCCCGGAACTCTTGCGCAAGGGGCGGTTCGATGAGATATTTTTTGTCGATTTGCCCGACGAAGCCACGCGCGGCTACATCTTCAACATTCATCTCAAGCGCAGAAAACGCGAGCCTGCCGAATTCGATTTAGCGGCGCTCGCGGTTCAATCGGAGGGCTTTTCCGGCGCGGAAATCGAGCAAGCGGTAGTCGCGTCGTTGTACGAAGCTCACGCGCAGCAAACCGCACTCGCGACGCAACACCTAACCGCGGAACTTAAACGCACCAAACCGCTTTCCGTTGTTCGCGCCGAAGAAATGCAAGCGCTACGCGAATGGGCGGCGGATCGCACGGTGATGGCGAATTGAGATCCACTGTCATTGCGAGCAAAGCGAAGCAATCTCGTTTTTGCACACAAAATGCGAGATCGCCGCATCGCCCGTTCAGGCTCCTCGCGATAACAAAACTTGTGAGTCGGAGTCGACATGACGCTTAAAGTCTACGGCATGTCCTCATCGGGCAACTGCTACAAAATCAAATTATTGCTCGAACAGCTCGGCCAACCTTACACGTGGGAAGAGCTCGACATCATGCAAGGGTCGACGCGAACCAAGGAATTTTTGGCGATGAATCCCAACGGCAAAGTGCCGACGCTGGAAATCGAGCCGGGCGAATTCCTGGCGGAATCGAATGCGATTCTTTATTACATTGCCGACGATACGGTGTTTATGCCGACCGAAAAACTCGCGCGCGCTCAGGTGTTGCAATGGCTGTTTTTCGAGCAATATAGCCACGAGCCTTACGTCGCCGTTGCAAGATTCATTTGCAAATTTCTTCCCCCAGACCATGCGCGCCGCGCCGAGTTGCCGGGTTTACTTGAGCACGGCAATCAAGCGCTTGGCGTGATGGAGCAACATTTGATGACGCGTACATTCTTTGTCGACGAGCGCTATTCCGTGGCGGATATCGCGTTGTTTGCGTACACCCACGAAGCCGATGTCGGCGGCTTTGATCTCTCTGCCTTTCGCGCGGTGAGCCGATGGCTTGATCGAGTCGCCAAGCAATCGAAGTTTTTCCCGATGACGCCGCGATGATGGTTGGCCTTACATGTGTACGCGCGTGTTTCGATGTTGGGAAGATGCCTGAAGAGCCGCATGGATACTGCCTCGCAGGGCAATGTTCTTATGTTGAAGAATTAGGCCTTCGGCAATGAGCTGCGAGCTCTGCGAGCAAATCGGCGGCGAAGTGTTGTGGCAGGACGCGCGTTGCCGTGTCGTACTCGTCAACGATCCTGACTATTCCGGTTTTTGCCGTGTGATCCGGAAAGAACACGTTCGCGAGATGACCGATTTATCGAACGAAGATCGCGTGCATTTTATGTTCGTTGTATTGGCCGTCGAAGAAACCCTGCGCGAATTGATGAAGCCCGACAAAATCAATCTTGCGTCCCTCGGCAACATGACGCCGCATTTGCATTGGCACGTGATTCCGCGCTTCGTTGACGATAAACATTTTCCCGCGCCGATTTGGGCAGCACCTACGCGGGAATCGCGGCCCCAGTTTGCGATGAATGCGTTGTCGAAAAAATTGCGGGCGGCATTGCAAATAAGGTTAGGGTGAGGGGCAAGCCGTCATTGATACAAATACCGGTCAAATCGGGTTCATGGAAAGGAGACGCAGCGATCTCGCGTTAGGCGAAATCAAAAACGAGATTGCTTCGCGTTCGCTTTCCATGAACCCCATGCCAGTCATTGCGAGCGAACGCGAAGCAATCTCGCGCGCAGCGCGCTCTAGCGTCGTCAAAACGAGATCGCCACGTCGCCCAACGGGCTCCTCGCGAGGACAAGATTGGGCGGTTGCTATCGCACTTGGTCGTACTAGGCCGCAGACCTTCAAGCGACTGTTCTCCAACAATATCCCGTTCATGGTCCGTGAGCAGTATCGGCCGCGCCAATACAGGCAGCTCGCAATGACAAATTGAAATGCGATCTTACCGAGGGTTCATCTTGGCGAAGTCCGAGCGCCTAATGCGATCCGAAATTTACGGTTAAACCGCGACCGGCATCGCTATATGCG
>JANOGO010000100.1:0-1553 GCA_031406045.1 Pseudomonadota bacterium
GAACACCGGCAGTAAGGTCAAAACAAGAATGGCGCCGATCACCAAAATCGTCACCGGTTCGATCAGTTTTTGTACGCCGTCGATTGCTTCTTTGACGTCGCGATTGTAAAAATAGCTGACGTTGCGTAACGCATTATCCAGGCCACCGGTCGCTTCGCCGACTTTCAACATGCGCAACACTAGCGGCGGAAATAATCCAACATTCTGAAATGCTTCGGTCAAGCTCTTGCCGTCGGCAATCGAGCGCCCGACTTGCTCTAAACCGGCCTCGATGACTTTGTTACCGGAAATTTTTTCCGAGATGCGAATGCAATCCAGGATCGTAATGCCCGATGCGTACATCAACGCGAAAAATGTCGAGAAGCGCGCCAGAATAATGCGCCGATTCACCGCGCCGATAATCGGCAAACGTAACTTGAGTTCGTCGATTTGATAGCGCAGCTTGCTGCTCGATTTCGCCCACGCGCTGAATCCAACAATGAGCGCGACCGGAACCAGTAGTGCGATGTACCAATAGTTGACAAAAAAATTCGATACGGCGATCAGTATTTTTGTGCTGGTCGCGATATCGGAATCGAGCGTTCGAATGACCGTGGCAAGCTTGGGCACCAAATAAACCATTAGAAAAAACACCACGCCCAGCACAACCACGCCCGTTACCGCTGGGTAGATCACGATGTTGCGCGTTTGCTTGGCGATCTCGTCTTGCCATTTTAAGTTGTCGGTGAGTTTGGATAACACCTCGCCGAGTTGGCCGCTGGCTTCTCCGGATTTCACCAGACTCACAAAAACCGTATCGAAAATTCGCGGGTGTTCGGCGAGTGATTCCGAAAGCGTTTTTCCGCCCTCAATCGTCTCGATCATATTTGCCAGCACTTCACGAAACTGCGGTTTGTCGACGCTATCGCGAAGATCGACCAACGCGTCGATAATCGGCACGCCGGCGTGAAGTAGTTGTTCTAAATGAAAACAGAAGTTGATTAACTCCTGGCGATTTACCGGCGAGCCGAATTGAAAACTCTTCAGCGCGCGCGACGGGTTGCTGGTCACCAGATCCAAACTCATGCGCTTCAAGCGCATTTCCAAATCGAGCGCATTGACCGCGTCGATGCTGCCACGAATTATTTTGCCCTGCTGATCCATCGCACGATAAGCGAACTGCATGCTGCTATTCGATCCGATCGGTTAGATCGACGACACGGGAAATTTCGTCGAGCGAGGTTTCGCCGCTTAACACGCGCCGCACGCCATCTTCGGCGAGCGAGTGAAATCCTTTTTGTTCAGCGAGTTTGCGCATTTCGCGCCCGGTGGCGCGGCGCGCGACCAGCTCATCGAGATCGGCATCCATCTTAAGGATTTCCATGATCGCCATGCGCCCTTTGTAACCGGTGCTATTGCAATGGGTGCAACCAACAGCTTGATAGACCATCGGTACCGGCGTCTCTTTTTGATGCCGCAATAATTGCAATGTCGTCGCGTCTGCCGCGATGGGTTTTTTACAGCGCGAACACAATCGCCGTAGCAAGCGCTGCGCGATCACACCGATGATATTG
>JANOGO010000109.1:0-8114 GCA_031406045.1 Pseudomonadota bacterium
GCCCATCCGATTTTATTTCGTCGAATAGAGGACGCCAAAGAGCAGCGGCCCAATCTCAAAATCATCGTCGTCGATCCGCGCCGTACCGATACGGCTGCGTTCGCCGATTTGCACCTACCGATTTTGCCTGGGACGGATGTCGCGCTGTTTAACGGCATTTTGCATTTGCTGCTGTGGGATGGCTTGGTCGATCAGAATTATATTGCGGCAAACACCGAGGGCTTTGATGCGCTGAAGCAAACCGTACGTGACTATCATCCAAAATTAGTTGCAGAAACGTGTGGCATTGCCGAAGCCGATCTCGCGAAGGCAGCGAAATGGTTTGGCGAAGCGCCTGCGGTGTTGTCGCTGTATTGCCAAGGCTTAAACCAATCGATCCACGGCACAGAAAAGAATGCGGCGTTGATTAACCTTCATCTTGCTACCGGAAAAATCGGCAAACCGGGATGTGGGCCATTTTCGCTGACCGGCCAGCCGAATGCGATGGGTGGCCGCGAAGTCGGCGGTATGGCGAATCTTCTATCCGCCCATCGCGATATGGCGAACCCCGAGCATCGCGCCGAAGTCGCCGCGTTGTGGGGCCTTGCCGATGTTCCAAGCAAACCGGGCAAGACGGCGGTTGAGATGTTCAATGCGGTGGCCAGCGGCGAAATTAAAATGCTCTGGATCGCGTGTACCAATCCGGCGCAATCGATGCCCGATCAAGCGAAAATACGCAAAGCGCTCGACACGGCCGAGCTGGTGGTGGTGCAAGAAGCCTATGTCGATACCGAGACGGCGGCCTACGCCGATGTCATTCTCCCCGCTGCGACTTGGGGTGAGAAAGAAGGCACGGTGACCAATTCCGAGCGGCGCATCACGCGCTTGAACGCGGCGATTCCCGCGCCCGGCGAGGCACGCGCCGATTGGCGTATCGTGGTCGATTTCGCGCGGCGACTGGAGAAAACGCTACGGCCCGATATGCTCACGTTATTTCCCTACGAATCCACCGAGGCGATTTTCAACGAGCATCGTGAATCGACGCGCGGGCGCGACCTGGATATCACCGGACTGTCGTATGAGACGCTGGAACAGCGTGGCCCGCAGCAATGGCCGTTTGCGAGTGGTGCGAGCAACGGCAGTGCGCGACTTTACGCTGACGGAAAATTTCCAACCCCATCGGGTAAAGCAAAATTTTTTAACACCGCTTACAAAGCGGTCGCCGAACCCGCCAGCGCGCCCTATCCGCTGCGCCTGAACACCGGCCGCCTGCGCGATCAATGGCATAGCATGAGCCGTACCGGGAAAGTCGCACGCTTATTCGAGCACGCACCGGCGCCAATGCTGTCGATGGCCAAAGTCGATATGGCTAAGCGCGGTTTGTTAGAGGGAAGCGTGGTTCGCGTGCGCTCACGGCGTGGCGACGTAGTCATTCCAGTCGGCGTCGGCGATGACCTTCGCGGCGGTCAAGTATTTCTGCCGATGCATTGGGGCAGCCATTTGATGGCAGGCCTTGGTGTTAACGTGTTGACGTTGCCGGCATTCGATCCGTACTCAAAGCAGCCGGAGTTAAAACACGCCGCGGTGCAAGTTGAGAAAATTGATTTGCCCTGGCGCTTTGTCGCGATGTCGATTGGCGAACAAGGCGAAACGGCCACGGCGTTTGCGCGTTTGTCCGAGCTGCGCAAACACCTGGGTGCGTTCGAGTATGCATCGGTTGGGCTGTTCGGACACGCTCAGGAAAACGTCATTTTTCGCGCCGCGGCAAGCGTGCCGTTGTCGGCGAATTTCGTCGCGCAAATCGATAATATTTTAGGCTTAGCCGACGCCGACGACGTGTTGCATTACGACGATAAGCGTCGCGATGTCGGCCGTAAAATGCGGATCAAAGACGGCAAGCTCGCCGCGGTGCGATTATCCGGCGACGTCGCCGCGAAAGATTGGCTGCAAGAATGGCTCGCGCAAGGTACGAGCGTTTCTCATCTTACCCGCGTATTGCTCGCCCCGAGCGCGAAACCGCCGCAGGGTTTCACGCCGCGTGGCCGGGTGATTTGTAATTGTTTGAATGTTTCCGAAGCTGAAATCATGAACCAACTAAAAACCATGCCGGCCAACTCGCCGAACAGACTAGGCGCATTGCAAGGCGCACTCAAGTGCGGAACCGAATGTGGTTCGTGTATGCCCGAATTGCGCCGGATCGTTCAAGCAGAAATTTTGGAGGCTGCATGAAAACCTCGTATCGTGGCAAAGTATTTCTTGTCGGCGCCGGGCCGGGTGATCCGGAATTATTGACACTTAAGGCGGTACGCGCGATTGCCAACGCCGATGTATTGTTGGTAGATGATCTGGTTAACCCGTTGGTATTGGAGCATGCGCGTGGGGATGCACGCGTCGTTCATGTCGGCAAGCGCGGCGGCTGTAAGTCAACGCCGCAATCGTTCATCGAGCGATTACTGATCGCTGAAGCACTCGCCGGCCATACCGTCGCCAGGCTCAAAGGCGGCGATCCGTTTATGTTCGGCCGCGGCGGCGAGGAAGTCGCCGCGCTCGATGCCGCAGGCATTGAGTATGAAGTCATCAACGGTATCAGCGCCGGCCTCGCGGCAGCGACTTCAGCCGGCATTCCGCTCACTCATCGCGATTTGTGTCACGGCGTCGCGTTCGTTACCGGGCATACGCAATCCGACGGGTCCCTGCCATGGAAACCGATCTTGGCGGCGGGGCTGACGCTGGTTATCTATATGGGTATTGCCAATTTTCCGGAGATCGTCGCGGAACTTCGCGCGATCGGCACGCGGGCGAATCTGCCCATCGCCGTGATCCAAAATGCGACATTGCCGAACCAACGCGTTTTAATCAGCACACTCGAAACGATCATCGATGATGTTACGCAGCAGCAAATGGCGAGCCCAAGTATTATCGTGATGGGTGAAGTAGTGACGTTGCATCGCGCGCAGTCGATCGTCGAGCACGCTCAAGTAGATATTAAGGCTCTAGCCTCAATTTAGGCATGCCCCGAAGAACCGCATGGATACTGCCTCGCAGGCCATGCCTCGCCACAAGGCACGTGACATAAGCTTCGTGGCGTAGTAACAAAACTGTAGGGCGGGTGCAACCCGCCGAACAACACCAAGTGATAATCACTAATGCGATGTTGGGAATAGCAGGGCGATGATACGTCGGAATGGCCCAAGGCTACCCCGGACGCTGCGCTAATCCGTACGGCGCTCGGAAAGTATCAAGGCATCGCCTTCGCTGCAAGCCCGATATCAACGCTCCGCTTCGCCTGATCGCTCGGCATCCACAACGCAATAACCGCAATCAACGCCGCAACTAGCGCGAGCAATATAAAGAAAGCATAGAAGCTGCCGGTGTGGTCGCGGATATAGGCGACCAGCGGCACACCGAGCGCGCCTAAGCCTAACGCCAATACGAATTTCGCGCCGAATGCCGTGGCGCGCCAGCGCTCGGGCGTATAACGGGTCAGGAGGACGTTTTCGGTGGGAACGGCAATCGTGCTGAAGACGACAGCCAAGGTGATGGCAAATAGCAATGGCAGATGCATCAGCGATGCGGCTAAGGCATACAGCGGGACTTGCAACGCGGTAGTGACGATATAAAGATTTTTGACGGGGAAGCGATCAGATAAGTAACCGCCCAACAAACTTGCAGCCATCGCGCAGAGATAAACAATGGAGACCAACATACCCGCGCCAGAGGCCGAGCCACCGCTTAAATTCGGCGCTCCTTCGGCGAGAATTTTCGGCAGCGCGCTCGACACCGATTGGTAGATGATGCCATTTAACAGCATGGTAAATGACAGCACGATGAAGACGCGCTTCATATCGGCGGCCGGTGGTTTGATAAAGGGCTTCACATCGCCGGAACTCGCAACGACCAGCCCGCGTTGCGTGCAATAAATCAACGCGAAGCCGACGATGAGCGCGAGCACGCCGGGGGCGATAAACGCCGCGCGCCAGCTTATAGTGTCCGTCAAAATTCCGGCGATCAGCGCCGCCGTAGCCACGCCCAAGCTGCCGAACACGCCATTAATTCCAAGTGCGCGGCCTTTGTTCTCGGAGTTCTTGACCAACCACGCCATGCCGACCGGATGATAGATTGACGCGAATAAACCAATCAGCGCCAGGCCCCATACCAGGCCGCTCGTTGTGGTCATGAATCCGGTGAAAATTGCCGAGGCGCCGAGGCCCAAGAAAAAAATGATCATCATGCCCAGCGTGCTCCAGCGATCGCCGAGCCAGCCGGCGGGCAGCGCGGCGACGCCGAATAACACATTGCCGAGCGTCATCAGCACCAACAATTCGCCGTAGCTTTGGTGAAATTCTTTTTCCAGCGCGAGAACGCAGGTCGGATAAAGCAGCATGAAAATATGCGACATGCTGTGGCCGATTTGCGAGAAGGCGATCGAGAGTGCCGACGAGGAAATTTTCATGAAAAAAATACCAGCCACGCAACGATCAGCGCGAGCAACATACCGCCGATAATGCTGCCGAAAATAATCGTCATGGTGCGGGCGTCGCTGTCTTCGTCATCGGTTTTGCTGCTGATGCCGGTTCTATTTGCGAGTTTGCGTTCGCGAAAGCTGACGGCCATCACGGCGCCGATCAAAGCGAGAAAAACTAAGAAGACAAGCAGAAGTTTATTTCCGAGATCCACGGCGATCCTAATTTTACGAATTTAGCGGCAGTAAATAATTTATACTTTATGTGTTGTCTGAAGCGCTGTTCCCTCATCCTAACCTTCTCCCAGAAGGAGAAGGGAATTAATTCCCTCTCCCATTGGGAGAGGGTGCAGGGTGAGGGGCGGCGCAGATTAAGCAAATGACCATGTAAGTATTATCCACAAGAACCAAAGGACGCGCCATGAAAACCATGATCGTGATGATGATTTACTACGCTGTCGCCAGGGATCCCGGCACGCACGCTGTCGTACAAGGATTCGAAAGTATGGACGCCTGCTACAAAGCCAAGGAAACGGTTACGCAAGATTATTTGCGCGCGATTTCCTATTTTGGCTTCAGCAGCGGCATGGTGAATCCGCCCTATGTTTCGTGCTTGAGTTTGCCGGTTTCTGTCGCGCCGAAACAGCAGTAGCTTGTCGTTCCCGCGGAGGCGGGAACCCAGTGGCTTTTCAGCAAGACACTGGATCCCCGCCTACGCGGGGATGACGGTCAAAAACTATGCGATTGCGTCGTAAGCCGGCAGCGTCAAAAATTCGACGAAGTCATCGCTCGTCGTGAGCGTATCGAACATTTTCGCCGCGTCGTCATATCTCCCTGCATTCCAGCCTTTTTCGCCGAGCGATGTTTTGATTTTCGCCAGCTCGTCCGGCACGAGTTGACGGAATAATTCCTTCGTCACTTTGCGG
The DNA here is from genome assembly GCA_031406045.1 of Pseudomonadota bacterium. Classification (GTDB taxonomy): domain Bacteria; phylum Pseudomonadota; class Gammaproteobacteria; order Burkholderiales; family JALYOK01; genus JALYOK01. The sequence continues at coordinate 5,368 of JANOGO010000109.1, forward strand.
CCGTCGTCAAGTACGCCGCGTGGGCTGCGAATCCATTGCCACAATTGCGCGCGGGAAATTTCTGCCGTCGCCGCATCTTCCATTAGGTTGAAAATCGGAACACAGCCGGTGCCGCCGAGCCAGGCGCCCAAATATTGCAAGCCGATACTGATGTTTTGCCGCAGACCATTTTCCGTGATCGGCGCTTCCGGTTTGAAATCGATCAAGTCTTTCGCAGAGACATTAATGTCCGGACGCTGGCGATGAATTTGGTTTGGCGTCGGCATATTTTTATCGAAAATTTCTTTCGCAACCGCGACCAGGGCCGGGTGCGCAACCCAGGTGCCGTCGTAGCCATCGGTGGACTCACGTTCCTTGTCGGCGCGAACTTTCGCGATGGCGGCATCGTTTGCCGCCGGATCGTTTTTGATTGGAATCTGCGCCGCCATGCCACCCATCGCCGGCGCGTTGCGGCGATGACAGGTTTTCACCAGCAACAACGCATAACTGCGCATGAACGGGCTGGTCATCGTTAGATGATTTCGATCGGCCAGCACGATATTTTTGTCGGTGCGAAATTTCTTGATGCAACTGAACAGGTAATCCCAGCGACCGCAATTGAGGCCCGCCGAATGCTCGCGCAATTCGTACAGAATTTCATCCATCTCGAATGACGCGAGAATCGTTTCGATCAACACCGTCGCTTTAATCGTACCTTGCGGCACGCCAAGTTCTTGTTGGGCCGTGACAAAAATATCGTTCCACAAACGCGCTTCTAAATAGCTTTCTATTTTGGGCAAATAAAAATAAGGGCCGGAGCCTTTTGCCATTAATGCTTTTACGTTATGGAAAAAATACAGACCGAAATCGAACATCGAACCGGACATCGGTTTACCGTCGACGAGCATATGTTTTTCGGGCAAATGCCAACCGCGCGGACGCACCAACTGCACCGCGGTTTTTTCATTGAGTTGGTAGGATTTTCCTTCCGGCGTGGAAAACGAAATCGTGCGGAGAATCGCGTCGCGCAAATTGATGTGGCCTTCGATCAAGTTCGCCCAAGTCGGCGTCGACGAATCTTCAAAATCCGCCATGTACATGCTGGCGCCTGAGTTCAACGCGTTGATCACCATCTTGCGATCGACCGGGCCGGTGATTTCCACGCGACGATCTTGCAAATCTTTTGGTAGCGGAGCAATGGTCCAATCGCCGTTGCGAATCGCTTCGGTTTCTTTCAGAAAATCCGGTCGGATGCCGCGATCGAATTCCGCTTGGCGAACTTTGCGTTTTTCGAGCAATTGCTCGCGGCGATCGCCGAAGGCGCGGAACAATTTCGCGACGAACGCGATGGCTTCCGGCGTGATGATTTCGGCATATTGGCCGGAAACGTTGCCTTTGATTTCGATGCCGGGCGGGAAGGAGATTTTGCGATCCATGAAACTACCTGATATTTTTATAATAATCCTTAATTATCGCGCAGAACGACGGACGCAGACTAGTCCCCTGGTGAATTTCGCTTGACTCCGCCAAGCGAGAGTGCTCGGAAAGGCTTATTAATATTGGCTCGCAAACATTGCCACGCCATGAGGCAATGGCCCTGGGCCACCCGGTACCGGTGCGGTGATCCAGGCATGCTGTGCTGAAAGCCAATCTGGATGCGGGTCCTGGCGATGGTCGAATGGAGAAATATCATCGTTAGCCAATCACGAAATGCGCCATGAGATCAGCGAACCCATTAAAATAGTGATCATGAAAACACCTTCGACCTTAGAAGAATTAATCGACGCATTGCGCTGCCTGCCAGGCGTCGGGCCGAAGTCCGCGCAGCGCATGGCCTACTATCTTTTGCAGCGTGATAAACCGGGCGCGAAACGATTGGGAACGGCACTGACGCTGGCGCTGGAGCGCATTCATCATTGCGAGAAATGCAACACCTTCACCGAAGAGGAAATTTGCGCGCTGTGCCGGTCGCTCAAGCGAGACGCCACGATGTTGTGTGTGGTCGAGACGCCCGCGGATTTGTTGATGATGGAGCAAACGCTTGCATTCGGCGGCATGTACTTCGTGTTGCTCGGCCGCTTGTCGCCGCTCGATGGTATCGGCCCAAAAGAAATTCATCTCGACAAATTAATTAAACGCGCGACTGATGGCGTTGTTCAAGAGGTTATCTTGGCGACAAATTTCACCACCGAAGGCGAAGCCACCGCGCATTACGTCGGCGAGCTACTGCGCGCGCGCGGCTTGAAGGTGTCGCGCATCGCGCGGGGCTTGCCGGTCGGCGGCGAGTTGGAACACGTCGATAGCGGTACGCTGGCGCAAGCGGTGCTTGAGCGGCGTAGCGTTTAGTAGTGACATACCCTTCCTGAGCCGTTATGAAGACAACATTTCGTCATTGCGAGGAGTCCCAGGCTTCGCTTTGGGATAAACGTTTTTGGTGACGAAGCAATCTCGTATTTTCATGGCGTATAAAATCGAGTTTGCTTCGTTGCTTCGCTGCTTTCCATGAACCCAAATCGAACGTACTTGTTTTAAGGACGCTTTGCCCCTCACCCCCACCCCTCTCCCCCAAGGGGCGAGGGCCGCCGCGCGGTAGCTCGAGAACGCGACTGTCCGGCCGTCGGGGGACACGTCGGGCGCAAACGCGCCCCCGACCACGTTGGTCAGCCGGACCATCGCCCCGTCGTCGATCGCCACCGCGTACAGGTTGGACACGCCGTCGCGGTCGGAGCGGAAGACGAGATGCGTCCCGTCGGGCGTCCACACCGGCT
>JANOGO010000123.1:0-2336 GCA_031406045.1 Pseudomonadota bacterium
AGGGGATTTCACGGTCCCACCAAACCGACCAGCCGCAATCGATTAGCGACTCAGCAAATTGTTTTACCCACTCGCGATCCTCACTCGCGTAACTAATGAAGATGTCGGCCATAGGTTCTTGATAATGTTTTTGTTGTGGCGGTCGCGTCGACCGCTACTACTTCAATCGGGGTTGATGATGAAAGTATACGATCTGATTAAGCGGATCATTGGTACTGAGCATGTAGCCGCTAACGACGAGTTTATAAGTTCCTTGAACGGACGACGAGCCGGCTGTTTGCCATTTGATCCAGAACGGTCGGCCGCCGCGCTGCAGCGCTAGCGCATGCACTAAGATGCCGTCTGCACTCTTTTTCGGGTAAATCATCGCCTTAATCTTAGCGTCCTCACGCAGCTTGAAGGCAAAGCGATAACCGCTAATCTCAGTCGGGTATTGGGACTGGTAAAAAACCACCGGTGCGACTTTTTCGATCGCACGAGGCTGCGCACTTTCGAGGCGCGCAACCGTGCCCAGATCGTTGATCAACAGACCAGGCAATTTGCTTACGACATCCTTGGTCGGCCAATCAAAAACGTTGTCAAAGCCCACCTTCCAACTGCCCGGCGGCTCGATATTGTCCAACCAATAATAATGCTTATAGTCCAATTCACGCACCGTCAAATACACTGGAACGGGGCGCTCCAGAAAAAAACGCGCGTAGAATCGCTCACCCAGATTGTCCCCGGACTCCAGATAGTCCACCTGGGCGGACAGTAGTTCGATGTCGAATCCCGATACCGGTTTAGCTTTAATTCCCTCGCTTCGGTTGCTGCGCTTTTGGTATGCCATATCTTGCGCCCAGCCGATCGAACAACACCAGGAGAATCCCAGCGATAGCGCGAACCAAAACGGCAATGATCTAATCGGTTTCACCGCAGCGTTCTCGGCTAGAGCGTTTTCAAAAACTCAATCAACGCCATCTTCTCGTCTTCACTTAAAGCGGTGCCGTATTCATGACCTTGGTTACCATTACCGCGTAATGACGTGTCATGTTTCGTACCGGTACGCTCAGCTTCCACTCCCTCGGTAATAAAGCCTACTTTTTTCTGATCATACACATCATAGCCACGATAAAAAACCTTGAGCCGATTTGCGGCTGGCTGCAATAAATCGTACAAGGTCGGGACGGAGCCGTTATGCAAATATGGCGCCTCGAGCCAGATGCCGTCGAGGAATTGAATGATGTAGCCGGTTAAATCCTCTTCCACCAAGCCTTTGCGTTCCAAGCCCACTTCTTTAACGACTTTATTCGCAGCGATCGCCGCAGATTTATTCCAACTGTCGAGCCGACCGCGATCGGTGCCGATTTCCGCAATCGGCAAGCTCGTGCCGGTGCGTTCGCTCGCGTGACAGGCAGCGCAGTTTGCGTCGAATAGCGCCTTACCCTGCGCAGCCTTGGTGTGATCGATCGGAAATGGATATTTCGGCGCGGGTATATTTCCAAGATACTCGTGCAACCATTTCACCTCGCCTAAGAATTTCTCGTTATCCCGTGGCGCGGCGCCGAGCAATCCCATCGCCGAATCCATAATTACCGAGTAAGCATCGTGGCTGTCGCCGGCGTAATTCATCCGATGACCTTTGTCCCATTTATATTTCTGCAAATTCCAGTTGGACGGCATATCGGTCGGGCCGAATGTGTCGTCCATCGGTAATTTGATCATGAAATATTTCGTTAAATTCATCGCATCATCGCGGCCCCTGCCCCACTCGGGAAAATCTTTGCGATAAATCCACGCGAATTGTTTCTCGCGCGCGATCAGTTGCTTTTTCATGATCGGAATGATGAAGAAACGATACAAACCTCGATCGATCAAATCGAGTTTGGTCACCAAATTAATCTCGCGCATGATGTTATCGGCGTTGAAACGCGGATCTTTTGCGCAATCGACCAGAAAGCGAAAGAAACCTTCGATGTCGGCGGTGTGCGATCCGCCGGCGACGACAAAGGTTGGAATTTCGTCAGGCTTGGAACGATAACTGGACGTGTGGCAACCGGCGCAATTATTCGCCACGCGCGGAAAGCCGATGGTTTTTTTGCTGAACCCAATGGGCACGTCCATGCCCTGCTCCCATGGCACACCGAGACCCGCATAGCCGCCGGGCTTCGGCAATTTTTCCGGGAACATGCGCGGCAGCACGTACCAAATCCAATAGGGAATGCCAGCGTCGAACTCGGCGCCGATCGAGCCGTATTTAAAGCGCATCTCCGGTGTCGCCGTGACCCAAGCCTCTTGCGGGTGCTCGCGGAAGCCACGATCCCAAGCGATGTAGCCGCCGATAGCGCCAAGGATCG
>JANOGO010000124.1:0-4561 GCA_031406045.1 Pseudomonadota bacterium
CGCCACGTCGCCCTTCGGGCTCCTCGCGATGACAAGATTGGGCGTTTGCTATCGCACTTGGTCGTACTAGGCCGCAGACCTTCAAGCGACTGTTCTCCAACAATATCCCGTTCATGGTCCATGAGCAGTATCGGCCGCGCCAATACAGGCAGCTCGCAATGACAGAGGTAGGGTGGAGCAAAGCGTGGCATAAAGACAAATGCTGCCAGGGGGCTGGCCTAAGGCCACCAGCGCAGCGCTGGATCCACCACACCCTCGGCTACGAGCAAGGCGGGTTGATACGCCTGGTGGATCCGCTTGGCTTGATCCACAACTACAGCTACAACGCTCAAATTGTCATTGCGAGCGCAGCGAAGCAATCTTGCTTTTCTCGGCGCGTTAACAGCGAGATTGCTTCGCTGCGCTCGCAATGACAGTTAGTAGGGTGCGCACTGCGCACCGCTCTTAATGTTCTTCAACATATTTAGCGGAACTCTAATTTACGCTGATTTCCTCGCAAGCCCACGTTGCTGCAACAGCGCAAGCGCTTCGCGGCTCTTGCTGCCGGGCGGGTTGTGGTAGATCACGAACTCGTCAGTATTTTTAGTCATCATCCTTAGCCTGTGGCCGCGTCGCTTTGTAATCAGCGATCAATTTCTGTTGCGCTTGCGGTGGCACCGCTTCGTAGTGCGACAACTCCAACGAGTAGGATCCCGCGCCACCGGTGATCGATTTCAGTTTCGATTGGTAGTCGCTGACTTCCGACATCGGTACTCGTCCGGCGACGATGGAAACGTTGCCGCGCGCCGCGTCAGTGCCGGTAATGTGGCCGCGCCGCGATGAGAAATCGCCGGTGATGTCGCCGACGTGTTGATCGGGGATGGTGATTTGCATATTGACGATGGGTTCGAGAATAATTGGCTGGGCTTTTTCGATGGCGTCGAGGAATGCTTTTTTGCCGGCGCTGACGAAGGCGATTTCCTTCGAATCGACGGCGTGGCTTTTACCGTCGGTTACCGTCACGCGTACGTCTTGCATCGGGTAACCCGCGAGTGGGCCCGCGTCCAACACCATGCGCACGCCTTTTTCGACGGCGGGAATAAACTGGTGCGGGATCGAGCCGCCGTAGGTTTTGTCTACGAATTCGAAGCCGTTGCCGCGCGGCAACGGCTCGATGCGCAAAAATACTTCGCCGAATTGTCCCGCGCCGCCGGTTTGTTTTTTGTGACGATGATGGCCTTCGGCGTTGCCTATCACGGTTTCGCGATAGGCGATGCGCGGCGGATGGGTGGCGACTTCCATTTTGTACACTTCCGCCATGCGTTGCAGCATGGTGCGCATATGCAGATCGCCGAGGCCGTGCAAAATGGTTTCGTTGGTTGAAGGCGACATTTCCACTTGGAAGCATGGATCTTCCGCCGACAATTTGGCGAGAATGTCATGCAACCGCTGTTCATCGCCGCGTTTTTTCGGCTCGATCGCAATGCCGTAAATCGGATTGGGAAACTCCAACGGACGTAAATGAATATGCTCATCTTCCGGCGAATCGTGTAACACGGAATCGAATTCGATCTCGTCGATTTTTGCGACGGCGGCGATGTCGCCGGGAATTGCGGCATCGACTTCAACGTGTTCCTTGCCTTGTAACATGAATAAGTGCCCAACCTTAAATGGCTTGCGCGCGTGGCCAATATAAAGCTGGCTGTCCTTCGTGATCGTGCCTTGATGCACACGAAACACGCCGAGCTTGCCGACGAAGGGATCGACCGTCACTTTGAAAACGTGCGCGAGCACATGTTTTTTCGGGTCTGGATCCGAATGAAATTCTTCTTCTTTGTCGCCTTCGCCGGTGACGAATAATGGCGGATTGCCTTCTAAGGGATTCGGCATCAACTTGGCGAAAATGTCGAACAACTCTTCCACACCTGCACCGGTACGCGCCGAGACGAAGCACACCGGAATCAAATGGCCTTCGCGCAAGGCTTTTTCGAATGGCGCATGCAATTGTTCCGGCGTGACTTCGCCTTTATCCAAATAAATTGCCATCAAATCTTCGTCGACCTCGACGGTTTGATCGATGATGGCACTGTGGGCCGAAGCCACGGACGAAAAATCTGCGTCGCCGGATGGATTGAAAAAGCAATCGACGACTTTTTTTCCGCCATCGGCGGGCAAATTAATCGGCAAACATTCCTTGCCGAAAGTTTCTTGAATATCCGCAAGCAGGCCAGGCAGATCAAGATTTTCTGCGTCGATTTTATTGATGATAATCGCGCGGCAGAGTTTGCGTTTCGCCGCCCATTGCATCATGCGATGGGTGATCAGCTCGATGCCGTTTTGCGCGTTGATGACGACGGCTGCCGTCTCGACCGCGGGCAACGCGCCGATGGCCTGGCCCATAAAGTCCGGATAGCCTGGGGTATCGATCAGATGAATGTGGGTGCCTTGATCGTCGAAGTGAACGACGGCGGAATTTAATGAATGCTGATGTTGTTTTTCTAGAGCATCGAAGTCGCAGACGGTGCTGCCACGTTCGATCGTGCCGGGTGTGGTGATGGCGCCGGCTTTGTGGAGCAACGCTTCCGCGAGGCTCGTTTTGCCGGCGCCCGCGTGGCCTACGAGGGCAATGGTCCTGAGTGCTTCAGTGCTGTACTTGGGCATGGTCTCTCCTCCGAAATTTTGTGGATGGTACCTGGATGATTAGGTCATGAAATGACGAGCGTCCTTTAATTAATGTTTCTACGAACTGTTGCGATTCTTACAACCGGCATGCCGGAAAGCCAATACCAGAGCGGCATTCCAACCATGCCATGCCAAGAGTCAATATCCAAGCGCCTTCTGGCAACTCGCCTAAAAAATAGAGTTTGCAGTAATTTTGTACGTTAAATTTGTAAAGCCATTGTGAACCGACCGCGGCAGCGAAGCAAATGGCTCGATCTGCGCCGCTTCACAAGCGCGCCGGCCTCGGCTAACATGATCGGCTAAACAATCAAGCGCCTTAGTTAATAGCCGCGGCGTAACCAATTCTTAAGGCTGCTTCCTCAAACAAATGAGCTATTTAATGACTGCAAAAAAATGCTTTGCCTTCATCGGCTGCGCCGCGATGTTTTTCTCATTGGCGCCGTTATCGGCCGCATCTTTCGATGCCGATTTTTTCGATCGCTACGGCGACAACCTAACGATCGCTGCGGCGGAACCGCTCCAAGAAAATTCCGAGCCGGCTTCCGCCGAGCCCGCCATGGCGCCTGCCGGCGCAGATGCGCCGAACGAAGGAGACACAAGCAAATTCTGGGAACGTTGGGGCTTCAGCGGATCGGCGCGCGCGGCGTATTGGAGTTCTTCGCGCCACTTGGACGATGAAAAAAATCTCGGCGCCGGCGCATTGTGGCTAAAGTGGGCGCACAAACTGCCCCAGGGCATCGGCCTGTATGCCGAGGGTTGGGCGCGTAGCGACCATGTTTTCAAAGGCACCGACAAAAAATATTTGATGCGCGAAGCCTATGTCGATTACGCGCTCGATTCGTGGGATTTTCGCGTCGGCCGTCAGATCGTCGCCTGGGGCCGCGCCGACCGTGTCAATCCTACCGACAATCTGACGCCGCGTAATTTTAAAATTTTAGTGCCGGAAGACGACGACAATCGCTTCGGCGCGCTCGCTGCGAAAGCCCGTTATAGCTTCGGCGATTATTCGGTGACCGGCGTTTGGTTGCCGGATTTTCGCGCCAACGTCGTGCCGTTTCCGCAGCAAGCCGGTGTCAGCTACGACGAGGACATTCCCGCTAGCCACCGCACCTGGGCGGCAAAATTCGAGCGCAGCGGCAAGGAGTTGGATTGGTCCGTTTCTTATTACGACGGCTTCGATTTGAATCCCGATATCAGCGTCAAGAGTGCCGGGCCGGCGGGCGTGAACGTGTTGTTATCGCATCATCGCTACCGCGTTCTCGGCGGTGACGCCGCGACCACGCTCGGCCGCTATGGCCTGCGTGGTGAGATCGCTTACGCGAGAACCAGCGATGGCGACGGCAACGATCTGTTTGTAAAAAATCCATTTTTATGGGGTGTTGTCGGCGTGGAACGCACGTTTTTTTCCTACCTCAATTTGAACGTCCAATATTTTTTCCGCTATGTGAGCAAGTGGGAAGATCCGGCGAATGTTGCCAACCCGGCGTTGAAAGATATCGCGTTGACGCAATCGATCATTGCCAATCAGCGCGACAAAACACAACATGGCTTTACGTTTCGCATCAGTAATAAATGGATGAACGAAACACTTGAAGGCGAAATCGCGGGGATTTGGGACGTCACGCGTAACGGCTATTTGCTGCGCCCGAAAGCGATTTATGCCATCAGCGATAAATGGAAAGCGGTCGCCGGTTTTGACTATTACGGAGGTTCGGACGAGTCGTTCTTCGGCCGCCTGGAAAAAAATCGCGCGGTGTTCGCGGAATTGATTTACGGGTTTTGATTTATTTTCGCGTCGATTCAACGTTTGATAAATTAATTCCTGAGCCCTATCTCCTGTCATTCCCGCGTAGGCGGGAATCCATTTGGCTTTTGAAATTGCAACCGCACAATGGATTCC
>JANOGO010000159.1:0-1709 GCA_031406045.1 Pseudomonadota bacterium
AAATAAATCAGAGCTTCCTTAGTTAATAACTCGCAAGTTCCTGAAGTAGGCGGCTAGCGATGTCTGCGACACTCGGAAGCGAATTTTCAATGACTTTCTTTAGTCGCATCACCACCACTTTATCAGTACGAATCATGTGCCCGCCATGATGAATTCCCGGCGTGCCGACAGGGATAAAGACCTCCGGCTCACGCTGCAAAGCCATGCCGGGTGGCCCGAGAACAATTTGCGGAATTTCGGCTTCCGGCGGCGTGCGCGCCGCGTTAAAACTGGAAATCCACAGCAGCGCGTCGACCTCATTTTCCGCAATCAATTTTTCCGTACTGTTGCGATAGGGATCAAAATCCAAACCCTGTTTGCCGTAACGCGAACGCAGCGGCAATCCGGTCTGCCAGGTCTGAGTTCCATTAGCGGAAAAATCGCCGTCGCTGCCACCGAGCGGAAATCCGGCGAAGCGAATCGTTTTGTTTAAATCTTTGATTAATTCGGCCAGCGTTTGGATGGTCAGTTCGCTATGCGGAAAATCAAAGTCCGGCGCGGCCCAGGCGATCACGCCGTAATGAGCTTGCTTCATCCTGTCGGCGAGTTCATTTAGGATTTTCACATCCGATGCCGCGAGATTGCGATTGTCTAAGCGCTGTCCGTTGACCAACGCACGCAGCGCCGGCAGCAGACGAGCGAGCGACGCGTGGCTACAATAAAATTGCTGGGCGGCCGAAGGTAAATTTCCGGCAAGCGCCGTGGTGTCGCCGAGAAATACAACTTTTCGCATTGCCGGATTTCCGGCAAACATCGTATCGCTCGGGGCCACAACGCGCTCATAAAAGCGCGGGAAACGAGTCAGCGCGCTGCTGCCGATAATTAGCACAAAGTCGGCGCGATTTTTTATTTCCGCCAGCGTGGTTGTGATCCAGCCGCTGTTTTGCACGGTCAATAAATTTCGCAACTTGGCCGGCATATTCATGTGATCGACCACGGCGCCGATGCGATCGGCCAGTGCCAAGACCGCGCGCGCGCCGGCGATGTCGGTGCCGAAACCACCGATCAACGGCGCTTTGGCGCTGCCCAAAATCCGCGCTGCGGCTGTGATGGCTGCATCGACGCGGGCGGGTTTACCCTTAATCCGCGGCGAAGTTGGCGAAGCATCGACGCGTCCCAATTGACGAAACGCTACAGTACTAATCGCGCAGCCATTTTTGACGACATCCAATCCGGTCGTGGCGTTCGTCAAGGTTAGATCGTCACAGGCCAAGCCGCAAAAGGGGCAGGTGACTTCGCTCAATCTTTGCGTCGACGGTTCCATGATTAAATGGCAGGGGATGACGATCGATGGTAGCAGACTTAACCGGCGTGGCGAAGACAAGCTCGAATCGAACGACGCGTCATCCCGCCCGGATCATGCGTGAACTGCTGACGTTACGTCCGTGCGCGTAGGGGCAAGGTGCGAATCCGTCGACCGGTGGCTGCGAATAGCGCGTTACACAGTGCGGGGGCAACCAGCGGCACGGCAATCTCTCCGACGCCGCCGGGCGGCTTTTCGCTGTCGAGCAAATGCACCGCCATCGGCGGACACTCGGACATGCGCAATACCGGATAATCCTCGAAGCTACTTTGTTGTACGCGGCCGTCGCGAATGGTGATTTCGCCATCCAAAGCCGCCGACAACCCAAACACGAGGCTGCTGGTTACTTGCGCACGCACTAGTGCGG
>JANOGO010000188.1:0-10066 GCA_031406045.1 Pseudomonadota bacterium
CATATCACATATATGCGGCGTCACAATTTTTCCTTCGCGCCTTGTCTTGCTTAGAACTCGAAATAAATCAGAGCTTCCTTGGTTGTGTTATAAACTTTTTTGCAATCGAACCATCCAAGTTGTATTCGATAATTTTTAGGAAATTTAAGATGAAATTTTTTCGTTTTGTTCCAGCGCTATTGTTGTTCGTCGCTGCCACTGGTTATGCCCAGGCTGACATCGCATCGATCAAAAAAGCGATCGCCGAGAAGTTTCCTGATGCCGGCGGCAATATTGAAGTGTCAAAAACTTCGTTCGGCTGGTACGAAGTTTACGCCGGCGGACGGTTGTTTTACACCGATGAAGACGTCAATTATTTCTTTCTCGGCAATATCGTCGATGCAAAATCGATGTCGAATATTACCCAGCAACGACTGCAAAAATTAACGGCGATTAAGTTTGAATCGTTGCCGCTGGATCTCGCCATCAAAACCGTCAAGGGCAACGGCAAACGCAAGGTTGCGGTATTTTCCGATCCCGATTGTCCTTACTGCAAGCGCCTGGAAAAAGATTTAGCCAAGGTGACGGACGTGACGATTTATACCTTCCTGTACCCAATCGCGTCATTGCATCCCGACGCTGCACGCAAATCAAAGTTGATCTGGTGCGCGCCGAATCGCCAGAAGGCCTGGGACGACTATATGCTGCGCGGTGAACTGGCCGGCGAAAAAACTTGTGATACGCCGATTGAAGAAATCCAAGCAGTCGGACAAAAGCACAAAATGAACGGCACGCCGACGCTGGTGTTTGCCGATGGCCGGGTGGTACCGGGCGCGATTCCGGCGAGCGATATGGAAACTTATTTGAGCGGGAAGTAGCGGCGCGATATTGCGCTGAGCAACATTGCGTTCTCCGCATCGCAGCGCTATTTATTTGAGCAGTCCCCAAAATACCAACCTGTCATTCCCGCGAAAGCGGGAATCCATTTGGCACTTCAAAGTCAACATGGATTCCCGCTTTCGCGAGAATGACACGGCTAGTTCGTCGCGATGCTGTAGTCCTTCGGCAACAACACCCACATCTGCCCCGATTGCTTCATCGTGCCGGCCTGCTTACCCGCTGCATCGCCGAAACCCCAAAAAAAATCCGCACGCACGGCGCCATTAATCGCACCGCCGGTGTCTTGCGCCAGCATCAAGCGATTCAGCGGTTTCTTCGAGCTGGGATACGTTGTTGCGAGGTAAACCGGCGAGCCCAGCGGGATCACGCGCGAATCCACCGCGATGCTGCGCTCGGCCGTGAGCGGCACGCCCAGCGTGCCGATCGGGCCGGTTAAGTCAGCCGGAAGTTCCTTAAAAAAAACATAACTCGGATTGCCGTTCAGGTATTCCGAAACCTTGTAGGGATTGGCGCGCGCCCAAGTTTTGATGCCTTGCATTGACGTTTGTGCCAGTGTCAGTTCGCCTTTGTCAATCAACAACCGGCCCAAGGAACGAAACGGATGACCGTTCTGATCGGCATAGCCGACGCGCATCGTCGTACCATCTTCAAATTGCACGCGGCCGGAGCCTTGGATATGCAAGAAAAACGATTCGATCGGATCTTCAACCCACACTAGTTCTTTGTTTTTCAACGGTTGGCCGGGCTGCTCGATCCCGCCGCGATCAAGATACGGCACGATGCGATTGCCCTCCAAACGGCCGCGCAAGCGTTTGTTTTTCAGTTCGGGATAAACGTCGCCAAGTTCAACCACGATTAAATCTTCCGGCGTTTTGTAAAGCGGATAACGGTAGCGAGTGGTCTGCGTGCGGTTGCCGTACAGCAGCGGCTCGTAGTAGCCGGTGATCATGCCGCTGTTGCTGCCGTCCGGATTGAACACTTGATAAGGAACGAAATTATCTTCGAAAAATTTCACCAATGCCGCGTTGCTCGGATTGGTGGGAACAGATTGCGCTAAGCTACAAACGGCTTGCCACTGCGCCTGCGCACGCAATTGGCTACAGCTTTTCAGAAAGCCTTGCCATGCCTCCAGCGGATTATCGCGGTTCCAGCCCGGCAGCGCATTCCAAGTGCTGGCGACCAGTGCGCCGCGGCTTTCCGGCACCACGTTCGCCGCCGCCGGCGGCACCGGCACAACCAATGGCGGTTTATCGCTGAAGGTCGCGGGATTTGGGCTGCAACTACATTCCGAGGCATCGTTCATTCCGGCGCGCATGCCGGTCGCTTGCGCGAGGACGATCGCGCCGGTGGGTTTTGTGCTGCTGGTTCGGGCTTGCGCTGTCGGCATGCTGGTGCAGCCATTGCAACAGAGTATGCCGATCGCCACAGCGGTGCAGCAAATCAACTTAGAAATGGATGAGGTCATTAAATATCGAATCGATGAATTCGCCGCCGGCGTCGAGCACCGGTAACTTTAGATTAAAATGTAAGTCCTATCTTGGCAGACAACGACAATGATTTGGATTTTATTTGAAGCGGGTATTGCGCTGTGCCTGGCGATTTTTATCGTTTGGTGGACTTTACCGCGCTCGAAAAACAAAGACCAAGACAAAAATAACTAGTGTAAGACCCGCGGAACGCTCAACACAAACTCCGGAATATTCGCGTCGAATTTCGTGCCGTCTTCGGCGACCATTTGATAGCTCCCGCGCATGGTCCCGACCGGTGTCGCGATCGATGAGCCGCTCGAATACTGAAAGCTTTCGCCGGGCCGCAAATAGGGCTGTTCGCCGACGACACCGAGGCCGCTGACTTCTTGCACCTGGTTGGATGCGTCGGTGATAATCCAGTGTCGCCGCAGCAACTGCGCGGCGACGACGCCAGTGTTAGTAATCGTGATGGTGTATGAAAAGACATAACGATTTTCTTGTTCGTCCGATTGCTCGGGAACGAACATCGCTACTGCCTGAACCGATACATCATATCTAGTATTCTCAGCCATAGCGGATATTCCACACGAAAACGGCGAACTAGGCAAGCGTCATCGCGAATCATTTCGTTGCAGTGAGCTGCGCAAATTCCGATTTTATTTTATAAGTGCATCGGCCTGGCGCAAAGCATTGATGCGACGCTTCAAGGCATATGCCCTGAGAGCGCCTATCGACGCTCGTTTCAGAGCAATGCGCGCTGTGCAAGACGAATTATCGTTCGCCACAGAAACGATCGTTTTTTAATTCGGCAACGACATGCTGCTTTGCGTGGCTCAATTCATGCCCGGGAGACCATTCACTGAATAAATTCATCGATTGCTATTGCCGATTGCTCGAAGCCCTTTGCGCGGTGCTGCTGGCGCTGATGGTGGTACGGGTGTTTGGCAATGTAGTCCTGCGCTACGGATTTAATTCCGGCGTGACGCTTTCCGAGGAAATCTCGCGGCGGCTATTTGTTTGGGTCACCTTTTTCGGCGCGATCGTCGCGCTGCGAGATCACGGCCATCTCGGTAGCGATTTGCTGATCGCTGTGTTGGTGGCGCGCGCGTCGCACGAATGACGGTTCTGGTTTTCATCGGCAAGCTACTGGTAGCGATGGCAATCGGTCAAGCGGCGCACGCATTCGAACAATTTACCGGCATCGCGCCGCACGCAGCACGCATGGAAGCGCATTTTCGAAGCGTGTTGAAAGCAAGGTGAGTTTCGCGGTCACTGGTTTTTTGTTGACAACTATTATCCTTAAACCTAAAATCTAGCCTAGCTAGTGCTTCCTTAAAGGGGAGTAGCCTCACAGCAGCCGCCGTCATTACGGGAGCGATCCCCGGCACTGCTGACAACCTAAACCGTTGTGGCGAGACCTTTACCGATCGGTAAGGGTTTTTTTTCGCCTATTGGTTGTGTTGTGCTGGCGTCGACCTTTTTTAAACGTACAGAGGCTCTTAAATGGAATTATTTTCGCCCGAGTTTTTTTCCGCGCTGCTCGCCATTATCGTCATCGATTTGGTTCTCGCCGGCGACAACGCCATCGTCATCGCGCTCGCTGCACGAGGGCTCCCGCCGGAATATCAAAAACAAACGATCATTTGGGGAACCGTTGGTGCGATCGCGATTCGCGCCATCATGACCCTTGGCGTCGTTTGGTTACTCAAGGTGCCGGGGCTGATGCTGGTCGGCGGTTTATTGCTGATTTGGATTGCGTACCGGCTGGTTGTTCCCAACGAAGATCACAACAAAGCACATGCCGGATCGAAGGCCAGCTTTTGGGGAGCGATTAAAACCATCATCATCGCCGATGCGGTGATGGGCGTCGATAACGTTCTCGGCGTTGCGGGCGCAGCGCATGGCAATTTTTTGCTGGTGGTGTTGGGCCTCATTATCAGCGTGCCGATTATGGTGTTCGGCAGTTCGCTGGTGTTGAAGTGGATGGAGCGATTCCCGTGGATTGTCTATGTCGGCGCGGGTATTCTCGCTTTGACTGCGGCGAGTATGATCGATAAAGATGCGCTGCTTGAAGATTACTTCCACAATCATCGCGCGTTTGATTGGGCGCTCTATATCGTAATTGCAGGCGGCGTATTGCTGGCGGGATACTCCCATAACCGTACACAGGCCGCGCGCCTTCAAATGCACAGCGCGAAATAAGCCATCGGGCTGCGAGCAAGACGGGGTGCGGGTCTTCGAGCATAATACGCCAAGAACCACACCTCTTGTCATTCCCGCGTACGCGGGAATGACAGCTCTTATCGCGGTACCTCGTGGTTGCCACCGCAGGGAGCAATCATAGTTATGCAAATCATAAACAGTAGTTATCGCACTCGCCGAACTTCGCCGGTACAATCGTGTTTAATTTAAACACCGCACCGCTACCATGCGCCAATTTCGTATCGCGCCAAGCATTCTGTCGGCAAACTTCGCCAAGCTTGGCGAAGAGGTGAACGCTGTCATTGCAGCCGGTGCCGATATCGTCCACTTCGATGTGATGGACAATCATTTTGTGCCGAATCTCACCATCGGCCCGCTGGTGTGTGAAGCGCTGCGTCCCGTCACCAGCGCGCCGATCGATGTGCATTTGATGGTTAAGCCGGTTGATCGCATCGTGCCGGATTTCGCCAAGGCCGGCGCGAACATTATCAGCTTTCACCCCGAGGCGTCTGATCATATCGATCGCACCATACAACTGATCAAGGACAACGGCTGCAAAGCCGGGCTGGTGTTTAACCCCGCAACACCGCTGCACTATCTCGACCATGTTATCGATAAACTCGATTTGATTTTGATCATGTCGGTGAACCCGGGATTCGGTGGCCAAAGCTTTATTCGTGAGGCGCTGACGAAATTGCGTGACGTGCGAAAACGGATCGATGCCAGCGGTCGCGATATTTGGCTGGAGGTCGACGGCGGCGTGAAGACCGACAACATTCGCGAAATCGCCGAGGCCGGCGCCGATACCTTCGTCGCCGGTTCGGCGATATTCGGCAAAGGCGATTACCGTGCCACCGTCGCGGCGATGCGCGACGAATTAGCCAAGGCCGCGTTATGAAACCAATTTTCCCGATTTCCGTTCGCGCCATTGCCTACGATCTGGATGGCACCCTGGTCGATAGCGCCGGCGATTTGGCATACGCCGGCAATCTGATGCGCGAGGAACTGAATTTGCCGCCTTTGCCGGAGGCGGAAATCAAAAGCTACATCGGCAAAGGCATCGCGAATTTAGTGAGGCGCGCGTTACAAAAAGGCCGCGAACAGGAAACGCTAAGCGAGGCCTATTTCGCGACCGCATTGCAAATGTACGAACAACATTACGAGCACGTGATGTGCGCGACGTCGGCACCCTATCCGCGCGCGATCGCCGGCCTGGAAGCCGCACAGGATAAGGGTCTTCGGCTTGCTGTCATCACCAATAAAAGCGCCCGTTTTACCGAGCGCATGTTGGATGAGCTGGGTCTGGCCAAGTATTTTGAACTGACCTTGTCCGGCGATTCATTGCCAAACAAAAAACCACACCCCGAGCCGCTGTTATACGCGGCGAAATATTTCGGTATTCATCCGAGCGAATTATTGATGGTGGGCGATTCCGAGAGCGATGCCGAAGCGGCGCACAACGCCGGCAGCCCGGTTTTCATCGTCGGCTACGGTTATTTTCAAGGCAACGATCTGGCGGACCTCAAAGCCACTGCTATTGTTAGAGACCTTGTCGCGGCGGCCGATTTAATCGAGAATAGCGCTTTCGCGAAACGCATGATCAATTTATGACACACTTATTCGACGAGACGACAACAAACTGGCGATGGCCGCGCTGATCTGCGCCCAACGTTTGTTCGCCGTCGTTCGTTGAATTTGGAGCTGTCATGACTGAGCAAGAATTTCTGGGCCTTGCTGCCCAGGGCTATAACTTAATTCCTATTACCGCCGAAGCGCTATCCGATTTGGATACGCCGCTGTCGGTGTATCTCAAACTTGGGCGCGAACCCTATTCGTATTTTCTGGAATCCGTGGTCGGCGGCGAACGCTTCGGCCGCTATTCGTTTATCGGCTTGCCAGCGGCGCGGCGTATTCGCGTGTTCGGTAACAACGTCACGGTTGAGAATGCCGGCGTCGTACTCGAGATGTCCGAATCCGGCGATCCGCTCGCGTTCATCAACGATTATCTTAAGCGTTTCAACGTCGCGCAGGTGCCGGGATTGCCGCGTTTTTGCGGCGGCTTGGTCGGCTACTTCGGCTATGACACGGTGCGTTATATCGAGCGGCGTTTAGCCTCGACCAAGAAACCCGACACGTTGAATCTTCCCGACATCGTGCTGCTGTTATCGACGGAATTGGTGGTGTTCGACAACTTAAGCGGCAAGCTTTATTTCATCGTGTATGCCGATCCGACGGTGCCGAATGCGTTGCGCCGTGCGCAGGAACGCTTGGCAGAATTGAAACGTAAATTGCGTCAACCGATCGAGCCGCCGCCGAAATCCGATGCCGCAACCGCGAGCGCGGCGAGCTCGGAATTCGGCGAAGAAAATTTCAAAGCCGCCGTGCGCCGCGCCAAGCAATATATTTACGATGGCGATTGCATGCAAGTGGTATTGAGCCAGCGCTTGAGCCAGAAATTCGATGCGTCTCCGTTAACGCTTTATCGCGCACTGCGCACGTTGAATCCATCGCCTTACATGTTCTATTACAACTTCGAAGATTTTCACGTCGTCGGTGCATCGCCCGAAATTCTGGTGCGCTTGGAGCAGGGTGCGGTCACGTTGCGCCCGATCGCCGGCACGCGCCCGCGCGGCGCGACGCCTGCGCAAGATGACGCGCTCGCAAAAGATCTGCGCGCCGATCCAAAGGAAATTGCCGAGCATGTGATGTTGATGGATTTGGGCCGTAACGATGTCGGCCGCGTAGCCCAAACCGGCAGCGTAAAAGTGACCGACAACATGATCATTGAGCGCTATTCCCACGTGATGCATATCGTCTCCGGCGTCGAGGGAAAATTGCGCCCGGAAATGGACGCGATGGACGTGCTGCGCGCGACGTTCCCGGCAGGGACGGTTTCTGGCTCGCCGAAAGTTCGCGCGATGGAAATCATCGACGAATTGGAACCGACCAAGCGCGGCGTGTACGCGGGCGCCGTCGGCTATTTGGGCTTTAACGGCGATATGGATTTAGCGATTGCGATTCGCACCGCCGTGGTGAAAAATCAAATGCTCTATGTGCAAGCGGGCGCGGGCATCGTCGCTGATTCTGTGCCGCAAAGCGAATGGGAGGAAACGAATAACAAGGCGAAGGCGGTGTTGCGCGCGGCGGAAATGGCATTGAAGGGGTTGGATTAGGCGAGTTTAGATTAATCGCAGATTGAGTTTCGCTGACGCACTCCTCTCCTTTCAAGGGGGAGGCTGGGAGGGGGATGGGTTTTGCGAGCGTCAATTCAGACCCATCCCCACCCTCAATCCCTCCCCTTGAAGGGGAGGGAAGATTGCGGCACCATCGCTGCAAGCCAATACCAATGGGGCGTTCGAGCAATGCCACGCCACGAACCAGTATCCACGAGCCTTCTGGCCATGCCGCCCTGAAAAAATACACCAAAAAATCTTGTCACGATTCTGTAATATTTGCTCACTAACATCAACATCGTGTGGAAACTTCTACTTCTGGAGATAGGCAAGACATGAAAAAAATTAAGCTTAGTTTAATCGGGATCGGCGCGTTAGCCTTCGGCACGATGGGTTTTGTTCCGCTCACCGCTTCAGCGCAGGCGATTAAGATCGATGGTTCAAGCACCGTGTATCCGATTTCGGAAGCGGTTGCGGAAGAATTCCAAGTCGTCAAAAAAGCATCGGTCAAAGTGACCGTCGGTATTTCCGGCACGGGTGGCGGCTTCAAGAAATTTTGCCGCGGCGAAACGGACATTTCAAATGCATCGCGGCCGATTCTCAAGGCGGAAATGGAAATCTGCAAGGCGGCCGGGATCGACTATATCGAACTGCCCATCGCTTATGATGCGCTCACCGTCATCGTTCATAAAGAAAATGCATTCCTTAACAGCATCACCGTTGCGGAACTGAAGAAGATGTGGGAACCCACCGCGCAAGGCAAAATCACCAAGTGGAATCAAGTAAACCCCGCCTGGCCCGATGCGCCGCTTAAATTATTCGGCGCTGGTTCCGATTCCGGTACCTTCGACTACTTCACCGAAGCGATTGTCGGCAAGGCGAAATCCAGCCGTGGCGACTACACGGCAAGCGAAGACGACAATGTGTTGGTTCAAGGTGTCTCGCGGGATAAAGGATCGATTGGTTACTTCGGATACGCATATTACGCCGAGAATCAAGACAAGCTGAAAGCGGTTCCGATCGTTGCAAAAGTCGGTGCGCCCGCGGTTGGCCCATCTGACAAAACGGTGGAAGACGGCAGCTACCAACCATTGTCGCGTCCAATCTTTATATACGTGAAAGTGAAATCTCTTGAGCGCGCCGAGGTTCAAGAATTTATTTCCTTCTATCTGAAGAATGTTGCCAAACTGGCCAAGGAAGTTCGTTACATCCCGTTGCCTAAAGGAATTTACGATCTTGCGACGGAACATGTGACAAAGAAGAAAGTGGGCACGGTGTTCGGTGGAACTGCCGAGGTCGGCGTAAAAATCGAAGATTTGATGAAGCGCGAAAGCAAGCTATAAAAGTTCCGATCCATATCAATAATCAAGCCGGGGATTCACTTTACTCCCCGGTTTTTTTTCTAAACAATCGATAGAGTAGAATGCTCGGGTCAAGCGTAATGCAGGGAGCGTCTTTGTCTGAAGTCAGTCCGGCCATGGCGGTTAGCCGCCGGCCTTGGGGGAGATTTAAAGAGCGCGTGATCGAGTTGTTGCTGCTGCTGGCAGCGCTATCCTCGGTCGCCATCACCCTTGCGATTGTGGTCATCCTGGTAAAGGAGTCCTGGACGTTTTTCCAGGTCGTGCCGCTTTGGGATTTCTTAACCGATACAGAGTGGACGCCGCTATTCGACACCCCCCGTTACGGCATCATGCCGCTTGTTTCGGGCACCTTGGTTTCGTCCGCCGTGGCATTGTGCATCGCTATTCCGGTTGGTACCGCGATCGCGATGTATATCAGCGAATTTGCGCCGTTCAAAATGCGTGAAGCGGCCAAACCGATCCTCGAATTACTCGCCGCGATCCCCACGGTGGTATACGGTTATTTCGCTTTTCTTGTGGTCACGCCGCTGTTGCAAAAATTCATTCCCGAACTGCCGGGCTTCAATTTGCTCAGCGCCGGTATCGTGATGGGCATTATGATTATTCCCTACGTGAGTTCACTGTCGGAAGATGCGATGCGCGCCGTGCCCATGCATCTGCGCGAAGGTTCCTACGCCATGGGCGCGACGCGTTTTCAAACGGCGTGGAAAGTGGTCACCCCTGCCGCGTTTTCCGGCTTGGCGGCGTCCTACATCCTCGCGATTTCGCGCGCCGTTGGCGAGACGATGGTGGTCGCGCTCGCCGCCGGCGGGCAGCCCAATCTCACTTTCAATCCGCTCGAACCCGCCGCGACGATGACAGCCTACATCGTGCAGGTGAGCCAAGGCGATTTGCCCCATGGCAGCATCGGCTATCAAAGTATTTTTGCCGTCGGTTTGACCTTGCTGCTGATCACATTGGCCTTCAATATTTTGGGCTACTG
>JANOGO010000236.1:0-2124 GCA_031406045.1 Pseudomonadota bacterium
TATTCATCAGGGCTCGGGATGCAACACAAAATCCCAGATAGAAGCCGGATATACGGAAGCAGTCGTACTTAGGTTCATCAGCAAAACAATTTGCTTGCAAAACGGGAGGGGTCCATATATGGATCAAGCGCGGCGGATCCACCATGGGCGAAAAAAATCGGCGAACGATGTTCGCCACGGTGGATCCGCTTTGCTTGATCCACCCTACCACGCCAACGTTTACGCTGTTCATGGTCCATGAGCAGTATCGGCCGCGCCGATACAGGCAACTCGCAATGACACAATGTAGGTTGGCGCTGACGCAGGAAGTCCAACGCAGCCTGTCGTCGAGCGCCGATTCGTTTTCAGGTAATACATCGCATAAGATGCCGCATGACGATTCAAATATCCTTACGCGAATTCCCTGTCCGCCGCCACAATGCGTTAAAATCCTTGCGATGAGCGAAATAATTTTTATGGTCGAGGAAGCGCCCGAGGGTGGATATTCGGCGCGCGCGCTGGGTCAGTCAATCTTTGCCGAGGGCGATGATTTAGCGGCATTGCACGCGAATGTCCGCGACGCGGTTCGCTGCCATTTCGACGACGGGCAAGCCCCAAAGGTCGTGCGACTTCACTTTGTGCGAGAAGAAGTTATTGCGGTATGAAGTTTCCGCGCGATCTTTCAGGCCGCGAGCTCGTTCAGGCACTGGGATCGTTGGGTTACAAAGTCACCCGTCAAAGCGGAAGTCATCTTAGGCTTACCACGGATGAACACGGCGAACACCACATCACAATTCCAAATCACGATCCGTTGCGGATTGGAACGCTTGCGGCAATTCTAAATGATGTTGCCCATCACCATCAATTCACTCGGGACGGGTTGCTCACTAAGTTGTTTGGGTAGCCCTCGCTGAGCATACGCCGAGGTTTTGCCGACCATGAAATGTTGCCGGAGTTTGTCCGCAGATTGATCTACATGATCCCAGGCCAGCCGCTAAACGGCCGGATTTATGATCCGAATCTTGGGCGGTTTATTACCAAACGTCCCCATCGATATGAATGCTTGCTTGCAGGCCGGTGCATCGGCAGTATTGACGTCGCCCTAATTGAAATAAATTGCAAATAATCAAAAGCATAACGACAACCAAAACGAATCGACCGTCAAATCCGAGCGCGTCATTCATCGCGGCGTGATTACGTTACTCGTCGTCGCTTCAGGCATTGCGTTCGTGTTCGGTACAAGCGGCTTCCGAATCTATTGGAGCAAAAAGCGTCGCTTC
Source organism: Pseudomonadota bacterium (assembly GCA_031406045.1). Lineage (GTDB taxonomy): Bacteria > Pseudomonadota > Gammaproteobacteria > Burkholderiales > JALYOK01 > JALYOK01. The sequence goes on from JANOGO010000236.1 coordinate 1,260, forward strand.
ATCGCCGCCGCAGACGAAATCGTCACCGCACTCAAAGCTTACCGCGATTCCTCACCCGGCACGGCCAAGGAACTTCCGCTTGAACTTGCCGATCTCAACCACGATCCGCGGATGTTTGCCGACATCAGCTATCTTGCGACATTACCCGTTGATCCGATTACGCTGAGACAAGATTGGGGTGTGGAGCGTGACAAGAATAATCATGTGGTCGGTGTGCATAGTTGGTCGAACGATTCACCGACGTTATTCGCGAGAATACTTTCGTTTCGCCGCGGCGACAAATATACCGATTGGAAATTTCTCGCCGAGTGATTATATTTTTCGCTAGCGAAAAGCGAGATTGCTTCGTCGGGCAAAGCCCTTCTCGCAATGACACAAAGTAGGTTGGCGCTGACGTAGGAAGCCCAACGTTCTGACGTGGCGAATAAACTTGGCGTTCGTCACCGCCAACCTACCGCGCTTAAGCTTTTTTAGCCCAGGTGCTGCACCATGCTTTGGCGGAGACCTGGTTGCCAGCGAATAGCGGACAGATCCCCGCTGCGTCTGCAGGCTTGCCTAGGTTAGAGAACGCAAGTAGAACAATTTTGCCCTGCTGCGTATTTGGGAAATTTGGTTTTATCGACCTTGGTTCCATCGGCTTTGTAATTCAATGTAACGGCCCGCGCGTCGGTTTCTTTAACCAAGGCGCTTTGCGCGTCGGCATGGTTGGCGCTAGCGAGGCTCACGCCGGTGATAATTGATTGAACGATGAAAGTGCGGTGGGACGTTGTCAAGTTGATAACCTTGCGATGGCAGCGGGCGTCCTGCGACGATTTCACCCCAAGCCCACGCAAAACTAAGTTCAACGCGCGACCTTTGCATCGCC
>JANOGO010000270.1:0-3642 GCA_031406045.1 Pseudomonadota bacterium
AGCGGGTAATCTTTGTGCGGCCATATCTTGGTGAGGTCAAACGGGTGATAGGACACCTTCGCGGCGTCGGCTTCCGGCATAATCTGTACGGAAAATGTCCACTTTGGAAAATCCTTTTTCTCCAAGCTTTCATACAAGTCGCGCTGGTGGCTTTCGCGATCCTTTCCGATGAGCGCCTCGGCTTCGGCATCGCTGAGGTTGCGTATGCCTTGTTGCGATTTCAGATGGAACTTGACCCAGTAGCGCTCATTGTTCGCATTGATAAAGCTGAAGGTATGGCTGCCAAAACCATGCATGTGGCGGTAAGTCGCCGGGATTCCGCGATCGCTCATAACGATGGTGATCTGATGTAAGGCTTCTGGCAGTAATGTCCAGAAATCCCAATTGTTTTTTGCGCTGCGCAGATTGGTGCGCGGGTCGCGCTTCACGGCATGATTCAAATCGGGAAATTTCAGGGGATCACGCAGAAAAAATACCGGCGTGTTGTTACCGACCAGATCCCAGTTGCCTTCCTCGGTGTAGAACTTCACCGCAAAACCACGAATATCGCGCTCGGCATCGGCCGCGCCGCGCTCACCGGCCACGGTAGTGAAGCGTGCAAACAAATCCGTTTTCTTACCGACTGCGGAGAAAATCTTGGCGCGCGTGTAGCGGGTAATGTCATGCGTGACGGTAAACGTCCCGTAGGCCCCCGAACCCTTGGCGTGCATGCGCCGCTCTGGGATGACCTCGCGATCAAAGTGCGCGAGTTTTTCTAAAAACCAAACGTCTTGCAATAGTTGCGGCCCACGCGGCCCGGCCGTCATAACGTTCTGGTTGTCGGCGACAGGACACCCGGCGTTGGTAGTCAATTTCTTTTCGGTACTCATTTAATCCTCCATCTAACAAGGTTTAATTTACTTTGTACGGCTCACCAAACCATTTAACCACGGTTAGCTATCGCAGCCTAAGCCTCCACTGTTATCGGCGTTACGCAGCAAGACGCTGCTCGGGAGCCAAAGCAAGTCGTTTTGCGTGCGCGTCGCGCAATGCGGTGCGCAGCCCTTCTTCCACGACGGGATGATAAAACGGCAATGCCAAAATCTGCTCGACCGTCAAACCAAGTTGTACTACCCAGGCAAGCAGATGGCCGATATGTTCTGCATCAGGGCCAAACATTTCGGCGCCTAACAAGCGGCCGCTTTCGATGTCTGCATAAACGTGCAGCAATCCACGATTCTTCAGCATGACGCGGCTGCGGCCTTGGCCTTCGAACGAAACTTCCCCGATGACGTAGGTGCCCGGATTAAGGTCGCCGAAACGCTTGCCGATCGAAGCGATTTGTGGCTCCGAGAATACGACAGCAAACGGCACGCGCCGCGAGCCGGCAATGACATTCGGATAACGTGCTGCATTCTCGCCAGCGATCTTGCCTTCGTCGGCCGCCTCATGAAGAATCGATAAATCGTTGCTTACATCACCGGCGATAAAAATATTCATGTTGGCGATCTGCAACGTATCGCGCTCAAATTTCGGAACGCCATGTTGATCGAGCACGATAGAGGTATTTTCAATGCCGATGTTCTTCACATTCGGCGCGCGACCCGTCGCAGCGATGACGTACTCAACATCGATTTCAACTTCTTTCCCATTCAAATCGATATGGCGAATCGTGACGCCGCTATCGGTTCGTTTAAGATCTAAAATTTTCGCATCGGCATCCAAATAAAATTCCGCTTGAAATGTTTTTGTTGCGTACTCGCGAATGGCCGGATCGCTGAATGGGCCGAGGTGACCACTACGACCAAACATATGCACCTTGACGCCGAGCCTCGCCAATGCTTGGCCTAGCTCAAGTCCAATAACGCCGGGGCCGAATACGGCAACGGATTTCGGCAAATCATGCCATTCGAAAATATCGTCATTAACGATCACTCGGTCGCCGAGTAACATTAGGAAAGGCGGAATGGTCGGCGCCGAGCCGGTCGCGATCACTGCACTTTTAAACGTAATCTGCGTGTGATCGTCGACCGTAAGCCGATGATCGTCGACTAACGTTGCGTAGCCGCGAACTTTATCGTTCGCAGGAATGGACTCGACGCCGTCGATCACAAAACCGACAAATCGGTCGCGCTCGGCTTTGACACGCTTCATCACCGCTTTGCCGTCGATGGCGACAGAGCCCTGTAACTCGATGCCAAATGCGGGCCAACGGCTCGCCACATGGGCCGCTTCAGCGGCGGCGATGAGGAGCTTGCTAGGCATACAGCCGACGCGGGCACAGGTCGTGCCGTAGGGCCCACCCTCGATGATCACCGCGCGCGCACCTTTCGCAACGGCTGCGCGATAGGCGGCGAGCCCGGCGGTGCCCGCTCCGATTACTGCTACGTCTACATTGAGTTGTTTCATGGTTCCGCCCAATAAAATGTTTCGTAGGGTGGATCAAGCGCAGCGGATCCACCATTCCCTAAACTACAAGCACTGCCACACCCAATTAGTTTCCGCTTGTCATTCCCGCGAAAGCGGGAATGACAGACTAAATACTACGCCGCTTTTTTCACAAATTGTTCCAGCGCGTCCAGCCCACCGACGTGCTCGCCGTTGATAAAGATTTGCGGCACGGTTTTCTCGCCGGTTACGGCGCCGATAACGCGGCTACGCGTGGTGTGGAGCAACGGAATCTCGGCATAGGTGTAGCCCAACTCAGTCAGCAACGCTTTGGCCTTAGCGCAGAAACCACAACCTTCGCGGGTGAAGATCGCCACTTGATCGGGCTTTTTTGCTTGCGGGTTGATGTAAGTCAGCATCGTATCCGCATCGGAGACCTCGAACGGATCGCCCGGCTTATTCGGCTCGACGAACATTTTTTCGACTACTCCGTCTTTAACCAACATTGAATAGCGCCACGAGCGCTGGCCGAATCCCAAGTCGGCTTTGTCGACCAATTGACCCATGCCCGCAGTGAATTCACCGTTGCCGTCGGGAATCAGTTTGATATTTTGCGCTTCTTGATCTTTCGCCCACTCGTTCATCACGAACGTATCGTTGACCGAAATACAGTAGATCGCATCGATACCGTTTTTGAAGAACGCCGGCGCGAGTTCGTTGTAACGCGGCAAATGGGTTGACGAGCAAGTCGGCGTGAATGCGCCGGGAAGCGAAAACACGACCACATTCTTACCTTTGAAACAATCGTCGGTAGTGACGTTTTTCCATTCGTTATTCTCGCGTACGCGGAACGTGACGTTCGGGACTTTTTTGCCTTCGTGATTCTGAGCCATTTCAATTTCCTTTTAAGAGTTAGTCGAATACGTTGTCAAAGCTGATGGTCGAATATTACGCAGCCACGCTCACTCGATCTAATACTTTGTTATGATTGGCTCGATAGTTTTTTCCTATTAGCGATCACATGACCCTCACCGAATTGAAATATGCCGTCGCCGTCGCCGAAATCAAACATTTTGGACGCGCCGCCGAACGTTCCTTCGTCAGTCAGCCGAGCTTGAGCGCGTCGATTAAAAACCTAGAAGATGAGTTGGGTGTGCGACTATTCGAGCGCGCAAAAAACGAGGTACTGGTTACGCCGATCGGCGCTCAAGTCATTGCGCAAGCAAAACGAGTGTTGGATGAAGCAGCGAAAATTAAGGCGCTCGCGCAACAGGG
>JANOGO010000317.1:0-5127 GCA_031406045.1 Pseudomonadota bacterium
GCCTGTTCACGCTGTTCGCCGTTGCGTTTATGCTGATCGGCATCTTGCTATTTGGTGTGGGGTTGCTCGGCGAATACGTCGGCCGCTTTTACATGCAAGTACGCGATCGACCGCGTTATCTTATTCAAGCGGTGTTGGAAAAAGACAGCGAAACCGCCGCAACTACTCGAATTCACTTATGACCAGCGCCGTTGTATTCGCCTACCATAATGTAGGCGCGCGCTGCCTTTCGGTTTTACTTAAACACGCCGTTGACGTACGTTTGGTCTTAACGCACGAAGACAATCCCGACGAAACGATTTGGTTCGACAGCGTGCGCAGCCTGGCACAACAACATGGCATCGAAACCATCACACCGGCTGATCCGAACACGAATGAAATCATTGATCGCGTTCACGCATTCGCGCCGGATTTCATTTTCTCGTTTTACTATCGATCGATGTTGCGCGCGCCGCTGCTTGCCATTCCAAAATTCGGCGCGCTGAATATGCATGGCTCGTTGCTACCAAAATATCGCGGCCGCGTGCCGGTGAATTGGGCGGTGATTCGCGGCGAAAAAGAAACGGGCGCGACATTGCATTACATGGTCGAAAAACCAGATGCGGGCGATATCGTTTCGCAGCGCGCCGTGTCAATCGGCCCCGACGAAACGGCGTTCGACGTGTTCGCAAAAGTAACCGATGCCGCGACGGCGGTGCTCGATGCGGCGCTGCCGGCGTTAATGCGCGGCGAATATCTCGGTACGCCACAAAATTTAAGCCAAGGCAATTACTTCGGCGGGCGCAAACCGGAAGATGGCCGCATCGATTGGAACAGGCCCGCGGTGGAAATTCACAATCTCGTGCGGGGCGTTGCGCCACCCTACCCCGGCGCTTTTTTTTATTTGCATGGCAAACGGATCAAGCTACTTGGTACCAAGCACGTCTCGGAGAAGCTCATCGATACTGGCTCTACAGGCATTATTGCCCTGGGAGGCAAGCTCCATGCGGTGTGTGGCGATGGAGATCAACTCGAATTGTTACATATCGAAATTGAAGGCGAGATCATGAATGCCGATAGGTTTTATGCGCTTTTCGGCGTACAATCGCACGCTCAAAAAATACCTTTCGATCCCACGTGAAAAGAATTCTGATTCTCGGCGTCAACGGCTTTATCGGCCATCATTTGTCCAAGCGCATTTTGGCGGAAACCGATTGGCACATTCACGGCCTGGACATGCAAAGTGAGCGCGTTGCCGATATGGTCGATCACCCACGTTTTCATTTCACCGAAGGCGATATAACGATCAACAAAGAATGGATCGAGTACAACATCAAAAAAAGCGATGTCGTGCTGCCCTTGGTTGCTATCGCGACACCGGCGACTTACGTGAAAGAACCGCTGCGCGTTTTCGAGCTGGATTTCGAAGCGAATTTGCCGATCGTGCGCGCCTGCGTCAAATACGGCAAACGGATTTTGTTTCCATCGACCTCGGAAGTGTACGGCATGAGTGCCGACGCGGAATTCGATCCTTACAATTCGTCATTGGTGTATGGCCCGATCGATAAGCAACGTTGGATTTATGCCTGCTCGAAGCAACTGATGGACCGCGTCATCTGGGCCTATGGCGCGCAACACAATTTGGATTTCACGCTGTTTCGCCCATTCAATTGGATCGGCGCCGGCCTGGATTCGATTCACACGGCGAAGGAAGGCAGCTCGCGTGTAATCACGCAATTCTTCGGCCACATCGTGCGCGGCGAGCCGATCCAATTGGTCGACGGCGGTACGCAAAAACGCGCGTTCACTTACATCGACGACGGCATCGACGCGTTGATGAAAATCATCGACAATTCCAATGGCATCGCAAGTGGAAAAATTTATAATATCGGCAACCCAGCGAATAATTTTTCCGTCAAAGAATTAGCCGAAATGATGCTGACGTTGGCGCACGAATATCCCGAATACAAAGACGGCGCAGCTAAAGTAAAAATCGTCGAGACCACCGCGGCGGATTACTACGGCAAAGGTTATCAAGACGTGCAAAACCGCGTGCCGCACATCGGCAACACCAAAAGCGAATTGAAGTGGTCGCCGCAGGTGAATATGGCCGATGCGCTACGACATATATTCGATGCTTATCGTAGTCACGTTTCTGATGCGAAGGCGTTAGTTTGATTCGAACAGGTAAAACCAAACAATGACAAAACCCTTAGTCAGCGTCGTGATGGGCAGCAGCAGCGATTGGGAAATCATGCAGCACGCCGTGCAGCAATTGGAAGCGTTCGGCGTTGCATTCGAAACCAAAGTCGTCTCCGCGCATCGTACGCCCGATGAAATGTTTGCCTACGCCGAGAGCGCCATTCCACGCGGCCTGCAGGCCATCATTGCCGGAGCGGGAGGCGCAGCGCACCTCCCCGGTATGCTCGCTTCGAAAACCACGCTACCCGTGCTTGGCGTGCCGGTGCCGTCGAAATATTTGCGTGGTGAAGACTCGCTTTATTCAATGGTGCAAATGCCTAAAGGTGTGCCAGTGGCAACCTTCGCGATCGGTGAAGCCGGCGCCGCGAACGCGGGGTTATTCGCGATTGCATTGTTGGCATTGCATGATGAGGTACTTGCGAAAAAACTAACGGCGTTCCGTTCCAAACAAATCGAAGCGGTCCACGCCATGACACTTCCACCCGACCCGAATAAAAAGTGATCCTGCCCGGCAACACACTCGGCTTGCTCGGCGGCGGGCAACTCGGGCGCATGTTCACCAGCGCCGCACGCAGGATGGGGTACGACGTCATCGTGCTCGATCCTGATCCCACAAGCCCTGCGGCGCATTTTGCGACCGAACATATTTGCGCCGACTTTCATGACCAGAAAGCGCTCGAGCAATTAGCGCAGCGCTGCGCGGCTGTCACCACGGAATTCGAAAATCCTCCGGCAGAAAGTCTCGCATGGCTCGCCAATCGCCTTCCCGTGCGTCCCGGCGCAAGCGCTGTCGCTATCGCGCAAGATCGCATACGCGAAAAATCGTTCTTCGCGGAGAATGGATTTCCGGTCGGCGCGTTTGCGATCATCCAAAACGAAACCGTTTTCGAAGCGATAGGCCACGCCGTCCGATTTCCCGCGATTCTAAAAACGGCGCGCTTCGGCTATGACGGCAAAGGCCAAGCGCGCGTTGCAAGCATCGATGCCGCGCGCGAATGCTTTCAATCATGGCGCGGCGTTCCTTGTGTGTTAGAGCAATTGTTGCCGCTTAAACTTGAAGTCTCCGTCGTGCTCGCGCGCGGAATCGATGGCGAAATCGCTACCTTCCCAGTCGTAGAAAATCAACATCAAAACGGTATTCTTGATGTCAGCATTGCGCCGGCAAGAATTTCCGCAGCGCTTGCAACACACGCACAAGATATCGGGCAACGCTTAGCGATGAAGCTCGAGTACTGCGGCGTACTCGCCGTAGAATTCTTCGTCATCGACGACGAAAACGGTAACGAAAAACTACTCATCAACGAAATCGCCCCGCGCCCGCACAACAGTGGTCATTTCACCATCGACGCCTGCCGCACCAGCCAATTCGAGCAACAAGTGCGCGCGCTATGCGGCTTGCCGTTAGCTCCAACGACGCAACATACACCTGCCGTCATGGTTAACCTACTTGGCGATGTTTGGAAAAACAATGTGCTCGCGTCCGAAAGAATTCTCAGTGAGCCGAACGTGAAATTACATTTGTACGGCAAACGCGATGCGCGGGATGGGCGCAAGATGGGGCATTACACGGTGCTCGGTGAAGACGTGCCAAGCGCGTTGAAGTTAGCAACGGATATCAAGCATCGACTAGTTAAATAAGGCATCGCCACGAGACATGTAGGGTGGATCAAGCGAAGCGGATCCACCCTACTCCCCTACGCGCCTACAGGCGAAGCGCATTGACGTCAACGCTAAATATCAAAGAGCATCGCTGCGAGGCATATCCAGAGCGCCTCTTAGAAAGGCATGCCCTGCGAGCCAATATCCAGGGGCTGGCCTAGGGCCATGCGCCTCTCGGCAATAGATATTCCGTGCATTGTCACCAAGCAATCGGCAACCGATCGCGAAAAAATCCACTGCGCGGCCCATCGTCGGCGAGCGTTGCAAGCCATACCGCTGTGTCTGCGCCCTGCTCCAATGTGCGCGGTGCGGTTGGGCCGCCCATGTCGCTTCTGACCCAACCGGGGCACATGGAATTAACCAAGATGTTGATGTCAGCGTGTTCGGCGGCAAGCGTGCGCGTAAAAGAATTAAGCGCTGCTTTTGAAATGCGGTAGGCCGGTGTGCTGCGCCCGCTTTCGCTGAGCTGGCCGAGGCCGCTGGAGACATTGACGATGCGTCCGTAGGATTTTTCTTTCATCAGCGGCACCAGCGCGCGGCATAGCATCGCCGGGCCGTAGACATTGGTCGCCATGGTGTTGTGCAACACATCGGGGCTCATTTCCGATGCGCTGCCGCCTTTGGAATCGAGCATCACGCCGGCGTTATTAACAAGAATATCCGCAGCGCCATAATTCTTTTTGATGAAGTCGCGCAAAATTTGTACTGCTGTGACATCGGTTACATCGCAGGCATGGTAGGCAACGTTTAAGCCTTCATCTTTTAGTTTTTGACACGCACCGGCGGCCTTGGCAGCGCTGCGCGCAGTGAGCACGACATGGATGCCGCGCTTCGCCAACTGGCGGCTTGTTTCAAAGCCGATACCTCGATTGGCGCCGGTGACCACTGCTACGCGTTGTTCCATTTTCTCTCCGTCAGAAAGAGGAGCCAGGTTGTTTCAAGAATGCCACCTCCGCGTCGGTGCTAACACGACCGAGTATGCGGTTGCGATGCGGGAATCGACCGAATCGTGCAATGACGTCGCGATGACGTTTTGCGTAATCCAAAAAATCTGCCCGTTTTGCGTCGACGTTAACGAGTGACTCAACCAACGCGACACAGCGCTCTTGATCCGTAATCGATTCGCTGTGCTCGAACGGTAAATAAAAAAAGATCCGCTCGACCGGCGCGACTGTTAGATCGTATTTTTGTGCCAGCGCAAAGTTCGCCGTATCTAGCGCTATCGCATCCGTCGCAAACGCTCGCGGCGTATCGCGAAAGATGTTTCGCGCAAATTGATCGAGCAAC
>JANOGO010000326.1:0-16183 GCA_031406045.1 Pseudomonadota bacterium
GAGCCATGGCTGCATCAATCTGGCCCCCGAAGACGCGCGCTGGCTATTCGACTGGACCGGCCCCGAGGTGCCGCGTGCCTGGCACGCCGCCTATCCATTGCCACCGGGGCGCAAGGGCACGTTGCTGGTAATTCGAGGCACCACGCCGCGCGGTTGAGTCGGCACGCCGGTTGCTGTCTGTTCCCTCGTCACGAGATTGCGGTCTGCAACGACAGGCTGAAGCGAACCGGGCGCATCTGGAATGCGTCGATGAGGCAACAGGGCAGTGGTGGAAATTTCACAGCCTGTGCCGCTTGGACCACTCTGCTGAGCGTTACGCGCGACATAGAAACGGAGCTGCGATGAAAAGAGCGATCATTTTGGCGGCGGGTAAGGGCGAGCGGCTCGTCAACGGGCTGACCTTCCCCAAGCCACTGAAGCGTGTCGCAGGCGTTCCGTTGATCGTGCGGGCGTGCTTGGATATTTTTCGCCAACAGCGTTTCCGCGCGGGACGCACGCCGCCTCGGCACCGCGATCATCAGCCATACCTGTGCTCGAACCCGTCAACTGAAGCTAACGTCTTACGACCGTTTGTTCCCCAATCAAGACATAATGCCGAAGGGCGGCTTTGGTAACTTGATTGCGTTGCCGTTACAAAAGAAACCCCGCGAGAATGGCGGCAGCGTGTTTGTTGATGACGACTTACATCCCTATTCAGATCAGTGGGCTTTTCTGGCATCGATCAAGCTCATGCCGCCAATCGACATCGAGCCAACTATACTGCGCGCCACAAACGGAGCGCATCCGTTAGACGTAACATTCATCGATGACGAAGATAACAAGGAACCATGGAAACGCCGCGCCACCGTTTCAAAACAATTGCAGGGGCCAATGCCGGAGTCGCTGAAAATAACGCTGAGTAATCTCATCTATTTTGAGAAATCCCGTTTACCACAAGCACTGGCAAATCGTCTAATTCGACTGGCTGCATTTCAAAATCCAGAATTCTACAAAGCCCAAGCCATGCGCTTTACCGTTTGGGACAAACCTCGCGTGATTGGCTGCGCGCAGAACTACCCAAATCACATCGCGCTTCCGCGCGGTTGCCTGGAACCCGCACTGGAATTGTTGCGAGAAAACAATATCAAATCAGACTTGCGGGAAGAGCGATTCGACGGCGAGAAACTCGATACAAACTTTGTCGGAACATTACGACTCGATCAAGAAGAGGCGATGACTGCAATGCTGCGCCATGACGCGGGAGTACTGTGCGCTCCGACGGCGTTTGGTAAGACTGTGACTGCCGCTGCGCTCATTGCGCGTCGCGGTGTCAACGCGCTGGTGCTGGTACATCGCACTGAGCTACTTAAGCAGTGGCAGGAAAGGCTGCTTGCTTTTCTCGACGTCGACAAGAACACGATTGGAACCATTGGCGGTGGCAAGACCAAGCCAACCGGCAAGATCGATATTGCGGTAATGCAATCCCTATCGCGTCAGGGCGAAATCAATTCGTTGGTCGAAAACTACGGCCATGTCATCGTTGATGAATGTCACCACGTTGGCGCCGTATCGTTCGACGCCATCTTGAAACGAGTCAAAGCGAAATACCTACTCGGACTCACCGCGACGCCGATTCGTCGCGACGGCCTGCAACCGATCATTTTTATGCAATGCGGGCCAATCCGGCATACGGCGCAAAAACCTGAAAACGCGCCGCAAGATTTAGAGGTCGTGCCATTTTTATTGCGCAGCCAAATCGACCTTCCCGCCGATGTCGGCATTCAAGAGGTCTTCAAATCTCTTTCTAGCGATGAAAATCGTACGCAGGCCATTGCGACCGAAATTAAGAAGGCATTTGAACAAGGCCGGAAGGTTCTAGCACTAACTGAACGAACCGCGCATCTGGATGCCATTCTTACGGCGCTGGCTGGCAAAGTTCCCGCTCCCTTTGTACTTCATGGCAGGTTACCGAAGAAGCAACGAGCAGCGGTGATTGCGGAACTCGATGCGCTTGCCCCTGATGTGCCGCGCGTTCTACTCGCGACCGGGAAATTGGTCGGCGAAGGTTTCGATCATCCGCCGTTGAATACGTTGGTGCTAGCAATGCCGATATCTTGGAAAGGAACGTTGCAGCAATACGCCGGCCGTTTGCATCGCACACAGGCGACGAAGACTGATGTGCGTATCATCGATTTCGTCGATGTCGGCCATCCGGCGTTAGTTCGAATGTGGGAGAAACGTCAGCGTGGGTATCGCGCAATGGGTTATCGATTGACCGCAAAATCGCTAGAATTGGCGATTACCTAAGAAATGTCGTTGACAATCGCGCGTCCGACAATCACCCATTCACGTCAATTGGATAATTTGATTCAATCGTTCGCGTACTTGCTTGAACTGCTCATTGGACACGGACTTTAGTGGGTGCGCACACGCGCTTCGCTTACGCCAGTCAAATGATTTAGGTTGATGACACAGTGCGTCAGTGGTTTTTCTTGCCTTACGTCCCTTTGTGACGCCGATGGGGACAGCGAATGGATTATCCGCATTGTATTCTGCCGTGGTCATTGGCAAGCCAATGACGAGCGATGTTTTCTCGTTAAATATTTTGGGCGAAAGCACTAAAAACGGATGAATATCGCGCATTTCTCGGCCCGCTTGCGGATTGCAATCAATCCAGATGATGTCCATTCGGTCCGGCACCCACGATGCTCGCTTTTTCGGTGGCTTTTTGACGCCCTCTACTACCAACGCTCCGCTCCTCGGGCCGCGTCCGGAATTATTTCTTCGCCACCGTGGCGTACGGCGTCAAATTTTTCGAGACGTTGTGCAAGTGTCATGCCCGCATCTGCAACGGGGGTAATCATAACTTGATTTCCCTTGACTGATACACGCACTCGTTGGTCAGCAGACAAGCGCGCTTCACGTGCTATCGCCGCAGGCAAACGGACTCCCAGATTGTTGCCCCATTGTTTGATATCCAACAACACTTCGGCCATGATTGCTTCCTCAAGAATGTATAAACATAGTTTAAACATTCTGATATCGATCGTCAATTTCGGTCAGGATCCCCTACTCTACTTTCGCCCACGCCCTCGTTCTCACGAGTCGCGACGCAAACAGATCCTGGCTTGTTCCGGCCAGTCGTCGGGCCGCAATGGCATGATTTATCTAAAATAATTAACGCACAAGGGGATTTGAATTTCCTACTAAATTCCCACTATTGTAGGAAGAAAAATAGCACACACTTCCGCTGAGAACCAGCATTGATGGGGTGGCTGATGGGGTTCGAACCCACGACAACTGGAATCACAATCCAGGACTCTACCGCTGAGCTACAGCCACCATTGGTGAGATTTACACACGAATTTTAACACGAAAACTCGTAGAACAAGTTGTCCCAACAAGCGCATTGTGATTGCCTCTTCAAGAGCCCTGGCTGGAGACCCACATCCAGAGCGCCTCTTCAGGCATCGGCTTCATTTACGGAAAAGCTCTTATGCTATGCAGCGGCTTCGGTGTTGCACTCAACTTGTTCACGTACCGGCACCGATGGGTGGTCTTGTTGCGCATCAGGCACTTGCCCCAAAATCACGACGCGATCGGCCGACGCAATGGTCTCCGGCCGATGCGCGATAACTAGGCGCGTGAGTTTGAGTTGTCGAATCGCTTCGTTTACTTGCCGCTCGCGGGTAACGTCCAAGTGACTAGTCGCTTCATCCAGCGCGAGGATTTTTGGATTTTTATACAGGGCGCGCGCCAGCAGCACGCGTTGTTTCTGGCCGCCGGACAGGGTCGAGCCCATGTCGCCGATCAGCGTGTTGTACGCCATTGGCATCGCAACGATGTCTTGATGGACACACGCCATTTGCGCGCACGCTTCAATGCGCGATTGATCCGGTTCCGGACTAAAAAAGCAGATGTTATCGCTCAGTGATCCGGCGAATAGTTGATCTTCTTGCATCACAGTGCCGATCAGATTTCTATAACCTGGGCCAAGTTGCTGCACGTTTTTTCCGCCGACTAAAACCTCGCCTTCCGACGGGCGCAATAGCCCAAGAATAATCTTCAGTAAGGTCGTTTTCCCGCAACCCGAGCTACCGACAATCGCAACCGATTCGCCTTCCTCGATTCGAAGACTAACGTTGTGCAATACCCACGGCTCGGCATCAGAATAGCGGAAACTTAAATTCTTGATCTCGATGACGGTCGACAAAGAATGGCTTTCGCCTTGACTTGAAACGTCCTCGGGTTCAGGCGTTGTCAATGCAACATCCGCGACGCGCTCCGTATGCAGCGCCAGCATTTTGAACTCGATACCTTTTTCGATAAAACTGGTCACACGCGAGGTGAATTGCTGCTTGTAGGCGATGAATGCGAACAGCATGCCGATCGAGAATCCACCGTCGAGCACAAGCAATCCGCCGAGCCAAATCACCATGATATTCTCGATGCCGAACAGCGTGCCGTTTAACGCGTGAAACCAAATGCCGAGCCGTTGTACGCGAATTCCGGCGTTAAAATTATCGACCAACAAATTCTCGTAAACGCCGCGGCGCTGAACTTGCCGATTGAATAATTTCACGCTTTGAATGCCGCGCACGGTCTCGAGAAAATTGCTTTGCTGGCGCGCTGCGTGCGAGATTTGCTCTTCCTGCGCTTGCCGCAACGGCCGATACAGCACCAGTCGCAGAACGCCGTACAACGCGCCGGCAAGTCCCACGATCAGCGCCAGCTTCCAACTATAAATCAGCATCATGGCGCCGGTTGCCAACGCCATCACACCATCGAGAATCGCCTCGATGAAGCCTGTGGTTAGCGTACGCTGTATAACGTTCAGGGATTCAAATCGCGACGCGATATCGCCCAGGTGACGTTTTTCGAAATACTGCATCGGCAGTTTGAGTAAGTGCCGAAATAAATTGCTGACGAGTTGCAGATTCAACGTAGTGCCCAAATACATTAACACCCACGACCGAACGGCTGTGATGCTTACCTGCACTAACGCTAATGATAAAAAACCAACGCCTAACACGGTCAACAAGTCGCGGTCTTCGGAAACGATTGCTTGGTCGGTCACCAATTGCATGAATAGCGGGCCGACAATTGCGAATATTTCCAACGCGACGGCGAGTGCGAAAATCTGGATCAGCGCGGGTTTCGCGCCGCTCAGTCGCCCAACCAATTGCGCCAGACGGATTTGTTGTCGCTCCTGTTTCGGCTTAAATTCGTGTGTCGGTTCCAGCTCGAGCGCAACGCCGGTGAAATGTTTTGACGCCTCAGTGAAACTTAAAACACGCTCGCCGCGCGCCGGATCGTGGATTTTGATTTGGCCATTGCGCACACGGGTCAACACGACAAAATGATTGAAGTCCCAATGCAGGATCGCCGGCAACGCAAGCTTATCGATTTGCTCAAGCTCAACTTTCACCGCGCGCGAAACGAACTTTAATTGCGCGGCGATTTGAATCAACTGATTCAGCGTCGCGCCCTTCATCGAAATCGCGTGGCGCCGCCGCAGCGTCGCAAGATCGCTGCGATACTGATGAAACGCTGCGACCATGGCTAAGCATGCCAGGCCGCATTCCGCAGCCTCCGTTTGCAGAATGACAGGAATCCTACACCGGCTGGAAAAATTCAAAAATGAATTCATGCTTAAACTTTCTTTGCGACGCTGATTAGCGGATCGAACACCCAGTCGATCACACGACGGCGATCGAGCCAAATATCGGCATCCAGCAACATGCCGGCCTGCAGCGTCATCTCGCGGTTGTACGCCCGCACCGATTGCGCATCTAACGTAACCGTGACGCGATACACAGCCTCGCCGGCGGCGATCGGAAGCTGGGCCTCATTCGGCGCGATCAGTGTTTTTGATACCTCGGTGATACGGCCGTGGTAGCTGCCGAAACGTTGATGCGGAAAGGCTTGATAGCGCACCGCGACCTGCTGCTCGGTGGCGATAAACCCAATCGCGCGGCTGGGTACCAGGAGCTGCGCTTCGAGCTTCGCACCCGCCGGCAGAATCGAAAGCAGCGCAGTTTGCGATTGCGCCGTTTGGCCGCGCTCGGCGAGAATCGCCGTGACGGTGCCATCGGCGGGCGCAGCGATGACGATAATCCGTCGCGCTTCATGCTCGGCGAGTTCTTGCTCCAAGGCCGCGATGTTGCGCTCAATCGCCGAGCGCTGATTGGACGCACGCAAATCGCCGGACGTTGCTTCATGTTGCAGCGATTTGATATCGCGTTCAAGCGCGGTACGCGTCCGGATCAAGGTTTGCAGTCGAGCTTTTTGCTCCAACAGTTCGTCGTTTTTTTGCTGTGCTTGTGCGGCCGAAATGAACTGATTCTTCATCAAGGTGCGATAGCGCGCGAAGTTGCTTTGTGCGCTGGCCACTCGTTGTTGCTGAATGCCGATTTCATCGCGTAATTGCATCAGCTCCGTTTCCATGCCGCGAACGCGTTCGTTTGCCGCTTGCGTTTGGATGCCGTCGATCTCGCCTTGCTTACCGAGTTCGCTATTCAGGCTCGCCCGGCGTTCTTTCAATTTTGCGATGGCTGCTGCTTGAATTTCGACATTTTCGCGCGAGGTGCGCTCGGTCGATAACACAAACAACACGTCGCCCTGCTTAACGGTTTGACCTTCCTTTACTTTTTTTTCGATTAATGTGCCCGATTGCGGCGCGTAGATTTTAATCAGCCCTTTGTCTGGTGCAAGATACCCGACGACGTGGGTTTTGCGCGTGTATTCGGCAAAAAATGCGAATGTAGCAATCAATATTGCAAAAAATACGGCGAAACCGGTGAGCACGGAGAACGAAAATGGACGCACCAATATAACGTCGCCTAAAGATTTTTCTCGATTAAAGTCGAGGGCTTCGCGACGGAATAAATGTTGCCTCACGTTTTCATTCTCCTTGGCTCAGTGATGGACTGCCATTTACTGCTAGATATTGCTCCGCGGTTAATCTAAGGCAGGTATATCGGCCCGGTATCCATTTCAATTTCGGGCAGATAGTACGTTGATGCCCCGTGCCCCGGATCTCTCGGGATAGGCGGTGGTGATTCATCTCGATGATTAATCTTCCCGCCCGAAATAGCTTCTGCTTCTTCGCGGTTGAGTATCTGGAAATTCAGATCGCCGTTAAGTTTCTTTTCCGATGTCATGATTGCTCCAATAGAAAATTAAGTGATAATTGGGTGGACGTTGGTGCTCGATGGATCGCTAGTCCAAATACTCACGCCATCGTCGTAGTACACCTCGACCGGTCGTTGCAGCGGGCGTTTGAAACGTCCGCCGGCAACCACATCGATTTCGTCCTGAATTAACGGAACTTTCACGTCAACATTCTCGTTTCTGGTAAACATAGATATCTCCTTTCAAATCGCTCGTAGCGCTTAAAGGACAGTGGGATCCGACGCCATACGCAGCGCTTGGGCATTGGCGGGATTACTGGAAGCCACTTGGGGACAACGAAAACAAGCATCGCGTCCCTCCTGCTGCCACCATTTGCAATCGGGACGGATGGTGCAAGCCGGCAGTTTCTCTTGTACTTTGCTAACAAAGCGAACGGTTTTTTCAACCAGACGGCAGTTGCCCGTCGACTCGGCAAAGTGTTGACACGCCTTGCCGGCGCACGGTCCGGCGAAGCGGAAAATTTCGGTCGGTGCGACCGGCCCTGACAGCGCAAGCAATTCGTCGGTAATCGGCAAGGGTTTCTCAAAGGCTTGCCAACGGGGTTCTTCAACCGTGCCGGTGACAAGTCCAAAGGCAACGCTACCCGGCCATCCGGGAAAAGTGCTTGGGCAGAGGGGCCAATCGCGCTTTTCCATCGTTAACCGCCAAAGCCTTTGTTCGCGATGCCGCCGACTTGAACCGGGTCCACCGCAAGACCGTCGGCGGGCTTGAACCAAAACGGATCGATCTTGATGCCGTAAATGAACGGATCTTTCCAGTAGAACATCGCGCCGCCGCTGACGCTGTTGACCTGCTCGCCGGACAATTCAATGCCGGCTTGCTCGCGGGCGGTTACGGCGCGTTTTACCGCGGCGGCGGCGGCCATTTCAAGATCGCCGATGGAAAGTGTGGAACGTTTGATTGCATTGCTCATGATTTTCTCCTGGATAAATTGGTGATTAATTTAAAAACTCATTGCCAGCTCGAAGCCACCGCCTTGGGGTGGCAAGGGCTGCGGATTAAGGGCGACTAAACTCAACGAATCGGTCAGCGTAACCAGGCCTTTTGGGCGCGGCCAGCCGGGCACGCGGGTACCGCACCAATTGGTTTCCCAATCAAGGTAGCCACCGGATACCTGCGCGATTTCAGTGCTGCTAAGAAGCGAAAGTTGAAGTGATGACATTGCATTTTCCTTTTTAAAAGTCCGTAAAAAATCCTGCTGCTTATTAGAACCAGAGAATCGAAATGGAATCTCTGGAACGAACTATAGGAGCGCAAAGTGAGATTGAATATTGGCCTGAAGCGTTAGCCACAACGATATAGGCTTAGCCAAATGGGGTATGGCGTGGCGAGAAATTTTTGGCTGCGGGCGCAGCGAATTTGATTTTAAAATATCGCTGCCGCAAGACGATTATCAGAAGCGCTTCTGCAAACACTATGCCTGCAGAGGCAATATCCATGCGCCTGTCAGCAATGGATTTTTCGAAAAATATCGTCGTTTGGCACTGTGCCAACGAAGCTCAGAGGGAGTTTGTATTAGGCCCGAGTCCGCACCCAGGGTTGGTGTGGCTACGTGCCAATTTGGGGTGCCTGATCGTTAACGATACTCGATCGACAAAATATGCGGCCCACCGGATTTTGGAACGAGGAAAAATTACAAGGCGAAATAGAATCTCGCCGTAGTGCGGTGTTTCAAATCAAATTTGGTTTGGGAATATGCCTGTAGGCCCAGGATTGGTGGGGCTCTCCAGGCATCGTCCGGCTATTCCAAGCGCTTAATTCCCCGCCAAAGAACAAAGGCAATCACGCAGCTTACGATTGTAACTATCAACAACAGTAAGACATTACCGGGCTGTTTTTCTACGACGATCATCACCGCGGCTAACGCGGTCACCGCGCCGAGTAGCCCGAAGCCAATCACCAACGCCCACCGCACCAACAATTCACCAAAGCTCATCGCGTTACGCTAATTTTTCCAACGAGCCGCAGCCGCATCATCCGATTCACGCGCATCGACCCAGCGCGCGCCTTTTTCGGTGTCTTCTTTTTTCCAAAACGGCGCTTGGGTTTTTAAATAATCCATCAAAAATTCGCACGCGTCGAATGCGTCACCGCGATGGGCGCTGGTGACGACCACCAACACGATTTGATCGAGCGGCACAAGTTTTCCAACACGATGTACGACCAACGCATCGTAAATATCCCAACGCGATTTCGCCTGCGCGACGATTTCGTCCAGCGCTTTCTCGGTCATGCCGGGATAATGCTCCAGGGTCATGGTCGACACGTGATCGCCTTCGTTGATATCGCGCACCAGGCCGATGAAGCTGGCGATTGCGCCGATCTTCGCATTACCTTTGCGCAGTTGCGCAATCTCAGCGCCGATGTCGAAGTCTTCGGTTTGCACGCGCACGCTCACATCAGCCTCCGGTCACCGGCGGAAAATAGGCGATCTCGTCGCCATCGTTAATCGTGGCATCCATACCGACCATCGCTTGATTGACGGCAACACGAAGCGCTTTGCCGGGCCCTAGCTCCGTTTGCCAGGCCGCGCCGCGCTGGCGCAGCCACGCGGTTAACGCGGCGACATCGATCGCATCGGTTGGCAACGCGATCGATTCCTGGCCCATGCCTAAGCTTTCTTTGATCCGCGCGAAATATAAAATCTTAATCATGATGCATTCAGTGCTTTTCTAAAGGGTACGACCATTATGTCGCAAATAAAATCCGCGATCTGCGCTGGTTGATTCAAATCCAATTGTGGTAAATCGGTTTCGAGCGGCTCATCCGTTGCGACCGCAACGATATGGGCATCGTCGGGATAGAGCAACGGCGCGGCGGCGCCAGAACGATGCACTTCGATTTTCGCAATCTGCGCGCGCTTAAACCCTTCGACCAACACCACATCGCAATTCGCGAGCTGCTTAAGAAGCTCGTCCAAACTCGGTTCGGCTTCATTGCGCAATTCGTGCATCAATACCCAACGCTGCTGCGATGACACCAACACCTCGCTCGCGCCGGCGACACGATGGCGGTAGGAATCTTTACCCGGCTGATCGACATCAAAACTATGATGCGCATGCTTAATCAACGACACGCGTAAGCCACGCGCGACGAGTAACGGAATGGTCGCCTCGATTAATGTTGTCTTACCGCTGCCGGAAAATCCGGCGAAACCAATTACATTCATGGATCCCATTATAAGGGCTGTGAAGCCCCCACCCATTCAGGTTTCGCCGGACCGAGAAATCAGCCGCAACTTCAGATCGACATTGCGTTTACTATCGCCATCGTTTGAGAACCATTCTTCCAGCGCACGCGGTCGCTGCACCCAATTTCCCTGCGCATAGTCGACGCCTAAATCAAGCAATTTGCGCATGATCGTGTCATCTTCGACAAACTCCGCAGTCGTCGTCAGTCCCATCGCGTGACCGATATTGTTGATCGCTTCGACCATCGTAAAATCCATGCGATTGACGGCCATACCTTTGACGAATACCCCATCAATTTTAATGCCGTCGACCGGCAAGTGCTTTAGGTAACTGAACGACGACAAACCTGCGCCAAAATCATCAAGCACAAATTTACAACCAAGCCGCTTGAAGTGTTGAATCAAATTTACCGCATGGGTTAAGTTGCTGATGGCCGCCGTTTCGGTAATCTCAAAACAAATATTGCGCGGTGGAATATCGAACTGGGTCAATTGCTCCCGCAGGTAAACCGAGAACTTCTCATCGCACAACGATGCGCCGGAGAGATTAATTGAAAAGATCGTCATCAAGCCGGTACGCTGCCCTTGCATCAATCGGCGTAGCACCGAAAAACTTTCGTGAATCACCCATCGATCGATCGCCTGCATCTGATTGAAGCGCTCCGCTGCGGGAATGAACGCCATCGGCGGGATGATCTCGCCATTTTCGCCGCGCATGCGCAGCAATATTTCGTAGTAATACGGATCGCCTTCTTTCGCGCCCCGCAGCGGCAAAATCGATTGGCAGTAGAGCAGGAAGCGATCTTCCTGAAACGCATGGGTGATGCGCGTTACCCATTCCATCGCGCCGACGCGGGCGTTACGTGAGGCGTCATCTTCATTGAACACATAGATGCGATTTCGGCCTAAATCCTTCGCGGTATAGCAAGCCGAGTCGGCCTGGCTCAATAACACTGCTGCGCTTTCGCTGGAATTGTCGATCATTACGACGCCAATCGACGCGCCGATCGCAAAAAACTTCTCGTTCCAGCCGAAGCGAAAATTCTGCACGGCTTCACGCAATTGTTGTGCAACTTCAACTGCATCGTCGAGGTGGCAATTTTCCAGCAAGACCGTGAACTCATCGCCACCGATCCGCGCCAGCGTATCGCGCTCGCGAATTTTCTGCCGCAACTGATGGGCGATTTGCCGCAGCAACTCATCGCCGGCGTTATGGCCGCACGTATCGTTAACGATCTTGAATTGATCGAGATCGAGAAAGAACAATGAATGAACTTTTCCGTGCTGCTGCGAACTGAGCAGCGCACGCTGCAAGCGGCTCTCGAATTCGCGCCGGTTGATCAGCCCCGTAAGTACGTCGTGACTCGCTTGATAAGTGATCTGCGCGGTCGCGTGATCGACTTTCTCCTGCAAATTTTCCTGCGCGGACTTGAGCGATTGCGTCATGCTGTTAATACCGCGCGCCAATGCCGACAACTCGCCGCCAGCGCGGTCCGACACCTGCACCGTCAGATCTCCCTGGGTGATTTGATCCACCGCGCCGACCAAGCGCCGGATCGGCCGCGTAATACCCACGCTCATGCGCAGCGCTAGTAACGCCGTCAGAAAAATACCGCCCAACGCGATGATCGCGCTGTTACGCAATATTTCTTCTTGACGTTGAACCGTCGAACCCTTGCTCATCGTGATGTTGACCCAGCCCAATACCGACTTCGGCGCATCCGCTGATGATGGCGCATTAAACGATTGTTCGGCAATGTCGTCGGCGCGCATACGCGATTGCCGGATTGGTTCGCTGAAGTACAACAGCTCGGGATATTCCAGCAGCCCCAAGCTGATGCCTTTGGGTTTTTCGGTTAGGACTTGGCGTTGCTCCAAATCGCCGCTCACTGCCAAAAACTGACCGGCGCCATCGGAGATCGTGACTAGGCTGACATCGGCCTCGCGCCTCACCGTATCGGCAAGCTCCTGCAGAATGTCGCGATTACGGGTAAACAGCGCATATTCGGACGCCGGCGCCAGTTGACGTACCAGTGCATGGCCGCGCTCGCGCAGCGATTGCTGCACCTCGGTGACGCGGACTTTAACGAAGTACAGCGCGAGCAGCAACGAAATCAGAATCGGCGGAATCAACGCCAAAAATAATACTCGCCATTTGATACTCCAGCCTTTCATCGATGCTCCTGTGTCGCTTGGCTTAGCCGAGATTGAAGTTCTTGGTCGTTCGGAATCGACAATCCAAGCGAATTTGCTACCTGCCGATTCACGCTCACGCTCCAATAGATTGGGTATTGTGGCGGCGGCAGGGAATATTTCCCATCTGACTGCATTTTAAGCACGATCTCGGCAATATGACGAGCTAAATGTTCCGGTGCGGTGAAAACCGCTGCAAGCGCACCGGATTTGACCAATGCCGCGGAAAACGCAATGACCGGGCGCCGCGAATGGTAGCTGGAAAGCAGTATCTTTGGAATCGTCATCCGGTTGAATATCTCGGCATCGGGAACGGCGAACAGAAAATCCGCTCGCGCAAAAATTCGTTGTAAAGCCGGCCCGATATCGTTGGCGCGTTCAATCGATTCCGCGACAACGCTGAAATCTGTTGCTTGCGCTTGCCGCTCCAGCTCGGACCAATAGGGCGCCGACTGTTGCGCGTAAATAACGCCGAGACGAACTTTGCCCGGCAAAATCAGGCGAACCAATTCTAGCTGGCGCGACAGCGGCTGATCCAGGAAAATCGCCGATGCATGGCCGGGCATACTGCGTGACGGTAAGCGTTCGTAAAGTGCTCGCGGGATCAGCGTACATAACACCGGCGGCTTAACACGAAGCTCGGAAACAATCGCCGCAGCGCGCGCGCCGACGGTCACGATCAAGCTATAAAAATCCACTTTAAAGATGTCACGCTGGCCGGTAGCGAGCCCCTCCCCCGGAATCGTAAACAGCTTGACCGAGGGCGGCGCCTGCTGAGTAACCAGGCGCCTCACCGTATCGGCGATCTCAAGATAAGTCGGCGTTTCCTCGCTGATGACGATCGCGATATTTTGAGCGGCGGCATTTTGCGCCAACGCCCATTGCGCTATGCAAAAACATAACGTCCATATTGTTCGCCTAGCAGCGACCAACGCCATTTCCATGGATTGAAAAATCTCTTACCAGCCTCAAAAAAAAACTAAAACTCTGCCGAAAAACTTGAGTAACTCCGGCTCTTTATAATATTTGTGTCATCAATATCGGCGTAACGCTCGCCGATATTGTGCACGCCGGCAGCGATTTCCGCCGCGGCCTGGTCTAACCTAAAGCGCTGGGCA
The DNA here is from genome assembly GCA_031406045.1 of Pseudomonadota bacterium. Lineage (GTDB taxonomy): Bacteria > Pseudomonadota > Gammaproteobacteria > Burkholderiales > JALYOK01 > JALYOK01. The sequence goes on from JANOGO010000326.1 coordinate 13,675, forward strand.
ATGCGCAGATCATAACGATCGTAACTCGGAACTCGATCGCCACTGCCGATCCATCGCATCGCACCGGGCGCTCCGGGCAACGGCCGCGCGAGCACCGCTCAACCAAATGATCGCGATGAACACGTAGGCGATTCCCGCAGTCATAGGTTTAAAGATACCACTTGCCACAGAGCTGGCCCCTTGCTCTCTTTGGCGATATTCGCCAACACCTTTTCGTGAGCCGCCAATTCCGTCTCGTCGGCGTATTGAATGACAAGATTAATCAGCGCCGCAGTTTCGATTTCGTCTTGAGCGCGCGGCGCTTCCAAATCCATAAGCAAGCTCTCTTGGCCGCGCGTCATCGCCAAATAAACTTCACCGAGCAGTTCAGCATCCAGCAAGGCGCCGTGCAACGTACGTTTGCTGTTGTCGATCTGATAGCGGTCGCACAGCGCATTCAAGTTATTGCGCTTACCGGGATGGAGTTCCTTTGCAACGACCAGCGTATCGGTAACACTCGCGGCATAACCTTGCACGGTTTTAAAACCTGCAAGGCCCAGCTCGTTATTTAAAAATCCTAGGTCAAACGGCGCGTTGTGAATGATTAATTCTGCGCCGGAAATGTAATCGACGAACTCTTTCGCGATCTCAGGGAACTTCGGTTTGTCGAGCAAAAAATCATCTTCGATCCCGTGTACTTGCTTGGCGGCGTCGTCGCTTTTGCGTCCCGGATTCAGATATCGATGAAAATGATTACCGGTCATGCGCCGGCTGAATACTTCGACGCCGGCCAGCTCGATGATGCGATGGCCTTGTGACGGCTCTAGGCCCGTGGTTTCGGTGTCGAGAATGATTTGCCGCATGATTATTTTGTACCGATGCCGCGATTCGCCAGCGCATCGGCGCGCTCGTTTTCCGGATGCCCAGCATGGCCCTTCACCCATAGCCACTCGATATCGTGTTGCGCGGCGAGCGCGTCCATGCGCTGCCACAAATCGACATTTTTCACCGGCTGATTGGCTGCGGTGCGCCAACGGCGTGCCTTCCAGCCCGGCAGCCATTCGCTGATGCCTTTTTGCACGTATTTGGAATCAGTGTAGACGCGCACTTTGCTGGCGGGCTTTAATTGACTCAGCGCCTCGATTACCGCGGTCATTTCCATGCGGTTGTTGGTCGTCTGCGGCTCGCCGCCAAAGATTTCTTTCTCGTGATCGCCAAAGCGCAACACCGCGCCCCAGCCGCCCGGACCGGGATTACCTTTACACGCGCCATCGGAAAATATATCTATCGTATCGCTAGAAATTTCTCTCACCCATCGTTATTCTTTTCGTAAGGGAATCACGTTATCCGGTAACCCGGTCGACACACGTGCCGCCCGCTGTGCGGCTTGAGCCATACTCGCTCGCGCCGGACGCGTCGCCCACTTCGGCGTGATCAAGCGCATGCCTTGCACGCGCTTGATCGCTTGCAACATATACACGCCGCCTGCGACGCCCCACCAGCGATCGCCGGCGCGTTCCATAAAATCAAATCGCGTCAGCCATTTTTCCGCGACGAACGGCGGCGAATAACAAGTCAGCCGTCCCGCTGACACATCAAAGCCGAGCAACGACAACCAATCCTTCAAGCGCACCAGCGAAATAAATCGCCCGCTCCACGGCAACGAATCTTCCTCAAAATTAAACGCCTGGCGCAAACCCCACAAACTCCACGGATTAAAGCCTACGATAATCAACCGCCCTTCCGGCATCATCACGCGATCCACCTCGCGCAAAATTGGGTGCGGCTCGGCGGCAAATTCCAAAACGTGCGGCAATATCACCAAATCCATACTCTGCGTCGCGACCGGCAACGCCTCGCCCATCGCGCGTAAAATTCCGCCCGATTCCGGCGCCACACTAAACTTAAGCGGCATGCGACTAGCGCGCAAAAAATCGTGCGCCGGCAAACCAAACTGCATCGCGTTAAAACCAAAAATATCCGCAACGACTTCGTCGAAATAGGCCTGCTCGCGCGCCATCACATAAGCGCCGAGCGGAGTTTGAAACCAGTCGGTAAGCGAGTGTTTTACCATGCGATTAGTATACTGCAAGCGGGGTAAAAATGGGTTCTGGAAACGGGCAATGCCAGCAGGCGCATCCAGCTTACCTCGTGGCATGGCATGGCCTGTGATCCATTGTCCATGCGGATCTTCAGGCAGCCTTCATTTTTGTCATTCCCGCGAAGGCGGGAATCCATTTGGACTTTATTGGTATCGTCGTCCCCGCGCAGGCGGGGAACCAGTGTCGTTAAACTAAAGACTATGGATTCTCGCGCCCAAAGGGCACGCGGGAATGAGGGGCTGGCCTAGGGCCATTTGGCCACACGTTGAAATTTGACGGCGAACATTATGGTTGCGCGGCGATGAACTTCACAACAAATCCAACGGACTCTTCACACCCTTCCCGCCTTTATTCAACACATGGGTATAAATCATCGTCGTCGACACATCGCTGTGGCCCAACAATTCCTGCACGGTGCGAATGTCATA
>JANOGO010000337.1:0-8102 GCA_031406045.1 Pseudomonadota bacterium
GGAAACGGCGGCGGCACGCATCCGCGCCTACCACGAAAAACAAAAAATTAGCTCGTGGCAATTTACCGAAGCGGACGGCACGGTGCTCGGCCCACAGGTCACGGCGCTCGATCGCGTTGGCCTTTACGTGCCGGGCGGCAAGGCGGCGTATCCATCGTCGGTGTTGATGAATGTGATTCCCGCGAAAGTTGCCGGCGTCAGCGAATTAATTCTTACGACGCCGACGCCGAACGGCGAGCGTAACGCGCTTGTGCTCGCGGCGGCGGCAATCGGGGGGGTGACCCGCGTGTTCACGATCGGCGGCGCGCAAGCCGTCGCGGCGTTGGCTTACGGCACGCAGACGATTGCGCAAGTCGACAAAATTTGTGGGCCGGGCAATGCGTATGTCGCCGCAGCGAAGCGCCGCGTGTTCGGTGTCGTGGGTATCGACATGGTCGCCGGGCCATCGGAAATTCTAGTCATTTGCGACGGCAAAACCGATCCCGACTGGATCGCGATGGATTTATTTTCGCAAGCCGAACACGACGAAATCGCCCAAGCAATTTTTCTGTGCCCCGACGCAGATTTCATCGATTACGTCGCACAAAGCATCGAAAAACTCATTCAAACGATGCCGCGTAAAGCGGTCATCGCCGCATCATTAGCCAATCGCGGCGCGTTGATTCAAGTGCGCGATCTGGACGAAGCCTGCGCCATCGCCAATGAAATCGCGCCGGAACATTTGGAATTGTCGGTGGAAAATCCCGAACAGTGGACCGCGAAAATCAAACACGCTGGTGCGATTTTCATGGGCCGCTTTAGTTCGGAATCGCTGGGCGATTATTGCGCCGGGCCGAATCACGTGTTGCCGACCTCGCGCAGCGCGCGCTTTTCTTCGCCGCTCGGCGTGTACGATTTTCAGAAGCGCACCAGCATCATCAACGTGTCGCAAGCGGGTGCGAAAACCTTGGGCAATATCGCGTCGATTCTCGCCAACGGCGAAGGCTTGCCGGCCCACGCGCGCGCGGCGGAAATGCGTTTTAAGTCATGAGCCAATACTGGAGCGATGTCGTTCGCGGTTTGACGCCCTATGTGCCGGGCGAGCAACCGAAGGTCGCCAACTTAATCAAGCTCAACACCAACGAAAATCCCTATGGGCCGAGCCCCAAGGTGCTCGCTGCGCTTCAAGCAGAAATCGGCGATAACCTACGCCTTTATCCCGATCCGAACAGCGACAAACTCAAGCGCGCGATTGCCGATTTTCATGGCGTGTCGGCGGATCAAGTTTTTGTCGGCAATGGTTCCGACGAGGTGCTGGCACACACGTTTTTGGCCTTGCTGAAACACGATGCACCACTGCTATTTCCCGACATCACCTACAGTTTTTATCCGGTGTATTGCCGTTTGTACGGCATCGACTATCGCGAAATTCCGCTGACGGAATCGTTCGAAATTCGCGTTGACGATTATTTGCAGAAAAACGGCGGCATCATCTTCGCCAACCCAAACGCGCCGACCGGGCGACTATTGCAGGTGGCCGAGATCGAACGTTTATTGAAAGCCAATGGCGATTCCGTCGTGGTGGTTGATGAAGCTTATATCGATTTCGGTGGCGAATCTTGCGTCGGATTGATCAAAGATTATCCGCAGCTTTTGGTCACTCACACGTTATCCAAATCCCGCGCGTTAGCTGGATTGCGGGTCGGTTACGCGCTCGGCCAAGCGCCGCTGATCGAGGCGATAAACCGGGTCAAAGATAGCTTCAATTCCTATCCGCTCGATCGTTTCGCCCAAGTCGGCGCGACGGCGGCGATGGAAGATCGCGAATGGTTGAAGTCCAATTGCGAAAAAGTGATCGCGAGCCGCACCCGGCTTGTTTCTGCGCTCAACGAGATGGGCTTTGAAGTCATGCCATCAGGCGCCAATTTTATCTTCGCGCGCCATGCTGATTTTGCCGGGCCTGATCTTGCCGCGAAACTGCGCGACCGCAACATCATCGTGCGCAATTTCAAACACCCGGAGCGCATAGCTCCGTTCCTGCGCATTAGCATCGGCACCGATGCAGAATGTGACGAATTAGTTGCGGTACTTAAATCGATTGTGGGCGCTGAAAAGTAATCGCCATGGGCTCTGCTTCAGACTTAATGAAACGTCGCTTGAAGTGAGAGGAAATGAATACTTCCGTTACTCGGCCGTTAAACTTCCGTTAAAGTAAAGATGATTGTGAGGTATTCCGTCGGGAACGCGCGCTTAAAGATGTGTTGGCATAGCAAGAATTTTTGACGCGCTGTCCTCTTGTCATTCCCGCGAAAGCGCGAATCCATTGTGCTGTCGCTGATACAACTTCAACATGGATTCCCGCCTTCGCGGGAATGACAGCGTCCTTTTTAATGCGCTTTGAAAAAGGTAACTTTGCACTAGCCACTCCACGAGTCATCGCGCCGAGAAATGGAATTGGTTAAATAAAGACCGCGTGAAACGGAACAAATTACAAGAGAAAAGAAATCATGAGCAAAAAAAATTCGAAGCCGATAATGGCAATGTATTCAAGGGTCTCAGCCTACCGAATGCGGGTGAACATTTAGTTAAAGCACAACTCTTGCTCAAGAACGCTGTCAATTAATCCCGGCGCAAGTAGTCAAAGTCTCCAGAACCTACAAATTGATAATCGCCCAATAGCGGAAGTGTTTGACGTACCCCAACAACGTGGTATATTGCTTGCAAAATCACGCTGCGTTTCCCTCACGATTCCATTGCTTGCATCACGGTCAGATAGCCTGAAGAAATCAAACGCTTAATGAGCGATTTCGTTGCTCCATGGTTTTCGGAACACACCGTCAGCTAACTCATCCGCGGTAAAACCTCCTTTAATTTCTCAAAAGTCGTACATGCGATCTGCTCAGGTCTCGCGCAACACATTGGAAACGCAAATTTCCGTCAGCATCAATCTTGACGGCACCGGCACCGCGAAGCTCGCCAGCGGCGTGCCGTTCCTCGATCACATGCTCGACCAAATCGCTCGCCATGGCATGTTCGATTTGGTGGTGGAAGCCAAAGGCGATTTGCATATCGACGCGCATCACACGGTTGAAGACATCGGCATCACCTTGGGCCAAGCCTTCGCTAAGGCGGCCGGTGACAAAAAGGGCTTGCGCCGTTATGGTCACGCCTACGTGCCGCTGGACGAAGCGCTGTCGCGGGTCGTGCTCGATTTATCCGGACGGCCGGGGTTGGAATATCACGTGAACTTTACCCGTGCTCGCGTGGGTGAATTCGACATCGATCTGGCCCATGAGTTTTTCCAAGGGTTTGTTAATCACGCGTTGATTTCCATGCACATCGACAATCTGCGTGGTGTGAACGCTCACCACCAAGTGGAAACTATATTCAAAGCGTTTGGTCGGGCGTTGCGGATGGCATCCGAAGTGGATCCGCGCGCCGGGGAAATTATCGCGTCAACTAAAGGCTCGCTATAGCATTGACGTAAGTTATGAGTAGCGTCGCAGTCATTGATTACGGTATGGGCAACTTGCATTCGGTTGCAAAAGCGTTGGAGCGGGCGGCGCCATCGGCGCGCATTAAAGTTACGAATGATCCGAAAGTCGTCGCCGGCGCCGATCGCGTGGTGTTCCCAGGCCAGGGCGCGATGCCGGATTGCATGCGCGAATTGGACGCACGCGGGCTGCGCCCCGCGCTGCTGCAAGCCGCAAAAAATAAACCTTTCCTCGGCTTATGCATCGGTTTGCAGATGCTGTTCGATCATTCGGACGAAGGCGATGTTGCTGGCCTTGGAATTTTGCCGGGCAAAGTGATTCGCTTCGCGGCCAAAGATATGGTCGACGACCAAGGCGACAAGCTGAAAGTCCCCCACATGGGCTGGAATCAGGTTTGGCACAGTCGTCCCCACCCGCTGTGGGATGGGATTGATGATGGCGCACGGTTTTATTTCGTCCATAGTTATTATGCGGTGGTACAAAACCGCGATAACATTTCCGGCTGGACCAAATACCCCAACGAATTCACCTGCGCCGTCGGAGAGGAAAATCTATTTGCAGTGCAGTTTCACCCGGAAAAGAGCCAGACCGCTGGGTTAAAATTATTAGCGAATTTTGTTAATTGGCAGCCATAAACGAGAGTTACGATAGAAAATGATTATCATCCCCGCAATCGATCTCAAAGACGGTCACTGCGTACGCTTGAAGCAAGGTGAAATGTCCAGCGCCACGGTATTCTCCGAAGACCCCGGCGCGATGGCCGAGAAGTGGAAATCGCTCGGCGCTAAGCGCCTGCATCTAGTCGATCTAAATGGCGCGATGGCCGGCAAACCCAAGAACCACACGGCGATCAAGGCGATTCTTAATACGCTGGATGACGAAATTCCGGTGGAATTGGGCGGTGGCATTCGCGATATGGCGACCATCGAGGCTTATCTCGACGATGGCATTCACTGGGTGATTCTCGGTACGGCGGCGGTCAAAAACCCGGGGTTTTTGCACGAAGCGTGTGATGCCTTCCCCGGCCATATCATGGTCGGTTTGGATGCTAAAGACGGCAAAGTGGCGGTCGACGGCTGGTCGAAACTCACCGGCCACGATGTGATCGATTTGGCCAAACGCTTTCAAGACTATGGCGTCGAAGCGGTGATTTATACGGACATCGGCCGCGACGGCATGATGAACGGCGTCAATATCGATGCGACGGTTAAATTAGCCCAAGCGCTGTCAGTGCCGGTGATCGCCAGCGGCGGCATCACCAATTTGGAAGACGTTAAATCGCTATGCGCGGTGCAGTCGGAAGGCATTACGGGCGCTATTACTGGCCGCGCGATTTACGAGGGTTCGCTGGATTTTGCCGCGGCGCAAAAATTGGCGGACGAACTAAGTACCAAAAGATGAAGGATGAAGTCGGAAGGATGAAAGAGCAAGGATGAAGGATGAAAAAAACTCCTGTCGTTTTACGCGCATCGCTGTAAGCCAACCAAATTTCGAGCAATTACCGCCGCATACCCTCGACGACGTTCATCCTTCATCCCTCATCCTTCATCCTTGTTAGTTCATCCTTCATCCTTCCGACTTCATCCTTAGTATTTAATCTTGTCTCTCGCCAAACGCATCATCCCCTGTCTGGACGTCAACGCTGGTCGCGTAGTTAAAGGCATCAATTTCGTCGAGCTGCGCGATGCCGGCGATCCGGTCGAAATCGCGCGGCGTTACGACGGCGAAGGTGCCGACGAACTGACCTTTTTGGACATCACGGCAAGCTCCGACCAGCGCGGGTTGATTCTGCCGATCATCGAAGCGGTTGCCTCACAGGTTTTTATTCCGCTTACCGTGGGTGGCGGGGTGCGCAGCGTTGACGATGTCCGCCGCTTGCTCAATGCCGGCGCCGACAAAGTCAGCATCAACACCGCGGCCGTTCAAAACCCGCAATTAGTAGCCGATGCCGCCAATAAAGTCGGCTCGCAGTGCATTGTCGTCGCCATCGATTCCAAGCAAGTGGAATTCGGCGCGACGCCGCGCTGGGAGGTTTTTACCCACGGCGGACGGCGGCCGACCGGCCTTGATGCGGTACAATGGGCGAAGCAAATGGTTGCGGCGGGTGCCGGTGAATTGCTGTTGACCAGCATGGATCGCGATGGCACCAAGCAGGGGTTTGATTTGGCGTTGACGCGTGCGATTTCCGATGCCGTAGACGTGCCGATTATCGCCAGCGGCGGTGTTGGGAATTTACAACATTTGGCCGATGGCGTGCTGCAGGGCCGCGCCGATGCAGTGTTAGCCGCGAGTATTTTTCACTACGGCGAATATACCGTGCGGCAGGCGAAGGAATTTCTGGCAGGTTGTGGTATCGAAGTTAGGATTTAATTGCCGATGGATTGCTTGATGACCAACGAAAATCCCCTTCCCCTTCAAGGGGAAGGCTGGGACGGGGTGGCCTTGGGCCATAGGGATGGGTTCGTTGCAATGCAGACAACCCCATCCCCACCCTTCCCTCCCCTTGAAGGGGAGGGGTTTTCTGCAAATGTTCCCAGTCTTAGGTCACGCTGGCCTCGGTGTTTTTCGCGAGAGAGTTCTCGTTAGCGCAACGCGTTATGGAAAACTGGTTAGAGCAAATCGCTTGGACACCGGAGGGCTTACTGCCCGTCATCGCCCAAGAAGCGGGCACGGGCAAAGTGTTGATGTTCGCGTGAATGAACCGCGAAGCGCTACGTCTGACGCAGGAAACGGGAAACGCGGTTTATTGGTCACGGTCGCGTAACAAATTGTGGCACAAGGGCGAGGAATCCGGTCATTGGCAAAAGGTGAAGGGCATTCGCCTGGATTGTGACAACGATGTCGTGTTGCTGACCGTTGAACAACAAGGTGGCATTGCTTGTCATACCGGTAGGCATAGTTGTTTTTTTCAGCACTTGGATGGTAACGATTGGAAAGCCGTGGAACCGGTGTTGAAAGAACCGGGGCAAATTTACAAGCATGAGTGAAATATCGTTTTTGGATGAGTTGGCAAACACGCTGGAAAGTAGGCGTGGCGCTGATCCGTCGACTTCTTATGTGGCCAAATTGCTGAATGCCGGCCCGGATGCCGTGCTGAAAAAAATCGGCGAAGAAGCAACGGAAACGATTCTCGCTGCGAAGAATGGCGACAAGCAACATTTGATTCGCGAGACGGCGGATCTGTGGTTTCATAGTATGATCATGCTGGTTCAGGCCGGTTTGCGGCCTGCTGATGTTATTGATGAATTAAAGCGTCGCGAGGGAACCTCGGGTTTGGCCGAAAAAGCCGCTCGGGCAAAATAACATGAATAAAAAAGACAACTGTCTATTTTGCAAGATTATCGATGGGAAAATTCCCAGCAAAAAGGCTTACGAGGACGAGGATGTCCTGGTGTTTCACGATATCAATCCGATCGCACCGGTTCACTTTTTGATCGTTCCCAAGGAGCATTTCGATTCATTGGCGCACGCAGAACCGCGCCACCAGGCGTTGCTAGGCAAGATCATGTTGCTGGCGCCAAAGTTGGCGCTTGAGAACGGGCTAGACGACGGCTTTCGCATGATTATCAATACGGGCCGCGGTGGGCACCAAGAGGTGTTCCATTTGCACATGCACGTAACCGGCGGCGACAAAAACACGCCGCGCATGTCGGAAACCTTGAACAAAATTTAGTTGTTAGAGAAGGAGAAAATGATGGGTGCATTTAGTATTTGGCATTGGTTGATCGTTTTAGTGATCGTATTGATGGTGTTCGGCACCAAGAAACTTCGCAACATCGGCACCGATCTCGGTGGCGCTGTTAAGGGTTTCAAAGACGGCATGAAAACCGATGAAGACAAAACCGCAGCCGGCCACCTTGAAAATACCAAGGAAACCATCGAAGGCGAAGTGAAGGAACGCAGCAAGGCTTAATTGTCGCTGCGAGCCTGAAATGTTCGATATCGGCTTTTCCGAACTGATGATTATTGGCGTCGTCGCGCTAGTGGTCATCGGCCCTGAGCGCATGCCCAAAGTTGCCCGTACCGCGGGCATTCTGATGGGGCGCATGCAACGCTATGTTGCGGGCGTGAAAGCCGACATCAGCCGCGAGATGGAAGAGTTCGAGCAACTTAAAGATCTTAAGAATTTGCGTTCCGAGGTTGAAAGTGCCGGTAGCGAAATCGAAGCGGGCATGCGCAAAAATATGGCTGACGCTCAAGGTGAAGTGAACGCGATTTCCAACTCGGTCGGTGCGAACATGGCGAAGGGGATCGGCGGCCTTAACGCGCTCGGTCAAGCGAGCATCGCGACGGCGGCGTCCGATCATCCTGCTAACCAGATCTCGGTTTCCGTGCCCATCCCGCCTGAGCCGGAGCCCGCCCCCGAACCGCCGCCGCAACTAGAATTGCAATTGGAATCAGCCGAACCCACGAAGGAAAGCGTACCGGCCCAAATATCCCCCGGTAATGCTTAGGAAGCTCTGAATAAGTCCGATTTCGTCATGATACTGCGTTGCTCACAAAAAATATCGCCTTACATATCCTGCATATGCTGCGTCGATATTTTTTGCTCGCGCCTTGTCTCATTTAGAACTCGAACTTATTCAGAGCTTCCTTAGACGGCTCGCGCAACCATGAGCGAGCTACAAG
>JANOGO010000365.1:0-10289 GCA_031406045.1 Pseudomonadota bacterium
CAACAACCGTTGAGCGCCGGCGCCGTGCACACCGAAACGTCGGGCGCGATGCGGCGCGTTTCCTAAGGAAGCTCTGAATAAGTCCGATTTCGTCATGGCTCTATGTTTGGCTCACAAAAATATCTCCTTACATACATCGAATACGCTGCGTCGATATTTTTTGTTCGCGCCTTGTCTCATTTAGAACTCGAACTTATTCAGAGCTTCCTTAAACCAATAAATTATTTATGCAACCAACTATAAAACTCCTGCTAGGGGTTCACGCCCACCAACCGGTCGGCAATTTTCCCGAAGTTATTCACGACGCTCACGCGCGCTGCTATCGGCCTTTTATCCACGCGCTGTACGAATATCCGCAGTTTCGTTTCGCCGTGCATTTCAGCGGGTGGTTGCTCGAATTTTTATTTCAGCATCATCCGGACGATATGGTGTTGCTGCGCAGAATGGTGCAGCGCGGACAAGTGGAAATTTTCGGTGGCGGCGAAACGGAGCCGATTCTTGCGGCGATTCCGCACCGCGATCGCGTTGGGCAAATCGTCACGCTTAGCAATCGCCTCGAGCGGCAACTCGCGCAGCGGCCCACCGGCGCGTGGCTGACAGAGCGCGTGTGGGAAGCCACCGTGGTGCCGGCCTTGGTCGATTCCGGTATTCGTTACGTGACAGTCGATGATTATCATTTTCTATGCACCGGGCGCAGCGCCGCCGAGTTGAACGGTTTTTACACCACGGAAGAAGATGGCCGCCAACTCGCGCTATTTCCGATCTCGGAGCAACTCCGCTATCGAATTCCATTCGCGCCGGCCGATGAAGTGGTGCGCTATATCGAATCTCTCGCGGACGAGAGCGGCCACGCCGCCGCGGTTTATTTCGACGATATCGAAAAGCTCGGCATTTGGCCGGAAACCTTCGATTGGGTTTATACCCGCGGCTGGTTAAAACAATTCATCGAAGGCGTAGTGCGCTCCAGCGTAATTCGTACCGACCACTATGCCGATTTTCATCGCGAAACGCCGACGCGCGGCATCGTTTATTTGCCGACGACCTCGTACATTGAAATGAACGAATGGTCGCTGCCCGCAACAGCGGCGAATCTCTACGCGGACCTGGTGACCGAGCGCAAGCTCAATAATCAATACGAGGAAAACAAAGCATTTATTCGTGGTGGCATTTGGCGGAATTTTTTCAGCCGCTATCCGGAATCTAACTGGATGCACAAGCGCATGCTGCGCTTATCCGAGCGGCTGGCACAACTGCCGGCGGAGCTCGCGACGCCGCGCATGCGCGTTTTGCTCTACCAAGCTCAAGCGAATGACGCTTATTGGCATGGACTGTTCGGCGGTTTGTATTTGCCCCATTTACGGCGCGCCCTTTACGCCGCGATGATCGAATTAGAAGCGCATTTGGATCGTTGCGCCACCCGCCCCGAGCACTTCCAGGAAGACTTGGACAGCGATGGCCACATGGAGCTATTTTTCCACAACGACACGGTACAAGCCGTCATCAATCTCGATGGCACGGCGACGGTGCGGGAGTTCGATAGCTACGCGCTCAAACACAATTTTGTCGACACACTACGGCGCCAGGCGGAACATTATCGGCGCAAAATTCAAGCGGGCGAAGCGGCCGCTGCCGTCGGCGGTGGTATTGCCTCGGCGCACGATCGGGTGAGTTTCAAATCGTTGATCGTGCCGTCGGATCTTGCGATCGATCAGCATGGCAAAGGGCTGTTTCACGAAAAACTTTATCCCAGCCACATCGGTTACGAAACGGTCGAGCCGCGTTATGCACTGGTTTCCGAGGGCAATCGTAATTTGATTTTTACCGCACAGACTTACGGCGGAACAGTCTACAAAGAAATGCAACTGGGCAAAAATAATTTGAGCGTCGGCTATTCGTTCGATAAAGCGATGCGCGGATTTTTGGAAGTGGAATTGAATCTGTCCATGCCCAGTTGCGACGGACCTGCCGGACGCTATTGGGTCAATGGCCATTGCCCAGGAGGATTCGGCCAACTGCATCACTTTGCCGATTTAACCGAGCTCGCATTGGAAGACGACGTGTTAGGCGGTTCGATTGTGTTGCATTCGAACCAACCGTTAACCGTGACGGCGCGGCCGTTTTTTACCGTGTCGCAATCGGAAGCCGGATTTGAAAAAATTATGCAGGCGGTGACGTTAATTATCCACTATCCATTTGCCCACGATGTCGATGCGCTGCAACTAAGTCTTGAGATTTATGCCAAGGGCGCGAATTAGAGCTTCCTTAGTATCCAGACACATAAATAACCAAATAATCCTACCCCCTCCCTTGCGCGTTTTTTGCGCGGGGGAGGGTTGGGGAGAAGGCAAGCATTGGCTGCGTACCGAAGTTTAGGCGCATCATTTTTCGTGCGATAAATCGGCGCTGGCACCGCGCTTCCCATGCTCGGCAAGCGCCCAAGCAACATGCTCGCGAACTAAGCTGGACGGGTCGTCGCGCCGCGCTGCCAGCGCAGCGATAATCGCCGACGTGCTCGGCGCGTTACCTAATCCCACTGCAAGATTGCGCAGCCAGCGTTCGTAGCCGATGCGATGGATCGCGCTACCGGCAAGGCGCGTCGCGAATTCATGTTCAGTCCAACCGAACAACGTGACGAGCTCGGCGTTATCCAGCCCGTTGCGGACCTTAAAATCCGCATCGTTGGTCGTCTTGGCAAATTTGTTCCACGGACAAACCAATTGGCAATCGTCGCAACCATAAACGCGATTGCCGATTGCCGCGCGAAATTCCTCGGGAATGCTGCCGTGATGTTCGATCGTGAGATAGGAAATGCAACGGCGCGCATCGAGCACGTAAGGCGCAACGATCGCGCGCGTCGGGCAGATATCGATGCAGGCTTGGCAAGAGCCGCAGTGATTGCCGACCGGTTTGTCGATCGGCAATACCAGATCGGTAAAAATCTCGCCGAGAAAAAACAACGAGCCGCCGCGCCGATCTAGCAACAACGTATGTTTGCCTCGCCAGCCTAGTCCGGCTTTGACTGCGAGTTCCACCTCCATCACCGGCGCGCTGTCGGTAAAAACGCGATGCTGAAAATCACCGATCGCCGCTTCGATTTTTTCCGCGAGCTGCTTGAGTTTGCCGCGCAAAATTTTGTGGTAATCGCGGCCCAGCGCATATCTGGCGATAAACGCGCGCTCGCTGTCTTCCAGCACTTCGTTACTGCCGCGAACCTCGTCGACCGTATAATCGTGGCGCACGGAAATGACCCGCAAGGTACCCGGCACGAGCTCGGCCGGCCGAGAACGCTTCGTGCCGTGGCGCGCCATGTAGTCCATGGTGCCGTGATAGTTTTTTTCCAGCCAGCGCAACAATTTTTCTTCTGCGTTAGCAAGATCAACATCGGCAATGCCAACAGCAGAAAAACCAAACTCGTTTCCCCAAGTCTTAATATTTGCGGCAAGCGCCGCGAGCGTTGCTGAATTCATCGCGCCATGATAAACGAACGTAGGATGATGTGAAAAAACAACACGCTGCGGTTCTCGCGCGAAAAGCGCTTGCGCCGTCGTTATAATCGGGCAAATGATCGCGACGCATTTAGCCGATGAACCGGCGACGCTCAAGCTGGGCGCGCATCTCGCCGGTTTTCTATCGCCGGGGTTGACAATTTTTTTGAGTGGCGATCTCGGTGCCGGCAAGACGACCTTGGTGCGCGGGTTGTTGCGCGGATTGGGTTTTGCTGGGCGGGTTAAGAGCCCAACCTATACATTGGTTGAATCTTATGCGGTTTCGAGTTTATACTTGTATCATTTTGATTTATATAGATTCAAACATGAGCAAGAATGGCTGGACGCGGGCTTCGACGAAATGTTCGACGGCCACAATATTTGCTTGGTCGAGTGGCCGGAACGGGCGATGAATTTACTGCCGCGTGCCGATGTTGAAATTAATTTGGCGCTTGAGGGCGAAGGCCGCAGCGTGACTATTGCGTCAACGAAAATCGATATGGAAAAGTTTTGGAACAGCTGGCCAAAAGAAATCGCGTAATGACATTTTTTCTGCGCGCGTGTTTGCTAACGTGGATTTTCGGCGCGAGCGTTGTGTTCGCCGGTACGAAAGTCACGTCCGCACGAATTTGGCCCGCGCCGGATTACACCCGCGTCACGCTCGAAGCCAACGACGCGCTCAAATTCAATTCCTTCACGCTGAAAAATCCCGATCGCCTGGTGGTCGACATCGAAGCGGATCTCGACGAGGTGCTGAGCAGTTTGTCCGGCAAAGTCGTGATGGATGATCCCTACATCAAGCTGATGCGCGTCGCGCGCTTCAAGGCGAGCACCGTGCGCTTAGTGCTCGATCTTAAGGGCGAGGTAAAGCCCAACGTGTTTTTGCTGCCGCCGGTCGGCGAATACAGTTATCGTTTAGTGATCGACATCAATCCGATTGTTGCGCCTGATCCGCTACTGCTGGTGCTCGGCAAAGACCCGCTGCCGAGCGAGCCGGCACCGCCGAAAGAAGTCGATACCCAAGCGAAATATTGGGTACCGCCGGATATTCCCGCGAAGAATGACAATGGCGACAAAGCCGACACCGGCAAAAAGCTGCCGCCGAGTAAATCGAGACCCTTGATTGATCGACTGGTTACCATCGTCATCGACGCCGGCCACGGCGGCGAAGATCCCGGCGCGCGTGGCGCGAATGGCAGCCAAGAAAAAGACGTCACGCTCGCGATTGCACAACTGCTGAAGGACAAAATCGATCGCGAAGGGAACATGCGCGCGGTGTTAACGCGCGAAGGCGATTACTACATCGCTCTCGGTCAGCGCGTCGATAAAGCGCGCCGCGTGCAAGCGGATTTGTTCGTGTCGATTCACGCCGATGCATTCATCCGCCCGAACGCGCGTGGCTCATCGGTGTTCGCGTTATCCGAGCGCGGCGCGACATCAACGCAAGCGCGCTGGCTGGCGAAACAAGAAAATGCCGCGGACTTAATCGGCGGCGTGAACCTAAAACAAAAAGACCCCTACCTCGCGCGCACCTTGCTCGATCTATCGCAAACGGCGACGATCAACGACAGCCTGCGCCTCGGTCGCGCGGTGCTGAATGAAATCGGCGACATCAATCGCTTGCATCGAGGCGAAGTCGAGCAAGCGGGCTTCGCCGTATTGAAAGCGCCGGACATTCCGTCGATTTTGGTCGAGACCGCATTCATCAGCAATCCGGAAGAAGAGCGTCGCCTCAACGATCCGGCCTATCAATCCAAGCTTGCCGACTCGATTGTTAACGGCATTAAGCGCTATCTGGCAAAAAATCCGGCGTTAGCGAAATCTAAACTCGCTGCGATAGAATAGAATTTTCGTCGTGCCAGGAGCCGCATCGTTATTGCCTCCCGGCGTGGCATGGCCTGAGAGCCGCTCCGGTACTGTCTCTTAGAGCATGCGGCAAAGATAATCAGTAGTTCGCTGCGTACTTGTGCGCCGTTATAATGTGCCACCGATGGCGCGCATACAACTCCTCCCCGATATTCTGATCAGCCAGATCGCCGCCGGCGAAGTGGTGGAGCGGCCGGCGTCCGCGTTGAAGGAATTAATCGAGAACGCGCTGGACTCAGGCGCGAAGACGATCGACGTAGACCTTGCCCAAGGCGGCATTAAGCGCATCAGCGTCAGCGACGATGGGGCGGGCATCGAGCGCGATGATTTAGCCCTCGCGCTGTCGCGCCATGCGACCAGCAAGATCGCCTCACTCGAGGATTTGGAGCGCGTCGCGAGCTTGGGCTTTCGCGGCGAGGCGCTGGCGAGCATCGCGTCGATCGCGAAAGTATCGCTTACCAGCCGCGCGCGATTCTCAGAGCACGGTTGGCGCGTCGATGGCGTAGCCGATTCGCAAGCCTCTCCGGCAGCCCGTGGCAGCGGCACGGCCGTAAGCGTCGATGATTTATATTTCAATACGCCTGCACGCCGAAAATTTTTGAAAACCGAGTTAACGGAATTCAGCCATTGCGAAGAAGTGTTCCGGCGCCTCGCGCTGAGCCGCTCCGACGTTGGCTTTTCACTAAGCCACAATGGCCGGCAGATCAATCATTTGCCGGCCGTCGTCGATGATCCCGATGCGCGCGTTCGCGCGTTACTGGGCAAAGAGTTTTACGCGCAATCCGTCGCGCTGCAAGCGGAATCGGGCGAAATTTCATTGACCGGCCTCGCTGCGATGCCGACTTTCAATCGCAGCGCCCGGGATGCGCAATATTTATTCGTCAATGGCCGTTTCGTGCGCGATAAATTGTTGAGCCACGCGGTGCGCCAAGCCTATCATGACGTGTTGCATCACGATCGTCATCCGGCCTACGTGTTGTTTCTGTCGCTCGATCCTACGTTGGTCGACGTCAATGTGCATCCGGCGAAAACCGAAGTGCGTTTTCGCGATGGCCAGGCGATACATCGGTTCGTGTTTCACGCATTGGAACGCGCATTGGCGCAGCCGCGCGAAAATACCGTTCCAGTAACAAACAACGCGCCCGAAGTGAGCCGCAATGCCTGGCCGCAAACCTACGCACCACTTCGCTATCAAGGCGAGTTACAGGTCGCACAGCCCGTCGCGTTTTACGAAACTATGTTTGCCGGGTTGCGCGAAACGGCGTTGACCCAAATATCAACCGAAACGTTTGCGTCGGACCCAATGCCCGAATTGGGTTTCGCGTTGGCGCAGTTAAGCGGCATCTATATTCTTGCGCAAAACAAAAATGGTTTGGTGGTCGTCGACATGCACGCCGCCCACGAACGCGTGATGTACGAGAAACTCAAAGCCGCCGCGAACCGCGCTGAGCTTGCCTCGCAGCCGTTATTAATTCCGGTGACATTCATTGCCGATTCATTGGATGTTGCAACGGCGAGCGAAGAAAGTGAGAAGCTGCAAGAATTCGGATTGGACGTCGGTGTGCTCTCGCCAACGGCGTTGGCGGTACGCTCGGTTCCGGCATTATTGAAAGATGCCGATGCCGCCGAGTTAACCAAAAGCGTTCTCGCCGAATTGCGCGAATTTGGCGCATCGCGTGCATTGACTGAACGCCGTAATGAGTTGCTCTCGACCATGGCGTGCCATGGCGCGGTGCGCGCTAATCGGCAACTCACCGTGCCGGAAATGAATGCGCTGCTGCGCGAGATGGAACGCATCGATCGTTCCGATCAATGCAATCACGGCCGGCCGACCTGGTTTCAAATCACGATTGATGAACTCGATCGGATGTTTATGCGCGGCCGCTGATGATGCAGGGCATTACTAAGCGTGCGAAATATTTCGTCGATGTGCCGGCCGAATGGGACACTTTTTCGCTGCTTTGCGGCGTCGACGAAGCCGGTCGCGGGCCGCTTGCCGGGCCGGTTTACGCGGCGGCAGTGATTTTGGATCGCGATCGGCCGATTGCTGGATTAGCCGATTCGAAGCAACTCAGCAAATCGGAGCGGGATCGCTTGACTGTGGAAATAAAATCACGAGCCAAAGCTTGGGCGATTGCGTTTGCCAGCGCGGAAGAAATCGATCAACATAATATTTTGCGCGCATCGTTGTTGGCGATGCGCCGCGCAGTGCTCGAGCTTAGGCATACTCCCGAGCTGGTCGTCGCCGACGGTACCCATTGTCCGGTACTGGATATTCCCGTCGTAGCGATCGTCAAAGGCGATAGCAAAGTCGCGGCGATTTCCGCTGCGTCGATTTTGGCGAAGACGGCGCGCGATGCGGTGTTGATCGCATTGCACGAAAAATTTCCCGAGTATGGTTTTTCCGGCCACAAAGGTTATCCTACGCCACAACATTTGCTGGCGTTAAATCGCCACGGGCCTTGCGCCGAACATCGCCGCTCATTCGCGCCGGTGAAGGCGCTGCTGGTAGAATCCATGCAACGCCAAATCTCGGAGATCGAATAATGAAATGGTTATTGATGGCCCATATTCTGGGCGTCACGGTGTGGGTCGGCGGCATGTTCTTCGCCTACATGGCGCTACGCCCCGCTTCGGTCGAGCTATTGGAAACGCCGGAGCGATTATTGCTTTGGAATGGCGTGCTTCGCCGATTTTTATCATGGGTATGGGTCGCGATATTGCTAATCTTAGCCAGTGGACTCGGCATGATTATGCTGCTCGGCGGCTTCGCGAAAGTCGCCTGGCCGATCCACGCGATGTTTGCGTTGGGCGTGATCATGATGCTGATTTTCGGCCACGTTTATTTCTCCGGTTACTCGCGGCTAAAACGCTATGTCGCCGGGCGCGAATGGCCCGCAGCGGGAAAAGCGCTGATTCAGGTGCGAATGTTTGTCGGGATGAATTTGATTATTGGATTACTCGTTATCGTCATCGGAACATTGGGGTCGACGCATCACTAGCCCGAGTACCGTGACAAACAGGAAGGATTCTGCGTGCCGTTATTCACCCCCAACTTAACGATGCTTCCACCGCCGCAGCTCAAGTTATGGGCAGAACTTGCGGCAACTCCTGACGCGTTTACGCTGTATGGCGGTACTGCGCTCGCGTTACGCTTGGGTCATCGGGTGTCGGTGGATTTCGACTTTTTTTCGAACACCTCATTTGATCCGGACGATCTGGCGCGTAAGCTACCATATCTCAAAGACGCTGAACGAATCCAAGTTGCCCCGGATACGTTGACATGCCGCGTCGATCGCGGTGGCCCGGTGCTGATCTCATTTTTCGGCGGACTTGGTCTTGGCCAAGTGGCGCCGCGTGATCAGGCTATGGGAATGCTGTTGCACGTTGCCGCACCAATCGATATCGCGGGCACGAAGGTCGCCGTGCTGCAAAAACGCGCCGAGGTTAAAGATTATCTCGATATGGACGCGTTGATACGCCATGGGATTGATCTTCCGACCGCGCTCGCTGCGGGATCGGTCGTTTACGGGCGCAGTTTCAATCCGCTTATTTCGCTAAAGGCACTCAGCTATTTCGAGGACGTGCCTGCGCTACCCACCGAGGTGCAAGCGCGGCTCACTGCGGCAGTGTTGAAGGTCGATGTCACCAAGTTGCCCGTGTTGGCGCCTTACGCAACGCGCCCAGACCACGGACCCAATCAATGAAGCAATTGCCATTAACGCCCGAGATGGTCGCGGTAGCGCGGCGCGTGGAATGGTTCCGGGAGCCATCGGAGTCGTTGGCCGATCCCGTGCATTTTTTGGCGCACGTGATGACTTACGGTACCGTTGAAGACTTGCGCGCGGTGCAAGAAATCGTCAGCCCGAACGAGTTTCGTGAAGCGTTGGAACACGCTCCCGCCGGCGTTTTCGATCCGCGTTCCTGGGCGTACTGGAATCTTAAGTTCGCGATCGCGCCATGTCCGTCGCTGCCGGCGCGTAACTTCCGATAGTGTCATTCCCGCGAAGGCGGGAATCCATTTGGCCGTTGAAAATTCAAACGCACTATGGATTCCCGCCTGCGCGGGAATGACAGCTAATTAGCGCATTCTTTCTAACGCAATAGCCGTTGCCTCGCCGCCGCCGATACACAGCGACGCCACCCCACGTTTCAAATCATATTTTTCCAACGCGGCAAGCAAGGTCACCATAATCCGCGCGCCCGATGCGCCGATGGGATGGCCGAGCGCGCACGCGCCGCCGTGAATATTGACTTTATCGTGCGGCAATCCGAGATCGTGCATCGCTGCCATCGTGACGACGGCGAAGGCTTCGTTGATCTCGAACAAATCTACTTCTTTCGCCGACCAATTAGTTTTGTCGAATAATTTTTTCATCGCGGCGACCGGCGCGGTGGTGAACCAATTCGGTTCCTGTGCGTGGGTGGTGTGTGCGACGATGCGCGCCAGCGGTTTGAGGCCGCGCTTTTCCGCGTCGGAAAGCCGCATCAACACCAGCGCTGCGGCGCCATCGGAAATCGAGCTCGAGTTGGCTGCGGTCACCGTGCCGTCTTTGCGGAATGCCGGTTTGAGCGTTGGAATTTTGTCCGGCTTCGCCGTCAATGGTTGCTCGTCCTGCGTAACCGCCATGTCTTGTTTGCCGACTCTGGTCGTGATGCTGGCGATTTCTTTTGCAAAGCTGCCATCGTTGGTGGCTTTGAGTGCGCGAGTCAGTGACGCGATAGCAAATTCGTCTTGTGCGGCGCGGGTGAACTCGTATTTGCTCGCGCAATCTTCGGCGAAGGTACCCATTAAGCGGCCTTTATCATAGGCGTCTTCCAGGCCGTCCATGAACATATGATCGATCACTTGTTGGTGTCCCAAGCGCATGCCGCCGCGCGCTTTCGGCAAAAGATAAGGCGCGTTGGTCATGCTCTCCATGCCACCGGCGACCATGA
>JANOGO010000375.1:0-5037 GCA_031406045.1 Pseudomonadota bacterium
CGGCCACGCGAAGAAAGAACAAGTGCAGGAAATGGTCAAACGATTATTGAACTTGCCCGCGGCGCCGCAGGCGGATGCGGCGGATGCATTGGCTTGCGCGATCTGTCACGCCCATGGCGGTATGGGAATGGGGAGTTTGGCGACCGCCGGATTTCGCATGAAAAATGGCAGGTTGGTGCGATGATCGGGCGCTTAACCGGCAAGCTAATCGAGAAGCAACCGCCGCAAATCATCGTCGATGTGCAAGGCTTAGGCTATGAACTCGACGTGCCGATGAGTACGTTTTACAACTTGCCGGGATTGGGCGAATCGATCACGTTGTTTACCCATTTGGTGGTGCGTGAAGATGCGCATCTGCTCTATGGTTTCGGCAGCGACAACGAGCGTCGTGCGTTTCGGCAATTGCTCAAAATAAGCGGTGTTGGGCCGAAGCTGGCGCTGTCGGTTTTGAGCGGGCTTTCCGTTGCCGATTTGGCGCAGACCGTTGCGATGCAAGAGACGGGAAGGCTGACGAAAATTCCCGGCGTCGGCAAGAAAACCGCCGAGCGTTTGGTGCTCGAATTGCGCGATAAATTGGATCACGCGCCGGCTACATCGGGTTCGATTTCATCACCCAAAGCCAGCAGCGGCGATGTGCTCAACGCGCTATTGGCCCTCGGCTATAATGACCGCGAAGCGCAGTGGGCGCTGAAGCAAATTCCCAATGATTTGAGCGTGTCGGAAAGCATACGGCAAGCACTTAAACAGTTGTCTAAATCCTAGCCAGGGCATTTGGATTTGATATTTCCATTCAACGTTGGAAGTACCGGATTCCCTCCCCTACAATGGGAGGGCGAGGGTGGGGATGGGGTGGCCCTGGGCCATGGGGAAGGGTTAGATTCGCGAGCACCGGTGACCCATCCCCACCCTAACCCTCCCCTTGAAGGGGAGGGAAGCCCCGCCAATTGGTCAGGGCCTCATTGTTTCATTAACGGTTCGTCCGCATTTCGCCATGATTGAAACCGACCGCATGATCTCTCCCGCGCCCGCCTCCCCACAGGAGGAGGCGCTGGAGCGCGCGCTGCGGCCGAAGCTGCTCGATGAATATGTCGGCCAAGAAAAAGCCCGCGGTCAGTTGGAGATTTTTATTCAAGCGGCGCGGCAACGCAAAGAATCTCTCGATCATGTATTGCTGTTCGGCCCGCCCGGCTTGGGTAAGACGACGTTGGCGCACATCATCGCGCGCGAAATGGCGGTTAATTTGCGCCAAACATCCGGTCCGGTGCTGGAGCGCGCCGGTGATCTAGCTGCGATCCTGACCAATCTTGAACCGAATGATGTCTTGTTCATCGACGAAATTCATCGCCTGTCGCCGGTCGTCGAAGAAATTTTGTATCCGGCGTTGGAAGATTTTCAGATCGACATCATGATCGGCGAAGGCCCGGCGGCGCGCTCGGTTAAGCTTGATCTGCCGCCGTTTACGCTGGTGGGCGCGACCACGCGCGCCGGTATGTTGACCAGTCCGCTGCGCGATCGCTTTGGCATTGTTGCGCGCTTGGAGTTTTATACGCCGGAAGAATTAATGCGTATCGTCAACCGCTCGGCACGCCTGTTGAAGGTAGAAATCACCGACGACGGCACGTTGGAAATCGCGCGGCGTTCGCGCGGCACGCCGCGCATTGCGAACCGTTTATTACGTCGCGTGCGCGATTACGCCGAAGTAAAAGGTACGGGTCAAATCAGCAAAGAGATCGCCGATGCCGGACTGGCGATGCTCGATGTCGATGTCGTCGGCTTGGACGTAATGGATCGAAAGTTACTCGCGGCGATTATCGAAAAGTTCAATGGTGGCCCGGTCGGGCTGGATAACGTTGCGGCGGCGATCGGCGAAGAGCGCGATACCATCGAAGATGTGTTGGAACCTTATCTGATTCAGCAAGGTTATTTGCAGCGCACGCCGCGCGGGCGCATGGCGACGCCGCTCGCTTATCAACATATGGGTTTGCCGAGCCAAAATGTTTCCGCGACGGGGGATTTGTGGCGTTAAAGCCCGTCTACGAATTAGATCGGGAACAAGAAAATGCAAATGTTTTCGCATGGCCAGTTTCGGTTTATTACGAAGACACCGACACGCTCGGCATCGTATACCACGCCAATTATTTGAAATATTTCGAGCGCGCGCGGGTGGAATGGCTTAACGCCATCGACGTCAATTTGGTTAAGATCGCCCAAGCGGCGCGGCAGGCTTTTGTTGTGCATCGGGTCAATATCGAATATCTTAAGCCCGCAACGCTGGGAGATCGGCTCGAAGCGACGGTCGAAGTGCTGTCGATTCGCAGTTGTTTTGTCGAATTACGCCAAACCGTGCGGCGTGCCGACGAATTGTTAACCCAGGCGGAGGTCCGTATCGTTTATATAGACATGGATAAGTTGAAGCCGGTGGTGTTGCCGGATGGGGTGCGAAATAATTTGAAAAAGGTTATCTCAGTGTGAATCTAAATACTGACATGTCTCTGTTGAGCCTGATCACCGGCGCCAGCGTTTTGGTGCAGATTGTCATGGCCTTATTGCTGCTCGCGTCATTCGTTTCTTGGTCGTATATTTTCACCAAGATGTTTGCGATCCGGCGCGCCGAGAAAGAGTCGGAAAAATTCGAGCGCGACTTTTGGGGCGGCTCGGACTTGAATTCGTTATTTCAAGGCGCCACCAGCGGCCGTAAAGAAACTGGCACGCTGGAACGGATTTTCGAAGCAGGTTTTCGCGAATTTCTAAAACATCGCCGCCAGCCGGGCATGGATGTCAGCGTGGTGATGGATGGCACGCGCCGCGCGATGCGCGCAACTTATCAGCGGGAAATGGACATGCTCGAAGCGCATATGTCCTTCCTTGCGTCGGTCGGTTCGGTCAGCCCGTACGTCGGTTTGTTCGGCACGGTCTGGGGCATCATGAATGCGTTTCGCGGCCTGGCCAATGTCGCGCAAGCGACGCTGTCGCACGTCGCGCCGGGCATCGCCGAGGCGCTGATCGCCACGGCGATGGGCTTGTTCGCCGCGATTCCCGCGGTCGTTGCCTACAACCGCTACAGTCACGATATCGATCGTTTATCGATTCGCTTCGAAAGTTTCATGGAAGAATTTTCTAATATTTTGCAGCGGCAATTGCATACGACCGTCACGGAAAAGTACGTTCCCTAAACGATGTTGCGCAAACCCCGTCGCCTGATGAACCAAATCAACGTAGTGCCGTACATCGACGTGATGTTGGTGTTGCTGGTGATCTTTATGGTCACCGCGCCGTTAGTTAATCCGGGTCAAGTCGAATTGCCCGGCATGGGCAGCAGCGTCAGCCCGGTCACTGCGCCGATCGAAATCACCGTTCGTGCCGACAAAACCATTTGGTTTCGCGATCGCTCCACCACCGATAAGGAAATCGAAGTAGTGCGTTTTGAAATCGGATCGATGGTCAAAAAACGCCAAGATAAAAATACCAATCAATCGGTCGTGATCGCCGCCGATAAAACCCTTCCCTATGAGGAAGTCATGAAAGTCATGGACGCGCTGCGCGAGGCAAGCGTCAAACGAATCGGGCTGCTGGCAAAACCGAGGAAGGGTTAATGCAAGATCCGCGTGAGCGGGGCCGCCTGCGCGCCTTGCTGCTAGCCACCATTATCCACACGTTGTTTTTCGGCCTACTGTTGTTTGGCGTCAGTTGGCAGACCAAACAGCCCGAGACTATCGAAGTCGATCTCTGGGAAGACATTCCCATCACTCAAGCCGCGCCGCTCGACCCGAAACTTGCGCCCCGGCCGGAGCCGGAGCCGGTAAAACCGAATGTCGCCGAGCCCAAGCAGCTCGTCACGGAAAGTAAACCCGAACCCAAAATTAACGATACTCGGCCGAAAGTCGACAAACCGCGTACCGAACCCGAGGCCAAGAAACTCAAACAAGAATTAGCCAACGAAAAACGTAAGCAGGAGCAAGCGGCGCTTGATTACGAAAAACAGCGCAAGCAAGAAGATGTGCAGTTACGGGAACATTTTGAACAAGAGAAAAAGAAGTTAGAGATCGAACAGGAAATGGCGCGCAAGCAGCACGACGCCGAGAAGCAAAAATTATTGGAGCAAGCAGAGCTTGCCCTAGAGCAAAAACGCAAAGTGGAAGAAGAAAAACGTCGCGTCGAAGATGAAAAGCGCAAAGCGGAAGAGGAGAAAGCGCGCTTAGAAGAAGAGAAACGCCGTGCGCTCGAAGAGAAAGATAAGGCGGAAGAGGAAAAGCGTCGCCTGCTCGAGGAGCGCAAGAAAGCGGATGAGGAGAAAAAAGAAGAAAAACGCAAAGCCGACGAAGAAAAGAAACGCGTGGCGGAGGAACGTAAAA
The DNA here is from genome assembly GCA_031406045.1 of Pseudomonadota bacterium. Taxonomy (GTDB): domain Bacteria; phylum Pseudomonadota; class Gammaproteobacteria; order Burkholderiales; family JALYOK01; genus JALYOK01. The sequence goes on from JANOGO010000375.1 coordinate 4,353, forward strand.
AAACCGACGAAGAGAAGAAACGCTTGGTCGACGAAAAGGCAAAAGCGGAAAACGAACAGAAGAAAACCGAAGAAGAGAAAAAACGTCTGGTCGAGGAGAAAGATAAAGCGGAAGAAGAGCAAAAGCGCGACAAGGAGCAAGAGAAAAAACGCGAGGAAGAAAAGCAGCTTGCTGAGGAAAAACGCAAGGAAGATGAGCAGACAGAGCGCGAGAAAAAGCTCGCGGATGAGAAGAATAAAGAAGAAGAAAAGAAAAAACTCGACGACGAAAAACGGGTAGCGGAAGAGAAACGTAAAGAAGAGGAAAAAAGAGTCGCCGACGAAAAACGTAAGCAAGATGAGGAGCAAGTAGCAAAAGAACGCGCGGCAAAAGAAGCCGGCGAGCGTGCCCGCGCGCAATCAGATGCGGCGAAAAAATTGAAGGACGAATACATTAGCAAGATCAAAGCCAAGATCGAGCAAAATACCTTCGCGCCGGAAGGTCTGACCGGCAATCCGCGCGCCGAATTCAAAATCGTGTTGTTGCCCACCGGCGAAGTGTTGAGCGCGACGCTGGTTAAATCCAGCGGTAATCCGGCCTACGACGAAGCAGTCGAGCGCAGCATTTATAAGTCGGCGCCGCTGCCGGTGCCACCGAATAATCCGGAATTGTTCCGTGAGTTTCGCGAATTGCGCTTGCCGTTTAC
>JANOGO010000391.1:0-8445 GCA_031406045.1 Pseudomonadota bacterium
CGCTCGCTGCTTTGCTTGGTCCAGCATCCCTTCTGAGAAGTCGATCCCGACGATCCGGTGTATGGCATTAGGCGCAGGCATCGAGCGCATTGCCTACCGGCCGCTGCGCAACGCGCCGCGCCTGGCGCCACTGATTACCGCGATCGGCATGTCGATTATTTTGCAGCAAGTGGCAGTGCTAGTTTGGGGACGCGATTACTTGCGCTTTCCGCCGCTGCTGCCGGAAGCCCGGTATCACGTGGGTGGCGCGGTCATTTCTGCGCTGCAAATTTTCATCATCGCTTTGTCGGCGTTGATCATGGCAGGGCTGTGGTTTTTGGTAAATCGCACCAAACTTGGCCGCGCGATGCGCGCGACGTCGCAAAATCCGCAAGTGGCACGTCTCATGGGGGTCAACACCGATCAGATTATCTCGATCACATTCGTGATCGGCGCCGGTTTGGCGGCCATCGCTGGCGTCATGGTCAGCGCTTATTATCATCTCGCGCATCATTTGATGGGCTCGATGCTCGGCCTGAAAGCCTTTACTGCTGCGGTTCTCGGCGGCATCGGCAATCTTGCCGGCGCGATGATGGGCGGTGTGATGCTTGGCATTATCGAAAGTTTGGGTGCTGGCTACATCGGCGATTTAAGCGGCGGATTTTTCGGTAGCCACTATCAAGATGTATTTGCGTTCTTTGTATTGATCGTCGTGCTGGTGTTCCGCCCATCGGGCTTGTTTGGCGAACGTGTAAGTGAGCGGGCGTGATCGCGATCAGCAAAGAACGCGCGTGGCTTGCCTATGTCGCACTTGGCGCGTTGCTTTTGCTGACGCCATTTCTAGTCGATTGGGGCCTGGGCCGATTTTGGCTGCGCATTATCGACTTCGCCTTGCTCTACGCGATGCTCGCGCTCGGGCTCAATATCGTCGTCGGTTTCGCCGGACTGTTGGATTTAGGTTACGTCGCGTTTTACGCGGTCGGCGCGTATCTTTACGCCATCCTTGCCTCACCGCACTTCGGTATTCACTTGCCGTTTTGGGCGCTATTGCCCTTAGGGGCAGCATTGGCGGGCATCTTCGGCATATTGCTCGGCGCACCGACGTTGAAATTGCGCGGCGATTATCTCGCGATAGTGACGCTTGGTTTCGGGGAAATCGTGCGTATTTTCATGAACAATCTCGACCGCCCGATCAACATCACCAATGGGCCGCAAGGCATCAACCTGGTCGATCCCATTCATCTCGGTGAATTTTCCCTGGCACGCAAACATGAATTTTTCGGCGTCACGTTTAGCGATTTGCATCAGTATTATTATTTGTTTTTAGTGCTGACTCTGGCGGTTATTTTTATTTGCATGCGCCTGCAAAATTCGCGCATCGGCCGCGCATGGGTCGCGATTCGCGAAGACGAAATCGCAGCCGAAGCCATGGGCATTAATACGCGCAACGTCAAACTTCTGGCATTCGCTATGGGCGCGACGTTCGGCGGCGTGGCGGGCGGATTATTTGCCAGCCTGCAGGCATTCGTCAGCCCGGAAAGTTTTACGCTGAACGAATCTATCATCATCTTGTGCATGGTGGTGCTCGGCGGTATGGGTCATATTCCGGGTGTGGTGCTCGGCGCGATATTACTGACGGCCTTGCCGGAAGCGCTGCGCTATTCCAGCGACGTACAAAAAATGTTGTTCAGCCGCGTGTTTATCGATCCGGCCAATTTGCGCATGTTGTTATTCGGCGTGGTGTTGGTGGCGATGATGTTGTTCCGCCCCGAGGGCCTGTGGCCGTCGCCGCAACGGCGGCGTGAACTCACCGAGCGCGACGAGTGATGGCCGCGACGTCGCTTCTGTCCATGCAAGGCGTCTCCAAGCGCTTCGGCGGATTGCAAGCGCTGTCGGACATTTCGCTCAACGTCGAGCGTGGCGACATTTATGGTGTGATCGGCCCGAACGGTGCGGGAAAAACGACATTATTTAACGTGCTGACCGGACTTTATCAACCGGATGACGGCGCGTTTGTTTTTAACGGCGAACAACTGCGCGTGGAAAAACCCCATCAAGTCGCCGAGCGCGGCATCGCGCGGACCTTTCAGAACATTCGCCTATTTCACAACATGACGGCGCTGGAAAACGTCATGGTCGGGCGCCATGTGCGCACCCGCGCGGGCGTGTTCGGCGCCATCCTGCGCGGCACGAAAACGCGTAACGAAGAATTGAGTATCGAAACCCGTTCATTGCAATTGCTCGACTACGTCGGCCTAACACATCGCCGCGATTTCCTCGCGAAAAATTTACCCTATGGCGATCAGCGCCGTTTGGAAATCGCGCGCGCGATGGCAACCGATCCCATGCTGCTCGCTCTTGATGAGCCCGCTGCGGGCATGAACGCGACCGAGACCGCCGCGCTAAAAACACTGCTGGAAAAAATCCAAGCCGACGGCATGACTATTTTGCTGATTGAACACGACGTGAAATTGGTGATGGGTTTATGCAAGCGCATCGCTGTGTTGGACTACGGCAAGAAAATCGCTGAAGGATTACCGCACGAAGTGCAGCGCGATGCGAAAGTGATCGAGGCTTATCTCGGGACCGCGCATTGAGCCTGCTTGAAGTCAGCGGATTGAAGGTTGCCTACGGCGGCATTCAAGCGGTGAAGGGCATTGATCTAAACATCGAAGCCGGTGAATTGATCGCGCTGATCGGCGCCAATGGCGCGGGTAAAAGCAGCACGCTAAAAACCTTGGCGGGGATGCATCAACCGTCCGGCGGCACAGTTACGTATAACGGCGAGCGCATTGACGGCATCGCGTCGCACGTATTGATCCGCAAAGGCTTGGCGCTGGTGCCCGAGGGGCGCGGCGTATTCAGCCGTCTCACCGTCGAAGATAATTTGCTGATGGGCGCCTACAGCCGCAATGACGATGCTGCGATCAAACAAGAACTCGCGCAAGTTTACGAAATATTTGCGCGCCTGTTCGAGCGTAAAGATCAATTGGCCGGCACGCTTTCCGGCGGCGAACAACAGATGCTCGCGATCGGCCGCGCGTTGCTTGGCAAGCCGAAACTTCTGCTGCTGGACGAGCCGAGCATGGGCCTTTCGCCGATTATGGTGCAGAAAATTTTCGAAACCGTGCAGCGAATTTCCGCGCAAGGCGTGACGATTTTGCTGGTCGAGCAAAACGCAAAACTTGCCTTAGAAGTCAGTTCGCGCGCCTATGTGATGGAAAGCGGATCGATCACGTTGACCGGGCCCGCGAGCGAGTTATTGCATGATTCGAAAGTCCGCGCTGCGTATCTTGGCGAATAAGGGTTTCCCCTAAGCAATGTTAACGATTGTTAATTCCAGATTTATCGCTTGACCGCCGCGGCGGGTAGCAGTAGCGTTCACTCGTATAAGAATAACTTTGGTCGGCATAGCCGATCCGTGCTGGAGTCTCGATACAAAGGGTACGGCTTCCATGGCGGAATTTGTAGCCAAACGTCGGCTAGTCCTCGATCTCATCATTATTTTGGCGGGCACCCTTCTGCTCGCTTATGCGCTGCAGGTTTGGTTTAACTATCGTTATCTAACGGTGCGCATCGCCGAGCGCGCGCAGAGCGCTCTAGACCAGCATATTGGCGCGATTTGGCGCTTCCACGATGCCCAATTCACTCACTCGCAATCGACCGTTAAGCTGATCGCGACGCAGTTTCGCAAGGGTTGGTTAGCGACCTCGCACGAGCAGGCCAGTTATCGTTTTCATGAGCTCTATCAGAGCAGTCTGACTGGCGAAACCGTATTGCGCTCGCGCTTTCGGGATTTCAAGAAACATCCTTCGGCCGGTGCCCCGAAGGGATCGAACATCAATGCGGAAAATCAAAAAAAGCTGGTGGTGGGTTACGACCTGATCGATCAATTCGGCCCGAGTTTGTTCGAGGCCGAACACAGCGGGTTTAATCAATTATTCTCCGCGTTCGTTTGGTATCCCGAGAGTGGCATTACGGTTTTTTCGCCGAAGGGCGAATGGGCGATTGTCGACGCCACGTGGGATGCGATCAGCGACTACCCGAGCGTTAAAGGCGCGATGCCGGGCAATAATCCAAAGCGTCAGGCGTTTTGGAGCCCGGTGTATTTCGATAAAGATGTGAAGACCTGGATGACCACCTACAGCGTGCCGGTCGATGTTAACGGCACGTGGATTGCGACTGCGGGTGTCGACGTTTCGCTCGAGCAATTGCTGACCTTAACGCACAATCCGGTCTTGCCCGGCTCGTACAACGTGATACTGCGCGATGATGGCGAGATCGTCGCGCATCCTGAGTTGAAAGAATCTCTCGGCGGCGGAAAAATGCCTGAGATAAAGGATCCCGCACTGGGTGTGTTGCGCAATGCGCTCGGCTCGCTGAAAGGCCCGATCGTCGTTGACGACCGCCATTTAGATTATCTCTACGGCATGGCGCCTTTGCCCGGGCCGGGGCTCGCGGTCGCCATTGTGCTGCCGCGCAAGGTCATCAGCGAAGAAGCGTTTGGCTTTGGCAAGATGTCGCTGGTTTCCGGCTTGCTGGCGATGCTGGCTGCGCTGGCGGGGATTTATTTCGCGTTGTCAAAGCGCGTGTTGCAGCCGATCAAAATTCTGCATGAGGCGACACGCAAATTGATGCATGGCGATCACGATGTCGCGCTGACGCCGCGCGCTAATGACGAGCTTGGCGAGGTAACGCACGCTTTTAGCGAGATGGCCGATCGATTGCAAGATCGGCAACGCGCGCTGACCTTCCAGGCAACGCACGATGCGTTGACCGCGTTGCCGAATCGTGCGGAATTATTCCAACGCCTTACCAACCGCATTGCCGATGACGCGCAGGGTCGTTTCGCCGTGATGTTTATCGATCTGGATCGTTTCAAAACAATCAACGATTCCCTCGGCCACCATTACGGCGATTTGTTGTTGCGCGAAGTGGCGACGCGAATTCAGCGTGTGTTGCCGAGCGGAATCGATCTGGGCCGCTTCGGCGGCGACGAATTTTTAATGATCGTACACCCGATCACCGCCGCCGCCTGGAGCGCGGAAGCCGTTGCAAAAGCGCTGCAAGAGCCGTTCGAGTTAGCGAACCGCAAAGTGCTGATCACGTGCAGCGTCGGCATCAGTCATTACCCGGATCATGGCGCCGATCCCACCGTGCTGATCCAACACGCCGATACGGCGATGTACCACGCGAAATCATCGGGGCGCAATCGTTACGCCGTTTATTCCGGCCGCCTCGGGGAAATTGCCGAGCGTAATTTTGTGTTGGAAGCGCGTTTTCGCGATGCGATAGTGACGAATGCGTTTCGCTTCGCCTACCAGCCGGTGGTCACGTCGGGCACTCACCAAACCTGCGGCGCCGAAGCGTTGCTGCGTTGGTTTGACGATGAGTTGGGCTATGTTCCGCCCGATCAAGTCGTCGCGCTCGCGGAGGAATTGGGCTTTTCCGCCGAGCTCGCGAAAATTACCATCAACAATGCGTTCGAGTTTTTTGAGCGGCATGCGAAGGATTTGCCCGCCACGTTTAAGCTTGCGATCAATCTCTCGGCTGAACAATTTTCGTCGACCCAGGTGATCGATCACCTCATCGCACGCTTCGGCAAAAATCAAACGCGATCGCCGCGCATCGAAGTGGAGATTACCGAATCGACGTTACTCATCGACAGCCGCATCGCGCAAAAACATATCGAGCGGCTCAGCGATGCCGGCCTCGCTGTTGGTATCGACGATTTTGGCACGGGCTACGCATCGCTGTCGTATCTGCAACGCTACGCCATCAAATTCATGAAGATCGATCGCACCTTCACGCAGATGATCGAACATCGCGACGATCATTTGCCGATAATCGAAGTCATGATCGATTTGGCACGAAAACTCGGCCTGCGCATCACGGTTGAAGGCATCGAAACGATCGAACAGAGTGAGTACTTTGAACGGCGCGGGGAGATGTTGCTACAAGGTTATTATTTTGGCATGCCCGACACCGATGCCACGCTGCTGACAAAACCAAAACGATCAAGCAGCGATGAGTTGTTGATAAAGTAGGGCGGGTGGCCCAAGGCCAGCCCCTCCTACCCGCCGTTGTGATGTTTTGATTGGCGGGTGGGACCCGCCCTACACCTTGCCGATAAAATCAGCGGCTGGCCTCGGGCCACAACTCCCCTAAATCGTCGTCCCCGCGAAGGCGGAGACCCAGTGTCTTTGTTGTACGACGCTGGATTCCCCGCCTTCGCGGGAATGACGTGACAAGTCTGTGTAGAAAGTTAAGTCCGCTAAAGCCCAGTACCGATGCGGGTCTCCACAAGGCATACCTGAAGAACCAATCAGCAAGCGCCTCTTCAGGCATGCTCCAAAAAAATCACGGACAGCGCAAAGCTTGCGCAATCGAGTGTGGTATCCGTTTTGCCGAGCCAACTCGCGCGAGATAGGCATCTTGAATTCGGTAGGCTTCCACTTCACTCAGCCGCCAACTTTGGCACAGCGACAGATCTTCATATTTGCCCATCACCGCCTGCGCGTGGTGAACCAACTCGTGTAACAAAATCGAGCGGTCGAATTCATCGCGCTCAATGTCGAGCGTATCGTCTAAATACACACCCAAGTGCGGAATATAGATCGCGCGCACGCGGCACGGCTGCTGACAGGCCATCGCTTCAATTTGCGCGTGCGGCACACGAAACACTTCGGGCAGCGTATCGGAAATCAACGGTTGCCCCGTCAAGGTCGCGACGATCGAAAAAAGACTTCCAACCAATTGCATCAATGCTTCATGACCCATGGCATTCACTTTTTTTCAAAACGGTTACTCTTTTTTCGGCGCGGCTTCAACTTCGCCACTCCACTCCAACTCGTATTCCGCTGCCGAGGTGAATCGTCCGCGATAGACGCCTGCGCCGGTTACGCCGGCGTAGATGCCTGAGCCTTTCACATAAACCCAGGTGCCGCGCATAATCATCGCCGGTGGTTTTTTGTCGCTATTCGCTTCAGGCAATACGACACCGCTGTATTTCGCGACCAGACGATCACCATTCGGCGCGATCCAAATTTGATAACCGAAACAGTTGCCGCGGCCGTGCACTAAATCACACGTGCCGGTGCGAAGTAGCGAACAATCTTTTAGCCAATCGGTGCCGGTGTATTCCATTTGCGTGCCGCGCTCGGCCGCATAGCGCAGCACGTGATCATCGTCCGTTGAACCCACCGGAATGGTCGTGGAAGGCGTTACCAAAAAAAGAGCCCGGCCGGACACTTTCTCGCCGGCCAGGGCTGAGGGACAAACGGTAGCCAACACGCCAACCAGCGCAATCAAAAAAAGCGGCTTCAACGGCGTAGGCTTTTTTTGCCTATCTAAAGTCATCGCAATCCTTTAAAACGCAACAGCGTATGCGAAGTACTCTACGCGAAGAAAATTGAAAAATCCCCACCTAACCAGGTGGGATGTGAAGGGGTTATTGCTGTTGTATAGGACGAAAGCCTAAGTAAGGGCTTTTCCTAAGGGAAATTTGAAAGCCAACGCCCTCAAGGGCAATCAAATCGACGCAAACTGAAATAATTGGCGTAATATTTTCGCAGCACCTATATCTTTTGGCTTAAGCCGGTCGAGCATCTATTACTTTCGACATAGGCCGTTCGACATATTGTTTTGGGGAGAAAACGATGGCTCAATGGCAACTCATAACAACTTCAACCTTAGTGCGCTGCAAACTCATGTGGAATTTCTTAAGAGGGATTCCGGGAAGGCTGGCACGGCGAGTGTCGGCATGGACAGGGCGGGAGGCCCAAGCAGACACCATGTATCGCGGCAGTGCATCACCGGGTAAATTCACTCAGACCGATCGGTCGGCAACCACTGCCTATTCATTTTTTATTTGTTTAATCGGCATTGGCACCTTGCAACCGATAGTTGTAGTTTTCGCTGCCGAGCGCTGCCCCGCTGCGAACGCAACCAAAGTAGTTTCCGTCCAAGGTAACGTCACCTGGAACGTCATCAACAATGCCACGTTAACGCCAGCCAAACTCAACGACACGCTGTGCGTCGGCGACACGGTGCGCGTCGGCGCAAAGAGCCGCGCCGTATTGCGCTTGTCCAACGAAACAACGATCCCCCTCGACCAGAACACCGTCTTCCGGCTCAAAGAGGCGATCGCGGAAAAAGATCCGACGCTGATCGAGCTGATTCAAGGCGCCATCCACGTCATCACGCGCACGCCGAAGCCCTTCAAAGTCAACACACCCCACGTAAACGCATTGGTCGAAGGTACCGAGTTTTACGTCGGCGTCGATAACGAAGAATCGCGCGTCGCCGTCATCGAAGGCAAAGTAAACGTCAGCAATGAGCAAGGCGCGGTTTTGCTGATCGACAACGAAGCTGCGACAGCGAGGAAAGGCCAAGCGCCGCAAAAGACACTCACGATCAAGCCTCGCGATGCGTCGCCGCGGGTGCGCCCCACCGGGACGAGGCATT
>JANOGO010000409.1:0-15393 GCA_031406045.1 Pseudomonadota bacterium
GTAACAACAACAGGGCCATTGATGGAAAACAAATCTCCTGACAAGTCCACCGGCAACGACGCCGAATATCTTCGCATCGAGAACATCACCAAGAGTTGGGGCGCGATCAACTGTCCGGCGGCCAGCAACAGCGCGTCGCGCTGGCACGCTGCATGGCGAAGCGTCCGCAACTGGTGTTGCTCGACGAACCGCTCGGCGCCCTCGATAAAAAACTCCGCGAGCAAACGCAGCTTGAAGTCGTGAATATTTTGGAGCAAGTCGGCTTGACCTGCGTCATGGTCACACACGATCAGCAAGAAGCGATGACGATGTCCAGCCGCATCGCCGTGATGTCGGAAGGTAAGTTTTTGCAAATCGGCTCGCCGTCGGAAATTTACGAAACGCCGAATTGCCGCTTCGTCGCAGATTTTATCGGCGATTGCAATATGTTCAACGGCACGCTGATCGTCGACGAGCCGGATCATGTCGTGGTCGAAACGCCTGAATGCAAACACTACGTCGGGCACGGCATTACCGGTACGATGGGCATGGATGTGAGCGTGGCAGTTCGACCAGAGAAAATCGTCGTGTCGAAAACCAAACCCGCCGGGGAATTCAATTTTTGCCAAGGCGAAGTCGTCGACCTCGCGTATCTCGGCAGTTACACCACCTATCACCTCAAGCTCAATTCCGGCATGAAACTCAAAGCCAGCGCGCCGAATGTCGATCGCCATCAAGAAGGCGTGCCGACTTGGGGCGACCAGGTTTATGCGAGCTGGTCGGACTCGGCGATGGTCGTACTGACGAGCTAGGGAAACGTTTCGTACCAATGAGAACTGATAAAACGATAGGTCGTCATTCCGGCGTAGGCAGGAATCCAGTGTCTTTAAGCGTCGAACGACGCTGGATTCCCGCCTACGCGGGAATGACGGATTGGTATTTTAATGTCGATCAAGAATTAGCTCGATGAAATTTATCGCACGCCTAAGAAACATCGACTGGGGCCGCGCTACGGTGCTCGGCGTGCCTTACATTTGGTTGATTTTATTTTTCCTGATTCCGTTCCTGATCATTTTCAAAATCAGCGTGTCGGAAATGCAAATCAGCCGCGTTCCATTTAAGGACATCGTTACCTATAGCGACGGCGCACTAAATCTGAGCTTGAAGCTCGGCAATTATTTATTTCTCGCCAAAGATTCGCTCTATATTCTGACCTTCATTAGTTCGCTGAAATACGCTTTTCTGACGACGCTGTTTTGCTTGGTGATCGCCTATCCGTTCGCGCTGTGCATGGCGCGCGCCAAACCCGAGTATCGCGCCACGCTAATGATGCTGGTGATTTTGCCGTTTTGGACGTCGTTCTTGCTGCGCATTTACGCGTGGAAAGGCATTCTGACGTCCAACGGTATTTTGAATAATGCGCTGATGTCGCTTGGCGTGATCAACGAACCGTTGGCGCTAATTAACACGCCGTTCTCGCTGACCTTGGGCATGGTCTACGCCTATCTGCCGTTCATGATTTTTCCACTCTACAATAATTTGGTGAAGCAAGATAACCGCTTGATCGAAGCCGCGATGGATCTTGGCGCGACGCCGTGGATGGCGTTTTGGAAAGTGACGTTTCCGCTGTCGCTCGGCGGGGCGTTGGCCGGATCGTTGCTGGTATTCATTCCCGCCGTCGGAGAATTCGTGATTCCGGAATTGCTCGGCGGGCCGGATACGTTGATGATCGGCCGCGTGTTGTGGGACGAAATGTTCAGCAATAACGATTGGCCGATGGCGTCCTCGGTCGCGGTTGTATTAATCCTGATTGTTATCGTGCCATTCGTGATCTTGAATCACTATCAAGAAAAACGCGGTGCCGGCGGGCTCGCATGAAGAACAATAATTGGTTCTCCGGCAGCGTACTCGGGCTCGGCTATTTGTTTTTGTATTTGCCGATCATCACGCTGGTAATTTTTTCCTTTAACGCGTCGGAGATGGTGACGATCTGGTCCGGGTTTTCGTTCAAGTGGTATGGCGAATTACTCAAAGACGAAGAAATTTTGCGCGCCACGTGGCTGTCGCTGAAGATCGCGTTTTTTACCGCGACCGCGTCGGCGATCCTCGGGACGTTCGCCGCATTTGTGCTGGTGCGCTACAAGAATTTTTTCGGCCGGCCCCTGTTCAACGGCATGATTACCGCGCCGTTGGTGATGCCGGAAATCGTCATCGGATTATCGCTGCTGCTATTCATGGTGTCGTTGCAAAAAACCATCGGCTGGCCGGAGCGCGGCGCGATGACGATTTGGATCGGCCACACGCTGGTCGGCATGGCCTACGCGACGGTGTCGATTCGCGCGCGCTTGCAGGAACTGAATCGCTCGCTGGAAGAAGCGGCGATGAATCTCGGCTGCCGGCCGGGCAAAGTGTTTTTACTGATTACCTTACCGCTGATCGCGCAGTCAATTGTGTCGGCGTGGTTGCTAACATTCACCGTTTCGCTCGACGATGTGATTTTGTCGGCGTTTCTGTCGGGGCCGGGTTCGACGACATTACCGTTAGTGGTGTTTTCGCGCGCGCGGCTCGGTTTGAATCCCGAAGTGAACGCAATCGCAACCGTCATTATTGTGCTGGTAAGCATCGGTGTGATCGCTGCAAGCATATACATGTCGCGCAGCGAGAAAAAATTACAGCGGGAAATGGCTGAGGCTTATCGCGATGCCAGCGCGACAAAAAAATAGGGATCGCGCCAAGAGGCAATATGGAAGCGGCTCCGAGGCAACATGAGGCTGCGAACCAATATCCATAAGCGTCTCCAGGCATATAGTATTGAAAAAAATTGCAATAACTTAACGAGGAAGAAGCATCATGAAAAAACCAATAGTGAAACCGCTCATCGCCGCACTGGCGTTAGCCTTACCCTGCGCCGCATTTGCGCAAGTCGACAACGCCGAATTGCTGCGCGAGCTACTGGAACTCAAAGCCAAGGTCAAAGCATTGGAAGATAAGATAAACGCTGCGCCGTCGGCTGCGGCGCCCAGCGCGGATAGCGCCGCTGCGCCGGTTGCCGATGAGCGGCTCGATCAAACCATCGTCGATGTCAACAAAACCAAACTCAAAGTCGAGCAAATGGAAACGGCGCAGGAGGAAAGTGGCTTTGCCGGCATCAAAATTTCTGGCTACGCCGACCCGACTTATATTTTCAATCAGCGCCGGCGCACCAATAGTTTTGTGTTTTTAAATAATATTGGCGGCTCGTCCGACCAACCCGGCGCCAACGTTTACGGTTACGATAATTCCTTCTTCGGTTCGATCTTTCTGAAATTCGAAAAAGAATTCGAGAGCGGCGCCAAAGGGATGATTGAAATCATGCCGAAGAAAGGTTACGACGACGCCAACAACAACATCATCAACCAAGCGATATTTTCCTATCCGATCAAACCGAATGTAAAACTTTTTGCCGGGCAGGTCGGCTCGTGGCAAGGCTACGAATATCAGGCCGCGACGCTGCGCAAAAATATTACCTACAACTTGCTTTACGATTACGCGGAATTCACTTACATGACCGGCGCCGGGCTCGAGTTCACGTCGGACGGCAATTTGAGCGGCAAGGTGATGATCGGCAATCCGGCGGCGTTGGCACGTAATTATTCCGATCGCTCGACGGCAATACACGGGCGGCTCGATTACGCGTTGAACGATTACGCCGGCGTCGGCGGCACGATTTATCGCGGCAAATTATTTGGTAACAATCTCACCAACGTCCAAGCGGATTTTTATCACAACAAAGGCGATTGGAGTTTCGCCGGCCAAGTTGATTACGGTAAGTGGGAAAAGGCGGCGAACAATGGCGGCAACGCGGAATGGATCGGCGTTTCCGCCCTGGCGGGCTACAAATTCACGCCACGAATGGAAGGCGTGCTGCGTGCCGATTACATCAAAAATAGCAAGAACGGTGGCGGCATGCCGGGCAATGTTTTCCGCGAAACCTTGGTGCAAACCGACACCAATGGCGACGGCGTGATCGATGATTTGGATGATCCGGCCGTATCCGTGTTTAGCGATCCGTATGGCGGCTTCGGCCCCGAAGTCGATACATCCACAGGATTACTAAGCAACGACAGCAAAGGTGCGAATCGCTATGCGCTGACCGCAACATTTAATTATTTGCTCAGCAGCAATGTCACATTGCGCGCAGAATATCGGCTCGACGGTTCGAGTTTGCGCACGTTCTTGAATACTAAAGATGGCAGTTATTCCAAGACGAATAACCTGCTTGGTTTGCAGTTGGTTTTCTTCTTCTAGCCCGTCGTCCTCGCGAAGGCGGGGACCCAGTGTCGTTCAACCAAAGACGCTGGCTCCCACCTTCGCGGGGATGACCTGGCAGTGTTACTAATTCACGATGTCATCCTTTTCCATCAAACCGATCGCGATCCTGCAGTACGACGTCGACAACGGCCCGGCCTATTTCGCCGACTATTTGCGCGGCGAAAAAATTCCGTTCGAACATGTGCGGATCGATGGCGGCGATGCGGTTCCGAAATCGATCGAACCGTTTAGCGGCCTATGTTTGATGGGTGGTTCGGCCAGCGTTAACGATGATTTACCTTGGATCGGCGAGGTGCTTACGCTCACGCGCGAAGCGATCTCGAATGACGTGCCGGTGATCGGTCACTGTCTCGGTGGACAGCTGCTGTCGAAGGCACTCGGCGGCGCGATTACCGCGAGCGCCAAGCCGGAACTCGGTTGGGGCAATTGTCAGGTTGAACACAACGAATTGGCGCACGAGTGGTTCGGCAAAGCGCGGGAGTTTCCAGCGTATCAATGGCATTTCGAATCATTCTCGATTCCGGAAAATGCGACGCGAATTTTGCGTGGCGTGAACTGTCCGAATCAAGCGTTCGTGCGCGGCGCGCACGTCGGCCTTCAGCCGCATATCGAAGTCGACGAGAAAATTATCCGCGTGTGGGCTGACAAGGATCGCGCCATGCTGAAAAAATTATCCGGGCCCGGCGTGCAAAGTTATACGAAAATGATTTCAGATACTAAGAAAAATCTACCGACAATGCGCGCGGTTACGCAGCAGATTTATGGCGTGTGGTTAGCGAATGTGGTGGAGCGGCAGATGTCGATAACTTCAGAAGTCGTTGCGAGAAGTGCAGCGACGAAGCAATCTGATTTTTGAGCGCGATTAAATACGAGATTACTTCGTCGCTGCGCTCCTCGCAATGACAAATTTGTGGGTAATCTCGGAAGCGGTATCCCCTCCCCTTCAAGGGGAGGGTTAGGGTGGGGATGGGTTCCAGCAGCGCAAAATTACGTAGACTGAACCTGAATCCCCGCAATCAACCAAGCGCCATTTTTATCGCTGGTATCTTTCGTCACATGCCAAACTTCGTCGAACGGTTCGGCGCCGGCATTTTCATCTTCGCGAATCAAGCCGGTAAAGCGCACGCTGGCGATTTCGCGGTCACCTTCGGTAACGACTTCGAGCAAATCCGCGTCCAACTTCAACACTTCAACGCGCTGCTTGGCGCTACCGCGTTCCTGAATTTGCATCGCGATCTCGGCGTATAACTCGGGCGAGGTGTAGTCGCGAATATCGCTTAAATCACCGGCATCGTTCGCTGCTTGCAGGCGGTGAAACGAGACCTTCGCTTGGCGCAAAAAACCGTCGACGTTAAAGTCTGCCGGGTAACGCTGCGGCATCGATACTTGTCCACCGGCCGATTGGAACGTGCCGATATTTTCCGTCGGCTCAAGGCGATCGTCGCGCGCCGCGGCGGGCGTGCGGGCGTACTGCATGCCTTGTGCCTGCGGCTGGTTGCGCTTCTGCCACGCGTTCACCAGGAATCGAATCACCATAAAGGCAAGCGCGAACATCAGAATATTGCCGAGCAGACCCGCGATTGCGCTACCGCCGAACATCGACATCATCAACGCGCCCAGGCCAAATCCCATCAACGGCCCGAGCCAGCGCGACATGCCGCCGGCTACCGGCGCACCCGCTTGAGCTTGCCGCTGCGGTTGTGCTGCCGTGGATTGTTGCGACGGTGGCGGCGTGGAGCGCTGCATGCCGGTCGAGCGGCCGCCGCCAAAGCGCCGGCCCGCCTCGGAATCCGTTGGCGTAAACGACGTCGCGGTGAAAATCAACAGTGCTAGAACAGAAAGAATTTTTGCCATACTTACCTCCAACGAAAATCTGAAATTGCACGAACCGTTAGTTTACTACGCGATCGCCAATTACGCACTAAATGGTGATGGTCGGTAGGAAAATCAAGGGGGGGTTTCCCATTGACCCTCGGGTGTCATTCCCGCGAAGGCGGGAATCCATTTAACGTGGGATTTGCCGCAGCCTTATAGGTTCCCGCCTTAGTGGGAATGACAAGTAACTAGGGAAGCTCTGATTTATTTCGAATTCTAAGCAAGACAAGGTGCGAACACAAAATATCGACGCAGCATAGTTTATATGTAAGGCGATATTTTTTATGAGCAACGCAGTATCGCGACGAAATCGGAATAAATCAGAGCTTCCCTAGACGATCGCGGCGAATAGGGTGCTCGTAAAGCCTCATGAATAATGGCTTGCAGGGCAGGCATCGTTGGAAGGCAGGCAGGACGCTGCTCCTGGCAAGGCGCCTAAATTTTGCGCGGTGTTAAATGCCGGCGGAAACTAATCCGTGCTAGGATCGTCCAACAAACTCAAGCTATGACAATCTTCCTCCAAAAATGGATCGCGATAGGTGCGCTGGCGCTGATGCCTGCGGTGCTGATTTCGAATGTCTGCGCGACATCTTACGATTTAGCTAAGCTCGGTACGGCGCAGCCAACGGCTGTCGACACCGATGTTTCTCCTTGCGAGAACGGTTCGTGTCCGCACGCGAATTTGTGTGATCTGGCGCATGTGGTGTTTGTCTCCCATACGCCGATTGCGCTGAATGTCGAACGCGGTGCTGATAGCATTGCCGCAACTTTACAAATTTCCATTCCCGCCGAACCGCGGCCGCCTCTCAAGCCCCCGGTCGTCTAAATCCCCGAACACGGCGCCATCGCAATGGCGAAGTGCCGCGCGCCCGCGCGGCGAGATGTATTTTTTGGGGTAAATCATGAAACGAATACGATCGATCATTTCGATCACTGGGTTGCTGGCCGGCACCGCCAGCCATGCCGGCCCGATGGGTTTTGAAGGCAGTTGGATGGCAATGGGCGATCTCGGCCCGAATTGGCGCGATACGTGGGTGAATTACGCGCTGACGCCGCGCGATGCCGTCGGTGGCGGATACCTTTACATGCGTTCGGATGACAAAGCGAAAAATCGTGAGCTCGCCGAAGCGACCTACACGCGTTTGCTGAAGCGCTGGAATATGCCTAGCGCGCAAGCTAACGTGTGGTTGGTCGGCGGTTTGGGTACGATTCGCGGCAATGATTTCGACGGCGCGAAATTCGCCTACACGCCCGGCCTGCAAGCGGACTACGAAACTACGCGAATACACTTTGGCGGCGCGGCGCGCTTGTACCGCGCAAGCGGCATCAAGCACGACTTTCTGTCGCTGCGCGGCGGATTTTCATTGTACGAAGCCGAATACGAAGACACGCAACCCTGGCTGATTTAGGAAGCCCGCCACATGCGCGATCTATCGGACAAAGTGGAGATTACGCCGATGCTGCGCTTGGTGAACAAGCGATTTTTTATCGAAGGCGGCGTCAGCAATAACCGCGACGTACGCTTCAATTTCATGTATATTTTTTGAGGAACGATCATGAAAAAGTTGTTCTCTTTTTTGCTTGTTGTGTTGGTTTTCATGTCGACATCGGCCCATGCAACGCAGTCGCTCAAGGCCCAGGTTAACGGCATGGTCTGCGCATTTTGCGCGCAGGGCATCGAGAAAAAATTGCGCGCGATATACGGGTTGTCCGTCACAATCCTCGTCATCGGCGGATTTTTTGCGTTCATCGCGCCCGCGTTATTTCAATAACGGCAGGTAGGGTTGGGTGCCTCAATCCTACCTGCCGGATGAGGGGCGGCTTTGTTTCGATTAATGAACGCCGAATCAATGCAGGAAACTATTCGTTAGTCGCGAGCATGCGTTTGCGCAGCACTCGATTGGCATCGCGTGGCGGCAGATAGTTGGCGATGACGACATAACGTTTATCGCCACTCGGATTGATGGAGCGGAATGGATAACACGTCACGAGCGTTAGTAATCGCTCGTCACTACTCATGGTGACGCGCGTGTCTTGATAACTGACAACCGTGGTATCGGAAATTTCGTAGCGATACTGCATCCCGCTTGCGGCGGTGATAACAATTTCATCGCCGATTTTAAGGTGTTGCATAAACTTAAAGTGCGTATCACGATGCCCGGAGAAGACCGTGTTTCCTAGCTCTCCGGGCAGTGGCGAGCCGCTCAGATGGCCCGGTCCGAAGGCGAGCGTGCGGCCACTCGCGCCGGCGAGCACGAACTGATCGACGCCCAAACGTGGCACTTCGAGGCGCGCGACTGGCCACGTGTCGGCCCACGGCCAAGGCTTAACTTCTTTCACTCCTATGAGGGTTTTGTCCCAGGCTTTGCGCAGCAAATACTGCGCGTACTGTGCTTTAGCGTGGATGTACGCGCCTTGTGCAATTTGCCAAACACCGGCCAGCATTAAGAGGCTGGCTATCCAAAGTAATGTGGTGCGTTTTATGGTTTGCATTTTTTTCCTTTGTTGGAAACGGTTTTTGTTTTCAATTGCATTTGGGTAAATTAACGTCCGCCCCTCATAGCCCAAGGCTACCCCGCCCCGGCCCTCTCCCCATCCCCCACTCTCTGAAGCGGGAAGGGGATGGGGCGAGGGAGACAATCCCCTCTCCCGCTTCGCGGGAGAGGGTTAGGGTGAGGGTGAGGGTGGGCTCAGTGTTAGTGAAAAGCTGCGTCCAAGATGGAAAAACTATTGAGCATAAGATTGAGTACGGCGCCGTGCCCGAAACCAAAACCCACTAGCAGCAAGCAGCAACGCAAGCCCGATCAACATATTGAGTTCCGCTGTTGTCGCCGTCTTCGGCAACTGCCCGAACACCGCTTCATGATTCCAGCCCTCGGGCAGATTAGTTGGCACTGCGCTGGTCTTCAGCGCAGCATCACCCGGCCGCGACGGCGTCACGTCGACGGCGACGAGGCTGGTGTATTTGCTGACGAGATGGTGATCAAGCGCGGTGATGATGATTGCTTTCTTCGCCTCGTCAGGATTGTTGTGAGCGGTATCCATCAGCGAGCCAATCTTTTTGCGCGCCCACAACACGCTAACGCCTGATTCGGTTTTGTTGGTCGCGAGCGACAATTTGGTTTGCCATTTCGCGGCGCCGTTACTGCCGGTGATGATCGCGTCGCTTCCAATATCGTTCAGCGCCGCGCTCAACATTACCGGTTCGCCGGTGTAAAGATCGGGCAGTTGTTTCGGCCACATTTCACCTTGAATCGCGCCCGGTAAGTCAACATTGATATTGGTCAACACCGGATTTTCCAATTTGCGAAATAGGCCGCTCATTTTTTCGTTCACTTCTTCGACCTTGCCGATGTAAGTGAACGTGCCATGGCCAAATTCTGCGGCCTTGGTCATGAAGTAACTGTTCGGTGCGGAACCGATGCCGATGGTGAACAAACGGCTGTCGCCGAGCTTTTTGCGGATGATGGCGAATAATTCGTCTTCGTTACCGACGCTGCCATCGGTCATGAAAACCACTTGGCGAATCACGCTCGGGTTATCGCTACCAGTTAGTGCGGCATCTAACGCACCGGCGATTTCCGTGCCGCCGGTTGCGCGCAAACCGCGCGCGTATTCTTGCGCCTCTTGCAGTGTTCTAGTGTTTACCGGAACTGCATTCGGGTAGAGTTTGCTGGTGTAAGAATTGAATTGGATGACATTGAAGCGATCTTGCGGGGTCAAGCGGCCGAGAGCCAAGGCTAATGATTCGCGCGCCTGTTCGATCGACATGCCTTCCATCGAGCCGGAGGTATCGATGACGAAAATCACTTCGCGCGGCAGCGGCTTAGCTTTTGCCTCGCTTGCTTCGGAAGGCGGCATCACCATCACCAACGCGTAGGTTTTATTGTTCTTCGTTTCGGTGAACACAGCCGCTTGCGGCGCGTTGCCGACTTCCGGTTTCCATACCAACTCAAAGTCGCGATTCGCCGGCGTTTCGCCGTTGGCGAGATTGATGGCGTAGCGATGACCGTCTTGTTTCATATTGGTCTTGTGATACGGGCTTTCCAATTTCGCCAACGGAAAACCGGCGTCAAGTTCGACCTTTATCGTAACGGGATTAATTTGGCCTTTACTGGGATGTAATACCGGCGGCGTGATGCGGCCGGCATCGGGTACTTGGTCGGTATTCGGTACGAAACCGGTTCCGACGAAATCGTTTGCGACCGGCGTGCCGGGAATGTAGCGCGGCGCGACGACCATCGGAAAGCGGATGCGAAATTGGCCTTGGTCATAGCGCAAGGTTTCCTGGTATTCGATCGCGACGGTGATCTCTTCTTGCGGGCCGATGTTGGCAACGTTGGTGGTGAAAATGTTGGTGCGTTCCTGTTCCAACAATGTCGCTTTTTTCCCTTCCTGTTTTGCGGCCTCGTAGGTTTTCTTTGCTTCTTCTTTTTCCTTGATTTGGCCTTCGATCACGCGATCACCGACTTTCATGTCGAGATGGTCCACGGCGCTTTCCTCCGGTAGCGGAAAAACATAGACGCCTTCGATCCATTCCTTGGTCGGATTTTTGAAATGCTGCTCGACTTTGACGCGCGCGATCATGCCGGTGATGCGCATGTGAACGTTGGTCTTGAGTATCGGCGCGGCAAGCATGCCGTCCTTTGATTTGAACACGAGGCGGCCTTCTTTGGCGTCGCCGACGCGTTCTATTTTTTGCAGCGGCACCTCACCCGCGTTAGCATTGCGCGCGAGAAACAGCACGAACAACATCGCCGTGCCGCTCCAAACTAGGCCGACCATCATGCTCGCGAAGACCGTGCGCATAAAGTCGGAGAAAATATTCAAACCTACAGATTTCATGTTCGTCCCCTAGTTATCGCCTAATCCGAACTGGAATCGGCATAAGGTGAATTACAGCGCCAAAAAGTGGCGCAGGACGTGGCGGAAATGACTAGGCAAAGGGGAAAAATGGCAAAATCATGGCAATTGCAGCCGTAGCGCAGCGAAATGCGCAGCGTGTTGTATAGTCCGATTACTCCATTTTTTATGACCAATCCATGAGCCGAACCATCGCCATTGTTGAAGACGACGCGCTGATCCGCGAGAACTACACCGACGTGTTGCGCCGCCAAGGTTATGACGTGAATGCTTATCCGTCACGAAAATCTGCGATGGATGCATTTAAGCAGCGCTTACCGAATCTGGCGTTGATCGATATCGGCCTAGGCGATGAAATGGACGGCGGATTTACGTTGTGCCGGGATTTGCGCGCGTTGTCGGCAACATTACCGATTATTTTTTTGACCGCGCGCGACAGTGATTTCGACACGGTCGCGGGTTTACGTATGGGTGCCGACGATTATTTAACCAAGGATGTCAGCCTGCATCATTTACTGGCGCGCATCTCCGCGTTATTCCGGCGTAGCGATTTACTCGCTTCGCCGCCGAGCCAAGATGAAATTCTCGAGCGCGATCAACTGCGAATCGATATGAAACGCTTCAGCGTAACCTGGCTCGAGAAACCGGTCGATCTGACGCTGACGGAATTTTGGATGGTGCATTCGCTCGCGAAATTTCCCGGCCACGTAAAGGATCGCGATCAGTTGATGCGCGATGCCGAACTCACCGTCGACGACAGCACGATTACGTCCCACATCAAACGCATGCGAAAAAAATTCATCGAAGTGGACTCCGCGTTCGATCGAATCGATACGGTGTATGGCATCGGCTACCGCTGGAAAGCGTGAATCCATATTTGTCATTGCGAGCAAAGCGAAGCAATCTCGCTTTTGACTGTCACACTAAAACAGTATCCGCCTAACCCGTGAAATTCCACATCCCATTCGGCATCCGCGGCCAAGTTTTTCTGGTGTCGCTGGTTTTGCTCGCGATTCCATGGGTAGGCTATCGATACATTCTTGAAGTTGAGAACTTTCTGCGCCAAGGCCAGGAACGAACCTTATCAGGCACGGCGCAAGCGATCGCGACGGCGCTGCACGATCGCCAGCAATTATTCGAGCCCATTGCCGGAAGCGAGCGAAACGGCAGCCGCTTGCTTTATGCGCGTTCGCTCGCGAAACCCATCGCGGTCGACGGTGCAGATGGCGACTGGCGCGGCCAGAATGTTAAAAGCTTGCTCTATCAAGACTCGACCAATGAGTTATTTTCCTTCACGCAACAAACCGGAAAGTACGATCAGTTTTTATTTTTCCTGTTTGAAATTCACGATCCCAAGGTAATCAGTTTGGGTAAAGCCAATGACGAGATCGATCAGGTCGATCACCTCGATCTCATGCTTGGGCGCGGTGATGCGGACGCGATGCGGTTTCGCTTGGCGTTGGCTGCGGCGCCGCAAGTTCAAGTTTTTCGCATACTCATTTCCGACGATTCCAGCGAGCGGCTCGAAACCGATGTTCGTATCCAAGCTGCCTGGCGCAAGACTAAATCCGGCTATCGACTTGAAATGAGAATTCCACTGGAAATAATTGGCGGCAAGGTTGGATTTAATGTGGTGAACATCAGCAATACCGCGGATCTTCAAAGCATCGATCAATTGGGATCGGGGAAAGCGTTGTTGAGCGTTGTGATTCCCGGTGTAGAAATCGATTCGATTTTACGCGGGATGGGCCGCGCCAACGCGCGAGTGTGGGTGGTTGATCATCTGGGACGCGTGTTGGCGAGAACGGGAAGTTTACAAACCACACGACCGAAACCCGCTGCGCCCGCCGACGTGTCGTGGTACAAGCGTTGGGCGCGTCAATTGCATGATGCAAGCTTGCGGCAAGTTTATGTTCGTCTGATGCAATCGCCGAGCAAACCGTTTGTCGATGATTTGGAAAATGCGATGGAACTAGAAGGCAAAGCGATCGAGGCTGCTTTCAACGGCGCGGCCGGAACCCAGTGGCGCATGACCAAGGACCGCGGCGCGATTGTACTCTCGGCAGCACAGCCGATTTGGGTCGGCGATCGCGTTGCCGGCGCCGTTATCGCCGAAGAAACCACCAATGAAATTTTGGCATTGCGCAATCAAGCATTGGAACGCTTGTTCAATGTCGCGGCGGCGGTGATCTTGCTCGGCTCGTTAACGCTGCTGTTGTTTGCGACGCGATTATCGAAGCGAATTCGTTTGTTGCGCGATCAAGCTGAACAAGCGCTCGATTCCAAGGGCCGCATCAAATCGCTCGTTGCCGGATCAACCGCTAAGGATGAAATCGGCGATTTATCGCGCAGCTTTTCCGAGTTGCTGCGTCGCCTTGCCGACTACAATGGCTACTTGGAACAAATGGCCGGGCGCGTGTCGCACGAGTTTCGCACGCCGATCGCCGTGGTACGCTCGTCGCTGGACAATTTACGCCAGCAATCGTTAACCGACGACGCGACGGTTTACGTCAATCGCGCGCAACAAGGCATTGAGCGGTTGACGGTAATTCTGCACCGAATGAGCGAAGCCACTAAACTCGAACAATCGCTGCAGACGGCCGAACGCGAGCGCTTTAATTTGAGCGACGTATTATCCGGTTGCGTGGACGGTTATCGCGCCGTACATCCGAATATTCCGATTCATCTTAGCTTGCCGCAGACGCAGACCTGGATGGTCGGTGCGCCGGACCTGATAGCGCAAATGCTGGATAAACTCGTCGGCAATGCCGTTGATTTTCGCCATGACGGTAGCAGCATCGATATCCGCTTGGACGCAAGCTCATCGAGCGCTAAGATCATTGTTACAAACGAAGGGCCAGCCTTGCCGACGGAAATGCAACAACAACTCTTCGATTCCATGGTGTCGCTGCGCCCGCCGCACGGTAGCGACGAAGCCCATCTAGGCCTTGGCCTTTATATTGTGCGACTGATTGCTGAGTTCCACGACGGCCAGGCGCGCCTGGAGAATCGGCCCGATGGTAAAGGCGTCAATGCGGTGATCATGCTTGCGCGCAATGAACCGGATAATCAAACACCATGAGTACACAACAATTTTTCGCCTCGTGCCCGCGCGGACTTGAAACACATTTAGCCGATGAGCTTCGCGAGCTTGGCGCGTCGGATGTTGAGGTCGGCATGGGCGGCGCGCATTTTCGCGGCGCGTTCGATTTTTGTTATTACGTCAATTTGGAAAGCCGCATCGCCAGCCGCGTGTTCTGGCAAGTGTGTGCGGGCGCCTATCGCAAAGAGGATGATATTTTTCAAGCGGCGCGTACATTGTCATGGACCGATTGGTTCAAAGCAACTCATCGCATCATGGTGGAAACCAATGCACGTAACTGCCCGCTGAAAAGTCTGGATTTTGTCACGTTACGAATTAAGGACGCGATTTGCGATTGCTTTCGCGATCGGTTCGGGTCACGCCCCGACGTCGATCGGCGCTCGCCGGATATTCGCATTTCGGCTTTTTTAACAGCGGATACGTTTACGATTTATCTCGATACCTCGGGGGAACCGCTGTTTAAGCGCGGTTACCGCGATGCGCAAATCGAAGCGCCGCTGAAAGAAAATCTCGCTGCCGGTATTTTGCGCATAACCGGCTGGAAACCCACGGAACCGTTACTCGATCCAATGTGCGGCAGCGGCACGTTCTTAATCGAAGCGGCGATGATGGCATTGAAAATCGCGCCCGGCATAAATCGAAAATTTGCATTTCAAAAACTATCGAATTTTTCCGAACGGGATTGGCAAAAGTATTTGGATCGCGCGAGCGCAGCACAGCTCGCGCCGCAGCCATTGCAAATTTTCGGCTCCGACAAATATGGTGACGTGTTGAAAGTTGCGCGAAACATTTTGGCGAAAGCAGGCTTGGCCGATGTCGTTCAACTGAAACAAGTCGACGCATTGGAAATGTCTGCACCGGCCGCTAGTGGCGTATTGGTTACCAATCCACCCTATGGCGTTCGCATCGGCGAGGAAGAAGAACTGGCGGCGGATTATCCGCGTCTGGGCGATGTGCTGAAACGACAGTTCTCGGGTTGGCGCGCCTATCTTTTTAGCGCCGACACGCAATTGCCAAAACTGATTCGGCTCAGCGCTTCAAAGCGGACACCGTTGTTTAACGGTGCATTGGAATGTCGATTGTACGAATACAAAATTCAAGCAGGATCGATGCGCAAACCGACACCAGATAGCCAGGCAGATTTGAAGTAGTGCGTGTTCGACGAATCGATTTCCATCGACGCCCGCCGTGGCGCAACGAAGCAACACCTTTTAACGCGCTTGGATTATTTCATGTAGGTCGGCGGTGAGGTACGAGCCCCA